>NZ_CP107913.1:6897500-7242500 GCF_036014115.1 Streptomyces sp. NBC_00448
CGAAGTGATGCTCGGCCAGCCACACCGAGTCCAGCCCCGCAGCCTCCGCCGCGTCGGCCGTGGATATCGCCCGGCTCAGCGCCTCGCCCTGGCCCTGGCCGGGGAACTGGGCCGCGAGAACGAACGTCCCAACGCGCATCACGCACTCCCTCTTTCCCCGTCCAACGCTTGGCACGTGCCAAAGGCACGGCCTGGCCCGGGAGTTTTCATGATTTTCGGCAGCCGATGAGCGGGCGGCAGCCGGGAGGCGGGCGGGTTGCGGAAGGGCTGCGGAAGAGCTGCCGAAGGGCGCTGGGCGGGCGTCAGGAGGGCGGCGGGCCGCGGGTGGGTGTGCCGCCGGGCCCGGGTCGTACGCGTAACCTGGAGGGACGGTTCGGCCCCGGCGGCTCGGACCGGTCCGCTGTCGAACCAGTGCAGCCCGGGGCCTGGCCGGGCAGAGCGCGAGGTGTCCGTGTCGCCGCGACGTAACCGCCCGTACAAGCCGGCGCCCGCGCAGGAGCGCGAGTCGGGCGTCGGCGGCGGCCGGACCGAGGAGTGGCAGGGCGAGGAGTGGGTGGTGCGGCCGATCGCCGGCAGCGCCTCCGCGAAGCACTACCGCTGCCCGGGCTGCGACCAGGAGATCCCGCCCGGCGTCGGCCACGTGGTGGCCTGGCGGGAGTACGCCGGGGTGGACGACCGCCGGCACTGGCACCGCGCCTGCTGGAACGCGAGGGACCGCCGCACCAGCAAGGTGCAGCGGTCCCGTAACGCACCGCGGTACTGACGCGCGCCGCGCTACTGACGCGGTCCGCGGCATCGGTTCTCTCGGTGGTCGCGCCCGTCGGCGGATTCACTCGTTCGAGTGACGCGTTCCGTGCTCCCGAAGCGTCGTGACGCGCCCGTGCGGGCGGTCCTGTCGGAGGCGCGGACCGGCGGGCGGACCCGGGCTCAGGCGTCGCGCTGCTTGAGCACCACGTAGCCGCCGATGAGCACCGCGATCACCCACAGCGCCATGATGCCGATACCGCCCCAGGGGCCGTACGACGTGTGGTCCCCGGAGCCCGGCACCACCTGCATGATCTTCTGTCCGGCCTGGTCGGGGAAGTAGCGGGCCACCGACTTGACCTTCGGCACCGCGCTGAGGATCGGCGAGACCAGGAAGAAGAACGGCATCAGGATGCCCAGCCCCAGCATCGGGCTGCGCAGCATCGCCGCGGTGCCCACGCAGAACAGCACGATCAGCGTCATGTACAGCCCGGCGCCGAACACCGCGCGCAGCACGCCGTGATCGCCGATCGAGGCGCTGTGCGAGCCGAGCAGCGCCTGCCCGACGAAGAAGGTCAGGAAGCTGGTCAGCATGCCGACGATCAGGGCGAGCACCCCGGCGACCGCGACCTTCGAGGCGTAGAAGTGGCCGCGCTGCGGCACCGCGGCCAGCGAGGTGCGGATCATGCCGGTGCTGTACTCGCTTGAGATCACCAGCACGCCGAAGACGATCAGCGCGAGCTGGCCGAGGGTCATGCCGAAGAAGCTGGTGTTCGTCGGGTCGAAGGTCGCCTTGTCGGACGGCGACATCGAGCTCCACTGGCTGTTGAAGACGGCGCTGATGATCGCGCCCAGCGCGATGGTGACCAGGAAGGCCAGCGCGAGCGTCCACACGGTGGAGCGCACCGAGCGGATCTTCGTCCACTCGGACTGGAGGACGGCGGAGGTCGAGGCCATGGGTCAGTGCCCCTTCTTCTTGCCGTTGTCACGCCACTGGGCGCCCCACTCGGGGGCGGCGGGAGGCGGCGGAGCCGCTTGACCGCCCTGGCCCGGCTGCTGCCAGCCCTGCCCCTGCGGCGCGCCCTGGCCCTGCCCCTGCGGCACTCCCTGCCCCGGTCCGTACGGCGAGGCACCGTACGGCGACGCTCCGTACGGCGAGGAGCCGTACGGAGGCTGCCCCGCGGGCGCCCCGGGCTGCTGCCCGGCAGCACTGCCCGGCACCGGAGCCCCGGGCCCGCCGACCGGCCCCGGGCCGACCTGGCCATGCGCGTGGTACTCCACCGACTCCGCGGTGAGCTGCATGAACGCTTCCTCCAACGACGCCCGCTGCGGGCTGAGTTCGTGCAGCACCAGCTGATGCTGCGCCGCGAGTTCGCCGAGCGCGGCAGCGTCGCCGTCGGTGATCTCGAACGCTCCGTCGCCGGTCTCCACCACGGTGTAACCGGCCTTGGCCATCACGTCCTTGAACCGCTCCTGCTGCGGAGAGCGCAGCCGGACGTAGGACCGCGAGTTCTTCTCGATGAAGTCGGACATCGAGGTGTCCGCCATCAGCCGGCCGCGGCCGATCACGATCAGGTGGTCGGCGGTCAGCGCCATCTCGCTCATCAGGTGGCTGGAGACGAAGACCGTGCGGCCCTGGGCGGCCAGGCCCTTCATCAGGTTCCTGATCCAGTGGATGCCCTCCGGGTCCAGTCCGTTGACCGGCTCGTCGAACATCAGGATCTCCGGGTCGCCGAGCAGCGCCCCGGCGATGCCCAGCCGCTGGCCCATGCCGAGCGAGAAGCCCTTGGAGCGCTTCTTCGCCACCGCGCTCAGGCCCACCGTCTCCAGCACCTCGTCCACCCGGTGCTTGGGGATGCGGTTGGACTGCGCCATGCACAGCAGGTGGTTGTACGCGGTGCGGCCGCCGTGGATCGCCTTGGCGTCCAGCAGCGCGCCGATGTACTTCAGCGGTTCGCTGAGCTGTGCGTAGTGCTTGCCGTCGATCCGGACACTGCCGCTGGTCGGGTTGTCCAGGCCCAGCAGCATGCGCATCGTCGTGGACTTGCCCGCGCCGTTCGGCCCGAGGAAGCCCGTCACCACGCCGGGGCGCACGGTGAAGGTCAAATGGTCGACTGCGGTCTTGTCCCCGTACCGCTTGGTGAGCCCCTGCAACTCAATCATGGGCCCGAGGCTACTTCAGACGGCGCAACCCCCGCCCGAGGAGGGGCGGGGGTTGTGGAAAAACGTGCCTCCACCGGTCGCCGACCAGTGGCACAGCCCGCGAGCGGAGCCGCCGGCCAGTGGCACCACCGCGGGGCGGAGCCGCCGGCCGGCGCGGAAGTGCCGGTCAGCGGGACTGCTGGGCCGGGACGCCGCGCGAGACCGGCTCGTCGTCGGCGGGGGAGCCCGCCGCGGCGACGGCCGCACCCGTGAGCGTGGCCAGCATCTCGCGCACGTTGGTCAGCTGCGCGTTGATGCTGTCGCGGCGGTTGGTGAGCGCCGCCAGCTCGCGCTCGGACTCGCTGCGAATCCGGTCGGCCTTCGCGTTCGCGTCCGCGACGATGTCCTCGGACTGGCGCTGCGCGGTCTCCACCGTCTGGCGGGCGCGGCGCTCGGCGTCGGTGCGCAGCTTTTCCGCCTCCAGGCGGAGCTGCTCGGCGCGGTGCTCGATCTCCGCCAGCCGCTTCTCCGCCTTCGCCTGACGGGACGCCAGGTCCCGCTCGGACTGCTCGCGGCGCTTGGCCAGGTTGGTCTCGAAGTCCGCGGCGGCCTGGGCGGCCTTGGCGCGAGTCTCCTCGAACAGCGCATCGGCCTCCTCACGCTTGGCCGAGGCGTCCTTCTGCGCGTCCGCGCGCAGCTGCGTCGCGTCGCCCTTCGCCTTGTCGACGATCCGCGAGCCCTCGTCCTCGGCCTTCGCCTTGCGGTCGGAGGCGTAGGACTCGGCGTCGCTGCGGACCTGCGCGGCGGCCGACTCGGCCAGCTCGCGGTGCTGCTCGGCCGCGCGGCGGGCCTCCTCGCGCAGGTCCTTCGCCTCCTCCTCGGCGAGGCGGAGGATCTTCTCGACACGGGCGCCGAGACCGGCGTACGACGGCTCGGAGTCGGTGACCTGGGCCTGGGCGTTCTGGGTTTCGAGGTGCAGTTCCTCGATGCGCTTCTCCAGCGCGGTGATCCGGGTCAACGCACTGTCACGGTCGGCGACGAGCTTGGTGATGCGGTCGTCCACCTGACCGCGGTCGTATCCGCGACGCACGAGCTCGAAGCCGAAGGGGGAGGAAGTGTCGCTCATGGGGTTCCTGTCGATGATTCAGACCGGTGAGGTGATAGGGGGAATCCTAGGGGGCGCGGCGGCGTGTCACCGAGCCATTGCGTATTCGGTATGGAGAATGTCCGCTCAATCGAGTGGAGCCTCGTCGGACCGCTTGCCGCTCGTACGAGTGGCGGGTGCGCCCGCGCCGGCCGCGACGGCGCTCTTGCCGGACCCGCCGGGCGCCTCGAACGACTCCAGCGCCTCCAACACGTCCTGGACCCGGGAGATCTCCGCGTTGATGTCCTCTCGGCGGCGCACCAGGACCTCCAACTCCCTTCTGCCCTCCGCCACGACGCGCTCGGCTTCGGCGCGCGCCTCGCCCTTGACCCGCTCCGCCTCGCGTTCGGCCTCGGCCTTCTTCTGCTCCGCTTCCTTGAGCAGGCCCTCGACCTTCTTCACGGCGGCGATCCGGACCTTGCTCGCCTCCGACGTGGCGGTGCTCTTGATCTCGGCGGCCTTCGCTTCCGCTTCCCCCAACTGCTCGGTCGCGGCGGCCACCAGCTTGTCCACCCGCTCGCCGACCACCTTCATGGCCTCGGCGGCTTCCTTGCGGGCCCGCTCGTGCAACTCCTCCACCTCGGACTCCACCCGGCGGCGCAACTCCGCTGTGCGGTTGCGGGTGTTGGTGGCGTCGTTGCGCGCCTCGGCCAGTAGCGTATCGGCGTCGGTGCGGGCGCGCTCCACCATCCCGTTGCCCTCGTTGGTGGCCTCGTTGACGATCCGCTCCGCCTCGGTGCGGGCCGCGCCGACCATCGCGTCGGCGTGCTGCTCCGCCGCGGTCTGCGTCGTGACCGCCTCCGCCTGCGCCTTGCCGATCAACTCGTCGGCCTGCTCGGCCGCTTCGCTGCGCCGCTTGTTCGCCGCCTCGCGCGCCTCGTCCAGGATGCGCTGCGCGTGCGTACGGGAGTCCTCGGCGGTCCGCTCGGCGCTCGCGAGCGCGTCCCGGGCCTGGGCGCCGAGGCGTTCGGCCTCCTCGCGTGCCTTGCCCACGAGTTGGTCGGCCTGGTTCGCCGCGTCGGTACGCATCCGGTTCGCGTCCTCGCGCGCCTCCGAACGCAGCCGGTCGGACTCCTCGATCGCCTCGCTGACCGTGCGGTCGGCCATCGCGCGGGCCGCCTCGGCCTCCTCGGCCGCCTCCCGGCGGACCCGGGACGCGTCCTCACCGGCCCGCTCCCGCTCGGAGTTGGCGTCGGAGTGCAGCCGGTCCGCCTCGCCCTGCGCCTCGGCGCGCATCCGGTGGGCGGCGTGCTCCGCGGCCGACCGCAGCCCGGCGATCTCCTCCTCGGCCTCCTGACGCAGCCCGGCGACGGAGTCGCGCACCTGCTGCGCGGTCCCCTCGGCGGCGGCCACCAACTCCGTTGCCCGCTGCTCCGCTTCGGCGACCAGCCGGTCCGCCTCGACGCCGGCGTCCTCCACCCGCTTGCGGGCGGCGGCCAGCAACTCCTCGCTCTCCCGGCGGGCTTGGGTGCGCTCCTGCTCGGCCTCCGTGCGGGCCGCGCCCAGCACCTCCTCGGCCTCCCGGCGGCGCCGGGCCGCCTCCTCCTGGGCCGCGCCCAGCGCCTCGGCGGCCTCCACCCCGATCCGCTCGGCGGCGGCCGCGGCCTCCGCGCGCAGCCGGTCCGCGGTCTCCTGCGCCTCGGTCCTGCGCTGCTCGGCGTCGGCGGCCGCCTCGGCCTGCAGCCGTACGGCGACGGACTCGCCCTCCGCGCGGGTCTGCGCCGCGTCCGAGGCCGCCTCGTCGCGCAGCCGTACCGCCTCCGCCTCGGCCTGCTCCTGAAGGACGCGGACCCGCTCGGCGGTCTCGCCGCGCAGCCGCTCGGCCTCCTCGCCGGCCTCGGCGCGGACCCGATCCGCCTCGGCGGTGGCCTCGCGCAGTGCCTGCTCGGCTCCGACGACCCGCGCCTCGGCCTCCTCGCGCAGCCGGACCAGGTCGCCCTCGGCCTCCTCGCGCATCCGCGCGGCGACCGCCTCGGCCTCGGTACGGGCCTGCGCGACGGTCTGCTCGGCCGCCTCCTTGGCCGCCTCCGCCTGCCGCCCGGCCTCCGCGCGCAGTTCGTCGGCCTCCGCGCGCGCCTGCCGCAGCGCCTCCTCGGCCTTGGTGTTCAGCGCCGAGGCCCGCTCCACGGACTCCGTGCGCATCCGGTCGGCCTCGGCGGTCGCGCCCTGCCGCGCCTCGTCGCCGTCGGCCTTCGCCTTGGCGAGCAGTTCCTCGGCCTTGCTCGCGGCCTCCTCGATCTGCTGGACCGCCTCGCGCCGCGCCTCGCCGCGGATGCGCTCGCCCTCGGCGACCGCGTCGGCGCGCAACTGCTCGGCCTCGCCGCGCAGCCGCCGGGCCTCCTCCTGGAGCTCGACGGTCCTGGCGCGGTACTCCTCGGTGTCGTCCTGGGCGGCGCCGCGCAGCTCCTGCGCCGACGCCTCCGCCTCGGCCCGCAGCCGCTCGGCCTCCGCGTCGGCCTCGCGGCGGATGCGCTCGGCCTCCTCGGCGGCGGCCTTCGTGGTGGAGCGGGCGTCCTCGGACGCCTTGGTGAGGATCTCCTCGGCCGACCTGGCCGCCTGGGCGAGCTGGGCGGCGGCGTCCTCGGTGGCCTTGGCGCGGGCGGTCTCCTGCGCCTCGGCCCTGATCCGGTCGGCCTCCGCGCGGGCGTCGGCGACGGTCTGCTCGGCCTCCGCCTTGGCCGCCTCGGCCTCCTTGGTGGCCTCGCCGACCATGCGGGCGATCTCGGCGCGGGCGGTCTTGGTGCGCTGCTCGTTCTCGGTCTCGGTGGCCGCCAGCCGCTTGGCGGCGCCGGCCGCGGCCTCCTCGCGCAGCCGCTCGGCCTCGGTGGTGGCCTGCCGCAGCGTCTCCTCGGCGGCCCTGGACCGCTCGTCGGCGAGCCGGGACAGCTCGGTGGCGCGGGTCCTGGCCTCGTCGGACTCGCTGCGGGTGGTGGTGCGCAGTGCCTCGGCCTCGGTGGTGGCCTCGGTGGCCTGCGCGGAGGCGGTGGCCATCAGCCGCTCGGCGTCGGCGCGCGCCCGGCGCAGCAACTGCTCGGCCTCGGCGCGGGCCGACTCGGCCTCCGCGGTCAGCCGCTGGCTGGTCTGCTCGGCGATCCGGGTCGCCTCGGCCCGGGCGGCGGTCAGCGCCGCCTCGGACTCCGCGCGGGTCTCGTCCAGCAGCCGCCGGGCCTGCGACTCGCTGCGGGCCCGCAGCTGCTCGGCCCAGGCCACGTTCTCGTTGACGTGGGTCTCGACGGTGGCGCGCCGCTCGGCGAGCTCCTCGTCGAGCTGGCGGCGGCGGGCGATCGCCTCGGTGTGCCAGTCCGACTCGAACCTGGCCTGGTGCTCAGCCTGCTCCTGGAGCAGCCGCTGTGTCTGGGCACGGGCCTCGCGCAGCTCCCGCTCGGCGTCGGCGCGCAGCTGGTCGGCCTGGATCTGGGCGTTGCGCAGCAGCTGGTCGGCCTGGTGGCCGATGTTGTCGTAGGCGGGACGGGTGGCGAGATTGCGGCGCGCCTCGTGCAGTTTGGCGCGCAGCACTTCGACCTGGTAGCCGAGGTCGTCGGCGTGATCGACCGCCTTGCCGCGCTCGGTACGCAGCCGGTCCATCTCGGCTTCGAGTCGAGAGAGCTGGTCGTCAGCCCGGTAGCTGTCGTTGCCCCGCACTCCGCGGTCCCATCGGTCTCCTGGCGTCCTCACCCGCCAACCGGGTGAGATTCTCCGTAGCTCGGTTTGAGAGAACAGAGCTATACGAAGAATGGTGTCAGATCAACGTCACGGAGCGGGAGCGTACCCAGGAGCGTGCTCCCGGCCGCCCACCCCGGTCGGCCCTCGGTCACTCTACCGGGCGGCACCGGGGTTGGGTCAGTGGTCTCGGGCCTGTTCGGCGGTCCTGGAGGCCCGGTTCGGCCGGATCGCTACGCCTTGTCGCCGGCGTCGGGGGTGTGCGGGGCGGAGGTGACCAGCTCGGTGAGCACCCCGTGGCAGTCCTTGGGGTGCAGGAAGGTGATCCGCGACCCCATGGTGCCGATCCGCGGCTCCTGGTAGAGCACCCGCACGCCCTTGTCGCGCACCGCCTCGGCGTCGGTGTCGACGTCCCCGGTGCCGAAGGCGATGTGGTGCACGCCCTCGCCGTTCTTCGCCAGCCACTTGCCGACCGCGGAGTCCTCCCGGGTCGGCTCCAGCAGCTGCAGGTAGGAGGCGCCGCCGTCGTCCGTCCCGCTGATCCTGATCATCGCCTCGCGGACACCCTGCTCCTCGTTGACCTCGGTGTGCTCCACCTCGAAGCCGTACGTGGCACGGTAGAACTCGACGGTCGCGTCGAGGTCGAAGCAGGCGATCCCGATGTGGTCGATGCGTGTCAGCATGCGCACAGTTCACCGTACCGGCGGGCAGTCACGCAACGTGCGCGCCATCACACGTTCCGCCTCGTGACCCGGCGACTACCGGTCAGTACATTGACGGTAACCCTCGTTAACTTCTCTTCAGCCGAAGGGGCCGCACCATGACCAGTCAGGAAGCCCGCACCTCCGTGATCGTCGCCGGCGCCCGCACCCCGATGGGGCGGCTGCTCGGCAGCCTGCGCACGTTCTCCGGCGCCGACCTCGGCGGCGTCGCGATCAAGGCCGCGCTGGACCGGGCCGGCATCGCCGGCGACCAGGTCGAGTACGTGATCATGGGGCAGGTGCTCCAGGCCGGCGCCGGCCAGATCCCGGCCCGGCAGGCCGCGGTCAAGGCCGGCATCCCGATGAGCGTGCCCGCGCTCACCGTGAACAAGGTGTGCCTGTCCGGCCTCGACGCGATCGCCCTCGCCGACCAGCTGATCCGGGCCGGCGAGTTCGAGATCGTGGTGGCCGGCGGCCAGGAGTCCATGACCAACGCGCCGCACCTGCTGCCCAAGTCCCGCGAGGGCCACAAGTACGGCGCGATCGAGATGCTCGACTCGATGGCGCACGACGGCCTGACCGACGCCTACGACGAGATCGCGATGGGCGCGTCCACCGAGCGGCACAACACCCGGCTCGGCATCGAGCGCGCCCCGCAGGACGAGTTCGCCGCGCTGTCCCACCAGCGCGCCGCGGCCGCCCGGAAGAACGGCCTGTTCGACGCCGAGATCACCCCGGTGGAGATCCCGCAGCGCAAGGGCGACCCGGTGATCTTCGCCCAGGACGAGGGCATCCGCCCGGAGACCACCGCGGAGTCGCTCAGCCGGCTGCGGCCCGCCTTCGCCGACGCCACCGGGGCGGGCACCATCACCGCGGGCACCTCCTCGCAGATCTCCGACGGGGCCGCCGCGGTCGTCGTGATGAGCCGGGCCAAGGCGGAGGAGCTGGGCCTGTCCTGGATCGCCGAGATCGGCGCGCACGGCAATGTGGCCGGGCCGGACAACTCGCTCCAGTCCCAGCCGTCGAACGCGATCAACCACGCGCTGCGCAAGGAGGGGCTGACCGTCGGCGACCTCGACCTCATCGAGATCAACGAGGCGTTCGCCGCGGTCGCCGTGCAGTCGATGAAGGACCTGGGCGTGACACCGGAAAAGGTGAACGTCAACGGTGGCGCGATCGCCCTCGGCCACCCCATCGGCATGTCCGGCGCCCGTATCGTGCTGCACCTGGCCCTCGAGCTCAAGCGGCGCGGCGGCGGCACCGGAGCGGCCGCCCTGTGCGGCGGCGGCGGCCAGGGCGACGCCCTGATCCTCCGCGTCCCGGGCAACTGACGGGAAAAGGGTGCCCACGGGGCCGGCCTACGGAGGAACGGTGCCCGCGGTCCGCTGACGGAAGAACGGTGGCTACGGGCGAGTGAGCCAAAGGTCGCGCCGGTGTCGAAAGGAAGAACACGCGCAGTGAGCGATGGGAGTGCCTCCGCCGAAGGCAGGGGGAGAGCGAGCGAGCATGATCGACCGTCGACACCGGGTCAAAGCGACCGGCGGCGAACCGAGCCACAAAAAGCAGCGGACGTCCAGACGCTGGTGGAGCAGGCGCGGGAGGGGCGGCCGCGGGCGGTGGCGCGGCTGATCTCGCTCGTGGAGGGCGGTTCCCCGCAACTGCGCGAGGTGATGGCGACGCTCGCCCCGCTGACCGGCGGAGCCTATGTCGTCGGGCTGACCGGTTCACCCGGCGTCGGGAAGTCCACCTCGACCTCGGCGCTGGTCACGGCGTACCGCAGGTCCGGCCGCCGGGTCGGCGTGCTCGCCGTCGACCCGTCCTCACCGTTCTCCGGCGGAGCCCTCCTCGGCGACCGGGTCCGGATGTCCGAGCACGCTTCGGACCCGGGCGTCTACATCCGCTCGATGGCCACCCGCGGCCACCTCGGCGGCCTGGCGTGGGCCGCCCCGCAGGCCATCCGGGTGCTGGACGCCGCCGGGTGCGACGTGGTGCTGGTGGAGACCGTCGGCGTCGGCCAGTCCGAGGTGGAGATCGCCGCGCAGGCCGACACCTCGGTGGTGCTGCTCGCCCCCGGCATGGGCGACGGCATCCAGGCCGCGAAGGCCGGCATCCTGGAGATCGGCGACGTCTACGTGGTGAACAAGGCCGATCGCGACGGCGCCGACGCCACCGCCCGCGAGCTGAACCACATGCTCGGCCTGGGCGAGGCCCGCGCGGCCGGCGACTGGCGGCCGCCGATCGTCAAGACGGTCGCCAGCCGCGGCGAGGGCACCGACGAACTCCTCGACGCCCTCGACAAGCACCGCGGCTGGATGGAGGAGCACGGCGCCCTCGTCGAGCGGCGCCGTACCCGTGCCGCCGGCGAGATCGAGACCATCGCCGTCACCGCGCTGCGCCGCCGTATCGGCAGCCTGCACGGCGACGCCCGGCTCTCCGCGCTGGCCGGGAAGGTGACCGACGGCACGCTCGACCCGTACGCGGCGGCGGACGAACTCGTCGCGGGCCTGACGGAGTCGTAGCGGCGCGGGGCCGCCGATCGCGGCCCCGCGCCGGCCCGCGCGCCGTGGCCGCGTCGCGCCGGGCCGGGCGGTCGGCTCGCCGGGTAGGAGCCCTACGCCGGTTCGTTCGCCCGCCGTGGCCGCGCCGGCGCCCTACACCGGTTCGCTTGCAGCCGGCGCCGCCTCGCGCGTGATGCCGGTCCTGCGCACTGACCTGAGCACCATGAACACCCCGGCCGTCCCCACCAGCCCGCCGCCGCCGACCACCGCGTACGGCGGGACCACCTCGGCGACCGCGCCGCCGGCCGTCAGGCCGATGCCCTGCAGCGTCATCAGGCCGGTGCCGAGCAGGGTCATCGCCCGGCCGCGCATGTCCAGCGGCACCGCCTGCACGAACCAGCGGTCCATGCCGAGCGCGTAGGCGCCGCACAGGCCGGTGAGCACCAGCAGCCCCACCGCGAGCGGCAGCGGGGGATGGACGAAGAACGCGAGCATCGGCAGCAGCGCGACGGCCGCCAGCGGCAGGGTGATCCGGTCCCTGGCCTCCGGGCCGAGCAGCGACCCGGCGGCCATCTGACCGACGACGGTGCCGGCCGGCATCGCGGCCAGGAAGATGCCGTAGCCGACCGATCCGGCGCCGGAATCGGCCGCGAACGGCACCGCCACCCCCTCGGCGACCCCGAAGAACATCGGCGGCACCCACCACATCAGCAGCAGCGCCCTGATCCGTGGCTGCGACAGCAACCGGCCGCTCGCCGCGAGCGACTCGCGCATCAGCGCCGCCCCCCGGGTGTCGCGGGCCGGCCGGGGCAGCGTGCCGAACCGCAGCAGCAGCGCCGAGCACAGGAACGTGCACACGGTGATGTAGAGGGTCTGGCGCGGGGTGAGCCAGGCGACCACCAGGCCGGCCACGCCGAAGCCGATGATCTGCGAGGTCTGGGAGACCGTCGAGATCAGCGAGCGGCCCAGCACGTACAGGTCGCCGTCCAGGATCTCGGACAGGCTCGCGCCGCGGGTGCCGGTGAACAGCGGCGAGATGATCGAGACGCCCATCCGCAGCACCAGGAGCGCGGCGATCGGCATGTTCGGGATGACCATCAGGGCGACGCACGACGCCGACAGCAGGTCGCAGGTGACCAGCACCCGCCGGGCGGGGGCACGGTCGGTGATGCCGGACAGCAGCAGACCGCTCAGCGCGTACGGCAGCGTGGTCAGCGCGAAGACCAGCGCGGTGAGCAGCGCGGAGCCGGTCTGCCGGAACACCATGACCGCCAGGGCGACTTCGCAGAACATCGTGCCGAGCATCGAGAGCACATGGGCGGCGAACATCGCCCGGAACTCCCGTACCGCGAACACCGCGCCGTATCCGGCGCTTCTCTTCTTCTCCCCCTGGGTGTCGGGGGAGTTGTCCGAGCCCGACTGCGAGGAGTGGTTCCCCTCACGAGACGGGTGCTCGCTGTCCGTTGTCATGACATCACACTGGTGGCACTGGCCCCACCCGTCGTAGTCTTTCGGCTGCTGCCGAATCTTGGGGGGTGTGATGTCGCAGCGCATGCGCTTCACTGCCGAGGAACTGCTGCGCTGCCGTTTCGCGATCTCACCGTTGCGGGAGGCGCAGGGGGCGATCCGGACCCTCTCCCACCCGGACCGGCACGGCTATCACCTTCCGTGGCTGCGCCAGGTCCGTACGGTCGCCGCCGGCCTCGACCTGATCGCGTTCTGGTTGCTCACTCCGGGCAACGGCCACGGCCCCGACTTCCTCCACCCCGTCCCCGCGGTGCCGTTGGCCGCGCTGGAGGACGAGACCGCCGCGATACGCGCCACCGATCCGGAGGTCGCCCGGCAGCAGATCGCGCGGGCGCTGGCCCAGACCCCGGGCGCGAGGGACTCCCGTCGCGGCCGCGCCATGCTCGCCGACCCGGCCGGCACCGTACGGCAGTTGGCCGGGCAGTACGAACACGTGTGGTCCGCGCTGCTCGCGCCGCACTGGCCGCGGCTGCGGGCGGTGCTGGAGGCGGATGTCGCCTATCACGCGCGGCGGTTGGCCGACGGCGGCATGCAGCGGCTGTTCACCGGGCTGCATCCGCTGCTCAACTGGTCGGAGGGGGCGCTGTCGGTCGGCGGCGGCGTGCCGGAGAAGGAGCGGCTGCCCTCGCCCAGCGGCGGCCTGGTGCTGGTGCCCAGTGTCTTCTTCTGGCCCGAGGCGAGCAGCGCCTTCGACCCACCGTGGCAGCCGACCGTGGTCTACCCGGCCCGCGGGGTCGGCGGCCTGTGGGCGCGCACCGGGCCCAGCGCGTCCGACGCCCTGGTCCGGCTGCTGGGCGCCAACCGGGCCGCGATCCTCTCCGGCCTCGACGCGCCCACGACCACCACCGCCCTCGCGCACCGGCACGACCTGGCGATGTCCTCGGTCTCCGCCCACCTCGCGGTGCTGCGCGACGCCGGGCTGCTCAGGTCCCGCCGCTACGGCCACCAGGTGCTCTACGAACGCACCCCGCTGGGCATCGCGATGGCGACCGGCGGCCTGCTCTGAAACGTCCCACGTCCCGCGCCCATGACGTCATGCCGTCATCACGTCATGCCGTCACCGCGCCAGGAACCGCTCCACCGTCTCGACCTTCGAGGTGAGCCCGTCCGTCACCGACGGCCGGATGTCGGCCTTGAGCACCAGCGACACCCGGGGCGCGCGGGCCTCGACGGCGGCCACCGCGCGCCGTACGACGTCCATCACCTCGTCCCACTCGCCCTCGATCGAGGTGAACATCGCGTCGGTGCGGTTCGGCAGCCCGGACTCGCGGACCACCCGCACCGCGTCCGCGACGTACTCGCCGACGTCCTCGCCGACGCCCAGCGGGGTCACGGAGAAGGCGACGATCACGCGGAGGTCACCGCCTCGGCGTCCTGGTCGGAACCGGCCGAGCCCTCGGCCGCGGCCTGCTCCAGGGCCGCCCGCGCCGTCGCCACCGCGGTCTCGCACTCGCGCGCCAGCATCCGCTCCGCGAAGAAGCCGCCGGTGGGCAGCACCGACAGCACCAGGTAGAGCGCCGAGCGGCCGAGCGGCCAGCGCGCCCGGTTCCAGGCGTCGGCCCAGAAGAGCACGTAGATGATGAACAGGATGCCGTGCACCATGCCCATCACGGGCACGGCGTTGAAGTCCGTGGTGCTCTTCAGCACCACGCACACCAGCAGGATCACGAAGGACGCCGCCTCCGGGGCGGAGATCAGGCGCAGCCGGCGCAGAGCGGCGGCGGTCTTCAGTTCCACGGGAACCTCGCTGTCGAAAACGGTCGGGTGCGATGTGCGGACGGGCGGATGCGAAGGCCTTGTGAAGACGATCACAAACTCTTCTCCATTATCACCGGACCGTATCGATGACCCGCGCCCGGGGTGGGCAACCGCGCGACGGGCGATAACGTCCCTCTCCACGGAGCGCCGTCCGGCCACGGTGCCGGCGCACCGCGTCACCACCTGTACCTTCCGTTTCCGAGCGACCACCACCCACGGGGACCGACACCGATGAGCAGAGACTGGGACCGCAGGCACTGCGCCAGCAAGGGCCACATCACCTACGCGCCCGACGAGCCGGGCCTGCGCGAGCGGCTCCAGGCCAGGACCGCCGTGGGCACCGTCTGGCGCTGCCTGCGCTGCGGGGACTTCGTGCTCGGCGAGCCGCACGGCTCGGGGCCGGCCGAGCAGGCCCCGCTGGTGCCGCGCGGCCGGGCACTGCGCGACCTGTTCATCCTGCGTTTCCTCGCCGTCGAGCGGGTGCTGCGCGGGGTGCTGGTGATCCTGGCCGCCTGGGCGGTGTGGAAGTTCTCCAACTCCCAGGACGCGGTGCGCCGGCTCTTCGAGCAGGACCTCACCGTCTTCCGCCCGGTCGCCGACCACTTCGGCTACGACCTGGACCACTCCCCGGTCGTCGGCACCATCCAGAAGACCTTCGACTACAAGAAGTCGACCCTGCACGTGGTGGCCGGCGGCCTGCTCGGGTACGCCCTGATCGAGACGGTCGAGGGCGTCGGGCTGTGGTTCGGCAAGCGCTGGGCGGAGTACCTGGCGGTCATCGCCACCGCCGCGTTCCTGCCGATCGAGGTCTACGAACTCACCGAGAAGATGAGCGGGTTCAAGGTCGGCACGCTCGCGCTGAACGTCGTCGCGGTGCTCTACATCCTCATCGGCAAGCGGCTGTTCGGGCTGCGCGGCGGCCACGCGGCGTTCGAGGCGGCCCGGCGCGGGGAGTCGCTGATCGAGGTCGAGGCGGCGGCGGGCGCGGCGGACACCGCGGGCACGCCGGCCGGCGGGCTGTTCGGCGGTCAGGACGACGCCGGCAAGGCGCCGCTTCCGGTCCGGCGCCGCCCGTCGGCCGATACCGTGTGACCCATGGCCAACTTCCGGTTGCAGGGCACCCGCGTGCTCGCCGTCGACCTGGCGGGCGACGCGGTCAAGGCGAAGAACGGCGCCATGGTCGCCTACGACGGTGAGATGACCTTCAAGAAGATGACCGGCGGCGGCGAGGGCCTGCGCGGCCTGATGACCCGCCGCATCACCGGTGAGTCGATGGCCGTCATGGAGGTCAAGGGCCACGGCACCTGCTACTTCGCCGACCGCGCCACCGAGATCAACCTGGTCCGGCTCAGCGGCGAGAAGCTCTATGTCGAGGCGTCGAACCTGCTGGTCACCGAGCCGTCGCTGCGCACCGGCACCACCTTCACCGGGCTGCGCGGCGCCTCCCAGGGCAACGGCCTGTTCACCACCACCGTCGAGGGCAGCGGCCAGGCCGCGATCATGTCCGACGGCCCCGCGATCGTGCTGCGGGTCAGCGCGAAGACCCCGCTCGTGGTCGACCCGGGCGCGTACATCGCGCACACCGGGGGCCTGCGCCAGCAGCTCCAGGCCGCGGTCGGCTGGCGCACCCTGATCGGCGAGGGCTCGGGCGAGAGCTTCCAGCTCCGCTTCGAGGGCGAGGGCCTGGTCTACGTCCAGCCCAGCGAGCGCGTCACGGTCGGGGGGCAGCTGTAGTGCCGTTCACCCGGATCAACTCGAAGATGGTCGAGGCGCACATCGCGCCCGGGCAGCGGGTGTTCAGCCAGCGAGGCGCCATGCTCGCCTACCGCGGCCCGGTCACCTTCACGCCCAGCATCACCGGCGGCCAGGGCGGGGTGATGTCCATGATCGGCCGCCGCGTGGCCAACGAGGCCACCCCGCTGATGACCGTGGAGGTGCCGATCGGGCCCGGTGGCCCCGGCGGGACCCCGCCGGGCTCGGTGATGTTCGGCCACGGCGGCCACCACATCCACACCGTGGACCTCACCGGCGAGACGCTCTACGTGGAGGCCGACCGGCTGCTCGCCTTCGACGGCTCGCTCCGGCAGGGCACGATGTTCATGGGCTCGCAGGGCGGCGTGATGGGCGTGATCCGCGGCCAGGTCACCGGCCAGGGCCTGTTCACCACCACGCTGGCGGGAAAGGGCTCGGTCGCGTTCATGGCGCACGGCGGCGTCATCGAGCTGCCGATCACCGCCCGGGGCCCGGTCCATGTCGACCCGCAGGCGTATGTCGCGCACCGCGGCGACGTCCGCAACAAGCTGACCACCGCGCTCGGCTGGCGCGAGATGGTCGGCCGCGGCTCGGGCGAGGCGTTCCAGCTGGAGCTGTCCGGCAACGGCACGGTGTACGTACAGGCGTCGGAGGAGAAGCTGTGACGTCCCCGGAGTTCCACGGACACGCGGGCGCTTCCACGCCTCCGCCCCCGCCCTCGTCGCCGCCTTCCGTGCCGCCGCAGGTGCCGCCCGCGCCGCCGGGCGGGCCGGTGATCCATGACGCGTGGACGCTGCCGTCGAACGACAACGTCAACCCGTACGCCTTCAGCGTGGACCTGGACGGCCAGTGGTTCCTGCAGAAGGGGAAGATGATCGCCTTCTTCGGGCAGATCGACTTCCAGGCGATCGGCGCGGGCCCGCTGGACCACCTCATCGCGGAGAACTTCCACTCGCCGATGCACGCCGCCGAGTGGGTGGTCGCGCAGGGCCGCGGCAAGATGCTGCTCGCCGACCGGTCGTACGACATCAACTCCTACGACCTCGACGAGGGCAACCTCACCATCCGCTCGGGCAACCTGCTCGCCTTCCAACCCGGCCTGTCGCTGAAGCAGTCGATCATCCCGGGCTTCCTCACCCTCATCGGCACCGGCAAGTTCGTGGCCGCCTCCAACGGCGCCGTGCACTTCGTGGAGCCGCCGATCCGGGTCGACCCGCAGGCGCTCGTCGGCTGGGCCGACTGCCCGTCGCCCTGCCACCACTACGACCACGCGTACCTGCGCGGCGTGCTCGGCGGTATCCGGGCGATGACCGGGATAGGGGGCGCGTCGGGCGAGGAGCACCAGTACGAGTTCGTCGGCGCCGGGCAGGTGCTGCTGCAGTCGACCGAGTCGGTGCTGGCCGAACGCGCCACCGGCGCGGGTCCCGAGCCGGGCACGTGACGACCTGATCGACGCCCTGGCGCACCCCGGGGCGTAACCCCCGCGTCCGCGCGCTCGTTCCTCAGGGTGACCACACGGCTACCCTGGTGATCGATCGAGGTGCAACTCCCGGTAGCATAGGGGCCATGGGGACCATGGAGACCGAGACCGCGGGTGACACGACCACCTGGCTCAACGAGGACGAACAGCGGGCCTGGCGCCTTCACTTGGATGTCAGCCGCCTGCTCATGTACCAACTCGAGCGCGACCTCCAGCCGTTCGGCCTGACCAACAACGACTACGAGATCCTGGTCAACCTCTCCGAGGCCGCCGACCGCCGGATGCGGATGAGCGATCTGGCGAAGTGCACGCTCCAGTCGAAGAGCCGGCTCTCCCACCAGATCACCCGGATGGAGAGCGCCGGCCTGGTCCGCCGGGTGGACTGCGAGTCCGACCGCCGCGGGCTGTACGCGGTCCTCACCGACGAGGGCTGGGCCACCATGCGTCAGGTCGCCCCCCGCCATGTCGCCTCGGTCCGGGAGCACTTCATCGACCTGCTCGCCCCCGGCGCGCTCGCCGCCTACCGCGAGGCCCTGCAGCCGGTGGCCGATCAACTGCGCGCCGCACGCCTGCGGTAGTGCCCACACGGTGGACACCTGTGCCCGGTATGTGACCGGCGGGTAGGCTCGGGGCGTGCCAAAGCCGTTGAGCCTGCCCTTCGACCCCATCGCCCGCGCCGACGAGCTGTGGACGCGGCACTGGGGCGGCGTGCCCTCGATGTCCGCCATCACCTCCATCATGCGCGCCCAGCAGATCCTGCTCGGCCAGGTCGACGCGGTGGTCAAGCCGTACGGCCTCACCTTCGCCCGGTACGAGGCGCTGGTGCTGCTCACCTTCTCCAAGGAGGGCGAGCTGCCGATGTCGAAGATCGGCGAGCGGCTGATGGTGCACCCCACCTCCGTGACCAACACCGTCGACCGGCTGGTCTCCGCCGGCCTCGTCGACAAGCGCCCCAACCCCAACGACGGGCGCGGCACCCTCGCCTCCATCACCGGCAAGGGCCGGGAGATCGTCGAGTCCGCGACCCGCGACCTGATGGCGATGGAGTTCGGCCTCGGCGTCTACGACGAGGAGGAGTGCGGCGAGATCTTCGCGCTGCTGCGCCCGCTGCGGATAGCGGCGGGTGACTTCCAGCCGGAGGGATGAGGGCCGACGCCCGAGCGGTGGGGCCGGCGCCCGTGCAAGAGGGGGTGGGGGCCCTGAGCAGCACGGGGTCTGAGGGGCCGCCCCGGAGTCGGGGGGAGTTTCCGGGCGGTTTACGCTCGTACCCATGAAATCCAGCGTGTTGACCCGCTACCGGGTGATGGCCTACGTGACGGGTGTGCTGCTGATCGTGCTCACCCTCAGCGTCATCGCCGAGTACGTGCTCCACATCGACGGCGCGAGCACCGCCACCGGCATCGTGGGCTTCGCCCACGGCTGGCTCTACGTGGTCTACCTCGTCTTCGCCTTCGACCTGTGCACCAAGGCGAAGTGGCCGCTGGGCCGGATGGCCTGGGTGCTGCTGGCCGGCACCGTGCCGACCGCGGCCTTCTTCGTCGAGCGCCGCGTCACCCGCGAGCTGGCCCCGAAGGTGATCGGCGCCGAGAAGGCCGCCGAGCCGGTCGAGGTCTGACCGATATTTCACCCTGACCTGCCGCTCCGTCGCAGGTCAGGGGCGTATCCCTCGGCTTCACCCGAGTGCGGGTCCACTCCCCGTCGACATTTAGTAGGACGTCCAAGTAAATTTGAGGCATGGACGCCCACGAGATCGAGACAGGCCGCCGGCGCTGGCAGGCGCGCTACGACTCAGCGCGCACCCGGGACGCCGACTTCACCACCCTCTCCGGTGACCCCGTGCAGCCGGTGTACGGGCCGCCGCCCGGCGCCGACGTGCCGGGCTTCGACCGCATCGGCTGGCCGGGTGAGTACCCCTTCACCCGCGGCCTGCACGCCACCGGCTACCGCGGCCGGACCTGGACCATCCGCCAGTTCGCCGGCTTCGGCAACGCCGAGCAGACCAACGAGCGGTACAAGATGATCCTGGAGGCGGGCGGCGGCGGCCTGTCCGTCGCGTTCGACATGCCGACGCTGATGGGCCGCGACTCCGACGACCCGCGCTCGCTCGGCGAGGTGGGCCACTGCGGCGTGGCGATCGACTCCGCGGCCGACATGGAGGTGCTCTTCGGCGGCATCCCGCTCGGCGACGTCACCACCTCGATGACGATCTCCGGCCCGGCCGTGCCGGTCTTCTGCATGTACCTGGTCGCCGCCGAGCGCCAGGGCGTGGACCCCGGCGTGCTCAACGGCACGCTCCAGACCGACATCTTCAAGGAGTACATCGCGCAGAAGGAGTGGCTCTTCGCGCCCGACCCGCACCTGCGGCTGATCGGCGACCTGATGGAGCACTGCGCGAGCTCCGTCCCCGCGTACAAGCCGCTGTCGGTCTCCGGCTACCACATCCGCGAGGCGGGCTCCACGGCCGCGCAGGAGCTGGCGTACACCCTCGCCGACGGCTTCGGCTACGTGGAGCTCGGCCTCTCCCGCGGTCTGGACGTCGACACCTTCGCGCCCGGGCTCTCCTTCTTCTTCGACGCGCACCTGGACTTCTTCGAGGAGATCGCCAAGTTCCGGGCCGCCCGCCGGATCTGGGCCCGCTGGATGCGCGACGAGTACGGCGCCACCTCGGACAAGGCGCAGTGGCTGCGCTTCCACACCCAGACCGCGGGCGTCTCGCTCACCGCCCAGCAGCCGTACAACAACGTGGTGCGCACCGCGGTCGAGGCGCTGTCGGCGGTGCTCGGCGGCACCAACTCGCTGCACACCAACGCGCTGGACGAGACGCTGGCGCTGCCCAGCGCGCAGGCCGCCGAGATCGCGCTGCGCACCCAGCAGGTGCTGATGGAGGAGACCGGGGTGGCCAACGTGGCCGACCCGCTCGGCGGCTCCTGGTACGTGGAGGCGCTGACCGACCGGATCGAGGCGGACGCGGAGAAGATCTTCGAGCGGATCAGGGAGCTGGGCGCCAAGGCGGTGCCGAGCGGGCAGCACCCGATCGGCCCGATCACCTCGGGCATCCTGCGCGGCATCGAGGACGGCTACTTCACCGGGGAGACCGCCGAGTCCGCCTTCCGCTACCAGCGGGCGCTGGAGAAGGGCGAGAAGAAGGTGGTGGGCGTCAACTGCCACACCGGCTCGGTCACCGGCGACCTGGAGATCCTGCGGGTCAGCCACGAGGTGGAGCGCGAGCAGGTGCGGGCGCTGGCCGACCGCAAGGCGGCCCGCGACGACACGGCGGTGCGCGCCGCGCTCGACGCGATGCTCGCCGCCGCCCGCGACGGGTCCAACATGATCGAGCCGATGCTGACCGCGATCCGGGCCGAGGCCACGCTCGGTGAGGTCTGCGGCGTGCTGCGCGACGAGTGGGGATCGTACACGGAGCCGGCCCGATTCTGATCGGACGTCACCCGAACAGACCAACACCCCCTTCCTGAAGCCGAGTTGATCACGGGATGCTACGGGCTGCAACGCCCGTAACCTCGTACGCACTCAACCGGCATCTCCGAGGAAGGAACCTGGTGTCCCTCGAAGCGACCGTCGGTGACGACGGGTTGATCTACATCCGCGAGACAGAGCGGCCTGAGGTGGTGGCGGTGACCACGCCCGCGAAGTGGGAGGCTTTCGTGAAGGGCGTCAAGGCCGGCGAGTTCGACCACTTCGTCGCGGGTGTGGAGGCGGAGGCAGGCTGAGGCGGCGGCGGGTCGGGGTGGCGCGGGCCGGTGTGGAGGTGGACCGAGGGGCGGCGGGCCGACGGGAGTGCGCTGCGGCCTGGACACCGGGCCGGAGCCGAGGCGGCCCGGACGGAAGGTGGACCCGGGCTCAGCAGCCCGGGTTCGCGGTCAGGCCGCCCACCAGCAGCCGGGCCAGCCGGTCGGCCCACTCCTGGTCGACCGGCTCCGAACTGACCATCACCCGGTGCACCACCGCGCCCGCCACCACGTCGAAGATCAGGTCGTCGCGGGCCGGGTCCGCGGCGCCCTCGTCGCCGGGCAGCTCGCCGCGCGACTGCGCGCGGGCCCGGCCCAGCAGCACCAGGTGCTTCTGCCGGTCGACGATCGCCTCCCGGATGCGCTCCCGCAGCGCCTCGTCGTGGCTCGCCTCGGAGACCACCGCCATCAACGAGGTCCGGGTCTCCGGGCGGTTGAGCAGTCCGGCGAAGCGCAGCACCACGCCCTCGATGTCGGCCTGCAGGCTGCCGCGGTCCGGCAGCTCCAACTGCTCCTCGAACAGTGCCGCGAGCGCGTCCACCACCAGCTCGTTCTTGCCCGCCCAGCGCCGGTACAAGGTGGTCTTCGCCACGCCCGCGCGGGCCGCCACGTCGCCGAGCGTCAACCCGCCGAAGCCCAACTCCACCAGCGCCGCGCGGGTCGCGTCCAGGATCGCGCGGTCCGCCTCGGCACTTCTGGGCCGGCCGGTGCGTTTGTGCGAGTGGGCCGGTTGAGTGGGGGGCATAGGCCGGACCATACCGGCCAGTAGCCTTCGTGGGTCGAGTGACGGTTGTCACAACACCCGCCACCGCGCGGCCCGTGCCCGGCAGTTACGCTACGACTCGTAGCGAAAGGGTGGACCACGTGGCCCACCGACGCGACAGCCACACCGTACGGACGGGGATTCCGTACTCAGCACGTTCCGCGGCGGTCTCACCGCCGCGCCGGGGACCATCCCCGGTGCCCGCAAGCCGGCGGGTCCCGGGGTCTGTACACGCTTTGCTCCGCGAGGGGGGAGGATTGCCTCATGCAGCCACGGAACATGTCCATGAGCGGCGTGGTCGACCTCGCCGCGGTGAAGGCGGCCACTGAGGCCAAGGCGAAGGCCGAGCAGGCCAGGGCACAACGCCAGGAGGCCGGCCCGGGCGCCGCCCCCGCCTCCCCGCTCGTCATCGAGGTGACCGAGGCGACCTTCGAGAGCGATGTCCTGCAGCGCTCCGCCGAGGTCCCGGTCGTCATCAGCTTCTGGGCCGATCAGGCCGAGCAGAGCAAGCAGCTCAACACGGTGCTGGAGCGGCTGGCCGGCCAGTACCGGGGGCGCTTCGTCCTCGCCACGGCCGAGGTCTACGCCAACCAGATGCTCTTCCAGCAGTTCGGTGTCCAGGGGGTGCCGGCGGTCTTCGCGGTGCTGGCCGGGCAGGCGATGCCGCTCTTCCAGGGCGCCGCCCCCGAGGAGCAGATCACCGAGGTGCTCGACCAGGTGATCGCGGTCGCCGAGCAGCGGTTCGGCATCGTCGGCGCCGAGGTGGACCCCGGCGACGCGGCCGAGGAGCCCGCCGAGGAGGCCCCGCCCCGCCCCGCCACCCCGCAGGAGCTCGCGCTCGGCGCGGCGCACGAGGCGCTGGACGCGGGCGACCTGGCCGGCGCCGTCCAGGCGTACAAGAACGTGCTCGCCGACGAGCCGGCCAACGCCGAGGCCAAACTGGGCCTGGCGCAGGCGGAGTTGTTGCAGCGGGTGGAGGGTGCCGACCCGCAGCAGGTGCGCAGGGCGGCGGCCGACGCGCCCGACGACATCGACGCCCAACTCGCCGCGTCCGACCTCGACCTGGTCGGCGGTCACGTCGAGGACGCCTTCGGGCGGCTGGTGGACACCGTGCGGCGCACCGCGGGCGAGGACCGCGACCGGGCGCGGCTGCGGCTGTTGGAGATGTTCGAGGTGATCGGCCCGGACGACCCGCGGGTGGCCGCGGCGCGTACCGCCCTTGCCAGGGTGCTGTTCTGACCCGCGCGGCGGGCTTCGCGTACTCAGGGATTTAGCGACACGGCGGCCGCACTTTATCAAACCGTGACAATGGGCGGCCGCTGTTACTTCCGGTAGGAAGACCGCCCCTCTTTGCGAGTTGTTGTCCGGTGATGCCGGATTCGCTCCCTCCGAATTTGGTTACGCAGCGTCATATAAATCGGCCTGGCGATCATGTTGGTGACGCTCTGCCGTTACTCGCTGGTAACGAACCCCCTTGTGCACCGGCTCCGAATGGACCACGATCGGCCAAGCTCGGTCCCGTAACCGTGCGTCCGGCCGCCAGTCGGTACGACGGGTAACGGGTCCCCGCCGGGCGGGGTGTGCGGTGATCGCCGCCGCCCCGGGACAGGGGGGTCTCCGTCCACGGATGGAACCGGATGGAGCCTGTCCCGCAAGGTTGCGCGAGAGCGTGGCCAGTGGTTGTCGCTCGGGGGTGATCGCCGGCTTTCGGACATCGCCGTCCGTACTCCCCTGGGAGGGACGGCTCGCCGACCACCGGCGCTCTCCTTTCCGAGGACGTAGCACTTCTCCCATCCCGGGCCGGGCCTGAACGATCCGGCCGGAGATGTACGTCCGAGAAGGAGGAAGTATGGAGTCGCTCGTTCGTGGCGGTACCAGATGGCGGCGGTTCGCCGTCGTCATGGTGCCGAGTATCGCGGCCTCGGCCGCGATAGGCGTGGCACTGGCGCAAGGGGCGCTGGCCGCGTCCTTCAGCGTGTCGGGCCAGGAGTTCAAGGTGCACGCCGACACCTTGGACGGCACCGGGTTCATCCAGTACGGCGCGGTCGACGTCCAGCACGACGGCAAGGCTCAGCCGGTCGCGGTGTCGGCCTTCAAGTCGGCCACCATCACCGGCCTTTGCCAGTCGGTGGTGCTGCCGAACGTCCCGCTGGTCGGCGATGTGACGTTGCGGCTCACCGCGGGAAACCACGGCAAGAAGGTCAAGGCCAGCAACCTCTACATCGACCTGAACCAGCTCAACGCGGATGCGACCTTCTACGACATCAACATCGGTGTCGCGGCGGGGGACAGCCACAAGGGCCCCGGGATCGCGTCGGGCGACAAGGCCGACCCGGGTTCGTTCGCGCAGGAGGCCGACCGGGCCGTCCTGACGGACGTGGACCAGACCGCTTGGGCCACCAGTGCCGGCACCTTCAAGCTCGCCGGTCTGAGCATGAGCGTGAAGAAGGGCTCCGGTTCCGGAGTCGAGTGCTACTAGGCGACCTGGCGAAAGCCGCGCCGAGTGGCCACGGGCGAGTCGCGCCGGTCGCGGCTCGCCCCGGCCGCCGAACGTATTTCCACCGCACCAAGCCAGTCCCAGGGAGCTGTTTTCGATGAGCGCCGAGTCGACAGGACTGAGTGCCCGGTTCCGCTACGGACGCCTGGCGTTCCGCCACTGGAGGTGGCAACGCCCCTTCTGGGCCGGACTGCTGACCCTCCTCGCGGGCCTGCCCATCGCGTACTTCCCGTACGCGGACCTCACGCTCGGCCAGTTGACCGTGCGGATGTCCACCACCACCGGGTCCGCCTCGCTGATCATCGGTGTCCTGCTGTTCGTGCTGGGCCTGACCATGTGGTTCCAGCCCGCGGTACGGATCTTCTCCGGCGTCGCCTCGATCCTGCTCGCCCTGGTGTCGCTGCCGAAGTCCAACGTCGGCGGCTTCGTGATGGGCTTCCTGCTCGCGCTGCTCGGCGGCGCGCTCGCCGTGTCCTGGGCGCCCGGCGTCCCGGCGACCGACGAGCCCGGTGAGAAGGCCGAGTTGCCCGACGGTGACCCGGGCCCGGCGGGCGAGGACCAGGGCACCCCGGACACCACGCGGCCGGACGAGCCGTTCGTGCCCGCGCAGGCGCGGGGCGACGAGCCGCAACGTGCCGAGGAGCCGGTGCTCGCCGGCGGCCGCGGCGACGAAGAGACCACCAAGGAGAACGGGAGGCACCGTGCTGGGTGACGACGCTCAGCCGGCCACGAGCGACGGGCCACGCGTCAGGGCGACCTCGGGGCCGCGCCACGCGGCTCCGCGCAAGTCGCTGCTGACCAAGCTGCATGTCCCCGCCGGGAAGGCGGTGGCGCTCGCCGCGATGCCGACGGCGGTGCTGATGGGCATGGGCCTGACCCCGCACCTCGCCCAGGCCGACGAGCCCTCGACCCCGTCCTTCGCGCCCGGCGCGTGCGTCTCCCAGTCCGACACGCCGTCCCCGACGGCGAGCGGACAGGACACCAAGGACGCCAAGAAGACGGACAAGAGCGGAAAGGACGCGAAGTCCGGGTCGACCGGCAAGGACGGCGCCAAGGACGGCTCGGGCACGCCCTCGCCGTCGGCCAGCCCGGAGGGCGACAAGCCGTCCCCGAGCGCCAGTCCGAGCGCCTCGGGCGACAGCGCGGCCAAGGACACCAAGTCCACGGCCACCACCGCCCCGACGCCCACGGCGAGCCCGACCTCGTCGTACAACCCGCTGGACCCGCTGGGCCTCGGCGACCTGCTCAACGGGCTGCTGGGCGGCGGCAAGAAGACCGACCCGACCCCCGCGCCCACCACGACGAGCCCGACCCCGGCGCCGACCACCTCCGCGCCGAAGCCGGACCCGTCGCCCAGCGGCGGCTCGGATGCGGGCGGTGCGACGGACAGCGGCAAGAAGGCCGCCAAGGACGCGGGCAAGAGCACCACGGACGCCGCCAAGAAGGCCGCCAAGGCCCTCAAGGACGCCACCGCGACCCCGAAGCCGACGGACAGCCCGTCGCCCTCGTCCACGGCCGGCTCCGACGGCAAGCAGGGCTACCCCTGCCCGACGTACGACGCCAAGGCGCTCGACGACGCGAAGACCGAGGGGGGCATCCCCCTTCTGCCGGACCAGCCCTGGGTGCTCAAGAGCAGCATCCTGACCCTGCACGGCCTCAGTTACGACGGCATCGTGCAGGTGAAGACGGCCAGCGGTGAGATCAAGGACGTCCTGAAGTTCACCACCAGCGGCATCGACATCGGCGACCTCGACCAGTTCGTGGTCGGCGCGAACGGCAAGGGCCACACCGAGGTCAAGGCCGCCAAGGGCTCCACGTCCACGATCACCGGCGGCACCACGACGCTCTACACGGAGTCGCTCAGCGGCAATCTGCTCGGCCTGATCCCGATCACCTTCACCCCGAAGGCGCCGCCGCCGCTGACCCTGCCGGAGCTGTTCTTCACCGACGTGACGGTCATCAACGCCGGCCAGTTCGGCGGCAACCTGCACGTGCCCGGCATGCAGGTGCTGCCCGACCTGCCCTAGCGTTCCGAGGGTTCGGCGAACAGCAGCGGCCACGTACCCCCTCCCACAGGGGTGCGTGGCCGCTGGTCGGTCGGGCCGTCAGTTCCCGAGGTGGTGCACCCGGACCAGGTTGGTGGTGCCGGGCACGCCGGGCGGGGAGCCGGCCGTGATGATGACGGTGTCGCCCTTGGCGTACTCCGAGAGCTTGAGCATCTCCCGGTCGACCAGCTCCACCATCGCGTCGGTGTTGTCGACGTGCTCGACCACGAACGTCTCGACGCCCCAGGTCAGCGCGAGCTGGTTGCGGGTGGCGGGGTCGGTGGTGAACGCGACCACCGGCTCGGGCACCCGGTAGCGGGCCAGCCGGCGGGCGGTGTCACCGGACTTGGTGAACGCCACCAGGGTGCGCGCGTCGAGGAAGTCGGCCAGCTCGGCCGCCGCGCGGGCCACCGCGCCGCCCTGGGTGCGGGGCTTCTTGCCCGGCGCCAGCGGCTGGAGCCCGCGGCAGAGCAGCTCCTCCTCGGCGGCCTCCACGATCCGCGACATCGTCTTGACCGTCTCGATCGGGTACTTGCCGACCGAGGACTCCGCCGACAGCATCACCGCGTCCGCGCCGTCCAGGATCGCGTTGGCCACGTCGGACGCCTCGGCGCGGGTCGGCCGGGAGTTGGTGATCATCGACTCCATCATCTGGGTCGCCACGATCACCGGCTTGGCGTTGCGGCGGCACAGCTCGATCAGCCGCTTCTGCACCACCGGCACCCGCTCCAGCGGGTACTCCACCGCGAGGTCGCCACGGGCCACCATCACGGCGTCGAACGCCATGACGACGTCCTCCATGTTCTCCACCGCCTGCGGCTTCTCCACCTTGGCGATGACCGGGACCCGGCGGCCCTCCTCGTCCATCACGCGGTGCACGTCGCGCACGTCCTTGGCGTCCCGGACGAAGGAGAGCGCGACCATGTCGACGCCCATCCGCAGCGCGAACCGCAGGTCCTCGATGTCCTTCTCGGACAGCGCGGGCACGTTCACCGAGGCACCGGGCAGGTTGATGCCCTTGTGGTCGGAGATCACGCCGCCCTCGACCACCAGCGAGCGGACCCGGGAGCCCTCGACCTCGATGACCCGCAGGGCCACGTTGCCGTCGTTGATCAGGATCGGGTCGCCCTGCGAGACGTCGCCGGGCAGGCCCTTGTAGGTGGTGCCGCAGATCGTCCGATCCCCGGGCACCTCCTCGGTGGTGATGACGAACTCGTCGCCGGCCACCAGCTCGACCGGTCCGTCGGCGAAGGTGGCCAGCCGGATCTTCGGCCCCTGGAGGTCGGCGAGGATGCCGACCGCGCGACCGGTCTCCTCGGCGACCTTGCGCACGCGCTGGTACCGGTTCTCGTGCTCGGCGTGGCTGCCGTGGCTGAAGTTGAGGCGGGCCACGTTCATACCGGCGTCGACCAGCGTCTTGAGCTGGTCATACGAGTCGACGGCGGGACCCAGGGTGCAGACGATCTTGGCTCGGCGCATGGGCGCTATCCTATCGGTTTGTTCCGCTCCGGAATAATCTGGGTGTCAGTCCTCAACCGCTCACCAAGCGGTAAGTATCCCGCGCGATCTCGAACTCCTCATCAGTGGGGACCACCGCCACCGCCACCCGGCTGGCGGCGGTGGAGATCAGCCGGGCGCCGCCGGCCCGGATCGCGTTGTGCACCGGGTCGAGCGCGATGCCCAGGGCATCCAGGTCGCGCAGGGCGGCGGCGCGGACCGCGGCGGAGTTCTCGCCGACGCCCGCGGTGAACGCGATCGCGTCGACCCGCCCGAGCACCGCGGTGAACGCGCCGACGTAGCGGCGCAGCCGGTGGACGTAGACGTCGAAGGCGAGCCGGGCGGCCGGGTCGCCCTCGCCCATCCGGCGGCCGATCTCCCGCATGTCGTTGTCGCCGCACAGGCCCAGCAGGCCGGACCGCTTGTTGAGCAGGGCGTCGATCTCGTCGCTGCCCATGCCGCCGACCCGCTCCAGGTGGAAGACCACCGCCGGGTCGATGTCGCCCGAGCGGGTGCCCATCACCAGGCCCTCCAGCGGCGTCATGCCCATCGAGGTGTCCACGCACTCCCCGCCCCGCACCGCCGACGCCGAGGCGCCGTTGCCCAGGTGCAGCACGATCACGTTGACCTCGGCGGGCTCCCTGCCGAGCAGCGCGGCCGTGGCCCGGGAGACGTAGGCGTGCGAGGTGCCGTGGAAGCCGTAGCGGCGGATGCCGTACCGGTCGGCGGTGGCCGCGTCGATCGCGTAGCGGGCCGCGGCCTCCGGGATGGTGGCGTGGAAGGCGGTGTCGAAGACCGCCACCTGCGGCAGGTCCGGGCGCAGCTCGCGGGCGACCTTGATGCCGGTGATGTTCGCCGGGTTGTGCAGCGGCGCGAGCGGCACCAGCTTCTCGATCTCGGCGACCACCTCGTCGGTGATCAGGGTCGGCTCGGTGAAACGGGTGCCGCCGTGCACCACCCGGTGCCCGACCGCGGCGAGCGCGGGCGAGTCCAGGCCCAGGCCCTGCTCGTCGAGCTGCCGCGCGACCTGCCGCAGCGCCTCGGCGTGGTCGGCGACGCCGCCCTCCTCGCCGATCCGCTCCACCACGCCGGCCGCGGGCCGGGAGTGGTCGGCCATGTCGAGCAACTGGTACTTCACCGACGAGGAGCCGGAGTTGAGCACGAGTACGCGGGTCGCCGCTGTCACCGGGGGTCCCCCTGGGCCTGGATCGCGGTGATCGCGACCGTGTTGACGATGTCCTGCACCAGCGCGCCCCGGGACAGGTCGTTCACCGGCTTGCGCAGCCCCTGCAGGACCGGGCCGACCGCGACCGCGCCGGCCGAGCGCTGCACGGCCTTGTAGGTGTTGTTGCCGGTGTTGAGGTCGGGGAAGACCAGCACCGTGGCCTGGCCGGCCACCGCGGAACCGGGCAGCTTGGTGGCGGCGACCACCGGGGAGACCGCCGCGTCGTACTGGATCGGGCCCTCGACCAGCAGGTCGGGCCGCTGCGCGCGGACCAGGTCGGTGGCGGCCCGCACCTTGTCCACGTCGGCGCCGGAGCCGGAGGTGCCGGTGGAGTACGACAGCATCGCCACCCGCGGCTGCACGTCGAAGCGCGCCGCGGTGCCCGCCGCCTGGATCGCGATGTCCGCGAGCTGCTCGGCGTCCGGGTCCGGGTTCACCGCGCAGTCGCCGTAGACCAGCACCCGGTCGGCCAGGCACATGAAGAACACCGACGAGACGATGGCCGCGCCCGGCCGGGTCTTGATGATCTCGAAGGCCGGGCGGATCGTGGCGGCCGTGGAGTGCACCGCGCCCGAGACCATGCCGTCGGCCAGGCCCTCCTGCACCATCAGGGTGCCGAAGTACGACACGTCGGCGACCACGTCGTACGCCAGCTCGTAGCTGATGCCCTTGTGCGCGCGGAGCTCGGCGTACAGGGCGGCGAAACGGTCCCTCAGCGGCGAGGTGTGCGGATCGACGATGTCCAGCGCCGGGTCGTCCAGGCCGATGCCGAGGTCGCCGGCCTTCTTGCGGACCACGTCCTCCTCGCCGAGCAGGGTCAGCTCGCACACGCCCCGGCGCAGCAGCACCTCGGCGGCCCGCAGGATGCGCTCCTCGCTACCCTCCGGCAGCACGATCCGCCGCTTGTCGGACCTGGCCCGCTCCAGCAGCGCGTGCTCGAACATCATCGGGGTCACCCGCGCGGAGCGGGCCACCGACAGCCGGTCGGTCAGCTCGGCGGTGTCCACGTGCGTCTCGAACAGGCCGAGCGCGGTCTCCGCCTTGCGCGGGGTGCCCGCGCCGAGCTTGCCGTCCAGGCCGAACAGCTCGGTCGCGGTGAGGAACGACCCGGTCGGCACCGCCACCACCGGCGTGCCGGGGGCCAGCCGGTCGGCGAGCTGGAGGATGTCGGGGCCGGGCTTCTCGCCCAGCGTCAGCAGCACGCCCGCGATCGGCGGCGACCCGGCCGAGTGCGCCGCCAGCGACCCTATGATCAGGTCGGCGCGGTCGCCCGGGGTGACCACCACGCAGCCCGTGGTCAGCGCCGGCAGGAACGTCGGCAGCATCGCACCGCCGAAGACGAAGTCCATCGCGTCCCGGGCCAGCCCCGCGTCATCGCCGAGCAGCACCTCCGCGCCCAGCGTCTCCACGATCTGCCGGACCGTCGGCGCCGACAGCGCCGGCTCGTCGGGCAGCACGTACACCGGTACGTCCAGGCTGCGCCGCAACTGGTCGGTCGCGGCGTCGAGCTGCGCCGGGTCCACCCGGTTGGCGATCATCGCGATCACGTCGCAGCCGAGGTTGGTGTAGGCGTGGTGGGCGTTGCGGACCTCGGCGACCACCGACTCGGCGCTCTGGTCGCGGCCGCCGATCACCGGCAGCACCGACGCGCCGCACTCGTTCGCCAGCCGGGCGTTCACTCCCAGCTCGGCCGGCAGGTTGGTGGCGGCGAAGTCCGAGCCGAGGATCAGCACCGTCTCGAAGCTCCGGGCGACCCGCAGATAGCCCTCGACCAGCCGCGCGGTCAGCGCCTCCTGGCCCTGTTCGGCCTGGAGCGCGGCGGCCTCCTCGTATCCCATGCCGAAGAATGTCGCCGGGTCCTGGGTGAGCCGGTAGCGGCCGCGCAGCAGTTCGAAGATCCGGTCGGGGGTGTCATGGACCAGCGGACGGTAGATCCCGACCCGGTCCACCTGCCGGGTCAGCAGCTCCATTATTCCGAGCTCCACGACCTGGCGGCCGTCGCCACGGCCGATGCCCGTGACATAGACGCTGCGCGTCACCCCTGTGCTCCGTTCCTGCCGAACCCGTGCCGCGGGCCGGCTCCGGCCCGCGCGGTGTGTGTAGGTGCGTACGTGCGCAGATCGCGCGTACGTACAGCAGACGCTAACGCCCCAACCGGGCGAATGCCCGACCAGGGCGGGGCATACCGGGGACGCGTCGGGGGACGGACGGTGCGCTGGGCCGTTCGGCTCAGCCGGCCGGGCGCGCTCCGGCGGCTCCGGCGGGTCCGGCCGGCGGAACCGGTTGTGCACGTAGAGTGAGAGGGAGTGAAGAGGGAGGGCGGTGCCATGGAGGTCCTGGCCACCGGAGTGCAGCGCGACGAACGGCCCCTGCTGGAGCGCGCCTTCGCGCCGCGGCACGAGGTCCGCTGCCTGGAGACCGTCCTGACCGCCGACACCCTGCCGCTCGCCGCAGGCTACGAAGCGGTGTCGACCAGCGTCAACGCGGTCCTGGACGCGCCCGCGCTGGAGGCGCTGGTGCGCGGCGGCACCCGGCTGATCGCCCAGCGCTCGACCGGCTACAACAACATCGACCTCGCGCACGCCGAGCGGCTGGGCCTGACCGTGGCCCGGGTGGCCCGCTACTCCCCGTACGCGGTGGCGGAGTTCGCGTGGGCGCTGGCGATGGCGCTCAACCGCCGGATCGTGCGGGCCGCCTCGCGCACCCGCGACTTCGACTTCCGGCTGGACGGCCTGCTCGGCCGCGACTTCCACGGCCGCACCGCCGGGGTGATCGGCACCGGGCGGATCGGCTCGGCGTTCGCCTCGATCGCCCGCGGCTTCGGCATGCGGCTGCTCGGCTGGGACATCTCGGTCAGCCCGCAGTGCCAGGAGATGGGGATGGAGTACGTCGAACTGGACCGGCTGCTGCGCGAGTCCGACCTGATCAGCCTGCACGTGCCGCTGATGCCCTCCACCCACCACCTGCTCGGCGCCCGGCGGCTGTCCGAGCTGAAGGACGACGCGATCGTGGTCAACACCAGCCGCGGCGCGCTGATCGACTCCGGGGCGCTGGTGGACACGCTGCGCGAGGGCCGGCTCGGCGGGGTCGGGCTCGACGTGTACGAGGAGGAGGCCGGTGTCTTCTTCTACGACAAGTCCCTGGAGGTGATGACCGACGACACCCTGGCGCGGCTGCTGACCTTCGCGCAGGTGCTGGTCACCTCGCACCAGGCGTACTTCACGGTGGACGCCGTGGAGGAGATCGTGGCGGCGACCGTCCGCAATGTGGACGACTTCGTCGTCGGGCGGATCACGGAGTGCACCCTGATCCCGAAGTCCCCGTGACGCCGGGGGCCCGTTCTGCCGACCCGCGAGGGCGGTGCGGACCCGCGCCCGACCCGCGAACCGCTATCCGTGTCTCCTGGAGATATCGCCCATGCGCATCGGAGTGCTCACCGCCGGCGGCGACTGCCCCGGCCTCAACGCCGTCATCCGATCGGTCGTGCATCGTGCGCTGACCGGCCACACGGACGAGGTGATCGGCTTCGAGGACGGCTTCGTCGGCCTGCTCGAAGGCCGGTTCCGCGAACTCGACCTCAACTCCGTCAGCGGCATCCTGGCCCGCGGCGGCACCATCCTCGGCTCGGCCCGGCTGGAGCGCGCCCGGCTGCGCGAGGCCGCCGACAACGCCGACGAACTGTGCGCCGCCTACGGCATCGACGTGCTCATCCCGATCGGCGGCGAGGGCACGCTGACCGCCGCCCGGATGCTCTCCGACGCCGGGATGCCGGTGGTCGGGGTGCCCAAGACCATCGACAACGACATCAACGGCACCGACCGCACCTTCGGCTTCGACACCGCCGTCACCGTCGCCTCCGAGGCGATCGACCGGCTGCAGACCACCGCCGAGTCGCACCAACGGGTCATGGTGGTCGAGGTGATGGGCCGGCACGCGGGCTGGATCGCCCTGGAGGCGGGCATGGCCAGCGGCGCGCACGGCATCTGCGTGCCCGAGCGGCCCTTCGACCCGGCCGACCTGGTGGACATGGTCGAGAAGCGCTTCGCCCGCGGCAAGAAGTTCGCGGTGGTCTGCGTCGCGGAGGGCGCGCACCCGGCGAAGGACACCATGGACTACGGCGTCGGCGCCATCGACAAGTTCGGCCACGAGCGCTTCACCGGCATCGGCACCACCCTCGCCCGCGAGTTGGAGACCCGGCTGGGCAAGGAGGCCCGCCCGGTCATCCTCGGCCACATCCAGCGCGGCGGTGTCCCCACTCCGTACGACCGGGTGCTGGCCACCCGCTTCGGCTGGCACGCGGTCGAGGCCGCGCACGCCGGTTCGTTCGGGCACATGACCGCGCTGCACGGCACCCGGATCATGATGGTGCCGCTCGCCGACGCCATCACCCACCTCAAGACCGTCCCCGAGGACCGGATGGACGAGGCCGAATCGGTGTACTGACCGCCGGGGCCGTTCACTTGAGGCCCGTCATCCGAGTCCGTCGTCCGAGGACCTTCACCCGCCGGTCAAGTCCCGTACAACTCTTCGCCACGTTCGGCAGTCTCCCAAGCAAAGCACTGTTCAAGTGGTGCGTGGAGGGGAATTGCCGTGCTGAAGGCCAGTATTGTCGTACCCGTTTACAACGCCGGAGAGTACATAGACCGTTGCGCTCCGTCGCTGACCGGGCAGACCATCGGGCCGGACGCCTATGAGGTCATTTACGTCGACGACGGTTCCACCGATGACTCGGCAAAGCGGCTGGCCCGGTTGGCCGAGGAGTTCCCGCACGTCAGAGTGCATGAGCAGGAGAACTCCGGCTGGCCGGGAAAACCCCGCAACGTGGGGATCAGGCTGGCCCGGGGCGCGTATGTGCACTTCGTCGACCAGGACGACGAACTCGCCCCCGACGCACTGGAACGGCTGCACGCGCTCGCGGTGCGCAACGGCTCCGACATCGTGTTCGGAAAGGCGCACGGCGAGATGCAGGGGCCCGGGAACATCTTCCGGCACACCCGGGAGCGCTGCTCGGTCCAGGACACCGAACTCTTCGAGACGCTCACCCCGCACAAGATGTTCCGCCGCGACTTCCTGCTGGAACACGGCATCGAATTCCCCGAGGGCCGGGTCCGGTTGGAGGACCAGCTCTTCCTCGCCCGCGCCTACCCGCTGGCCAGGACCGTCTCCATCCTCGGCGACCGCCCGGTCTACCACTGGCAGCGGCGCGGCGACGGCGGCAACAACAGCAGCCGGCCGCCCAGCCCCGAGGACTACTACGGGCACCTGCGCAACGTGGTGCGCGCGGTCAAGGAGCGCTCCGAGCCCGGCGAGGTCCAGGACCGCATGCTGCGCCGCAACTACCGGGTGGAGATCCTCCGTCCGGTCACCGAGCCCCGGGTGCTCCAGCGCACCGGCAAGCAACTGGAGCGCCACTTCCGGATCGTCCGCGACCTGGCCCGCGAGGAGTTCCCGCCCGGTGTCGCCGCCGGACTGCCCGGCATCGCGGGGCTGCGGGCCCACCTGCTGGAGCAGGGCAACCTCGACGGGCTGGTCGCACTCGGCCGCCGTTCCCAGGACATCCGGCTGCGCGTCGAGGTCGGCGCCGCGCGCTGGCACGGCGGCCGGCTCACGCTGCCGCTGCGGGTCTGGCTGGCGCACGCCGACGGCAGCCCGGTCACCCTCGCCCGGCAGGACGACGGCCGCCTCCTGCTCGACCCCGGGCTGCTGGCCGACATACCCGGCCAGGACACGTGGGAGGTCAAGGACCCCTTCGCGTACGCGCACGGCGAGGTGCTGGTCAAGGACCCCCGGCAGACCCTGTACTGGTACCCGGAGAACGACCTGCGCCCGCGGCTCGAGGACATCGGGGACGGCCGCTGCCACGTCGTGCTCGCCGCCGACACCGTCATCGACCCGCTCACCCTCGCCGGCGGCGGCCCCCTGGACCCCGGGCGCTACGAACTGTGGCTGGACGTCCAGTCGCTGGGCGTGGGCCGCCGCCCGCGAGTGATCCTCCCCGCGAGCGCCCGCAGCGCCGGCCACCCCGGCCGGCACGCCGCCCGCCTCGCCGTCGTCGGCACCCCGCCGCGCATGGTCGTGGCCGGCTGGAACGGCCCGGGCGGCCAGCTCCAACTGCGCGTCTCCCCGCCGCAGAAGACCTCCCTGCGGCGCGCCGTGCTGATGCGGGCGGCCGCCGACGAGCGGCTGCGTTCCCCCGCGAAGGCCGTCTTCCGCCGCCTGCCACCGTCCGCCCGCGCCCACCTGCGCCGCACGCTGCGACCCGACGTCTGACCCGCGGGCGGGCGGCGCGGCGCGGCCACCCGCGGCGCGGCCGGCTCAGTCGATGGCCGGCCGCAGCCAGACCGTGGCGAGCGGCGGGACGGTCACCGTGATGCTGTGGCGCCGGCCGTGCCAGGGCGACGGCTCGCTCTTGACCGGCCCCTCCACCCGCACGCCGCTGCCGCCGTAGCGGGTCTCGTCGGTGTTGAGCACCGCGGTCCAGACCCCTTCGGGGCAGCCGAGCCGGTAGTCCTGGCGGACCACCGGGGAGAAGTTGCTGACGCACATCAGCGGGCGCCCGGCGGTGTCGTAGCGCAGGAAGGACAGCGTGTTGTCCTCCGCGGCGCCGCCGTCTATCCACTCGAAGCCGCCCGGGTCGGTGTCGCGCTGCCACAGCGCGGGCGTCGCGGTGTAGACCGCGTTGAGGTCGCGGACCAGGTCGCGCACCCCGCGGTGGTCGCCGGCCGCGGAGTAGGTCTCGTCCAGCAGCCACCAGTCCGGGCCGCTCTCGTGCGACCACTCCGCGCCCTGGGCGAACTCCTGCCCCATGAAGAGCAGTTGCTTGCCCGGGTGGGCCCACATGTAGCCGAGGTAGGCGCGGTGGTCGGCCCGCCGCTGCCACCAGTCGCCGGGCATCTTCTCGACCAGCGCCCGCTTGCCGTGCACCACCTCGTCGTGCGAGATGGGCAGGACGTAGTTCTCGCTGTACGCGTACACCATCGAGAACGTCATCTCGTTGTGGTGGTACTTGCGGTGCACCGGCTCGTGCGCCATGTACTCCAGCGTGTCGTGCATCCAGCCCATGTTCCACTTCAGGCCGAAGCCGAGGCCGCCGAAGCCGGTCGGGCCGACCTGGTGGGTGGGGCGGGTGACGCCGTCCCACGCGGTGGACTCCTCTGCGATGGTGACCGCGCCGGGGCAGCGCCGGTAGACGGTGGCGTTCATCTCCTGGAGGAAGGCCACCGCGTCCAGGTTCTCCCGGCCGCCGTACACGTTGGGCAGCCAGTCGCCGCCCTCCCGGGAGTAGTCGAGGTAGAGCATCGAGGCCACCGCGTCGACCCGCAGGCCGTCGATGTGGAACTCCTCGCACCAGTACACCGCGTTGGCCACCAGGAAGTTACGGACCTCGGTGCGGCCGAAGTCGAACTCCAGGGTGCCCCAGTCGGGGTGCTCGGCGCGGCGCGGGTCGGCCGGTTCGTACAGCGGCTCCCCGTCGAACCGGGCCAGCGCCCACTCGTCCTTCGGGAAGTGCGCCGGCACCCAGTCCATGATCACGCCGATGCCGGCCCGGTGCAGCGCGTCCACCAGGAACCGGAAGTCGTCCGGCGAGCCCAGCCGCGAGGTCGGGGCGTAGTAGGAGGTGACCTGGTACCCCCACGAGCCGCCGAAGGGGTGCTCGGCGACCGGCATCAACTCCACGTGGGTGAAGCCGAGTTCCTGCACGTAGGCGGGCAACTGCTCGGCCAGGCCGCGGTAGTCCAGGCCCGGCCGCCAGGAGGGCAGGTGCACCTCGTACACCGACAGCGGGGCGCGGTGCAGCGGGGTGTCCGCGCGGTGCGCCATCCACTCCGCGTCGTTCCAGTCGTACGACGACCGCGTGACGATCGAGGCGGTGGCCGGCGGGAGTTCGGTGGCGCGGGCCATCGGGTCGGCCTTCATGCCGCGCGAGCCGTCCGGGCGGGTGATCTCGTACTTGTAGGCGGTGCCGGGGCCGATGCCCGGGACGAACAGCTCCCACACGCCCGAGGAGCCCAGCGAGCGCATCGGCAGTCCGGTGCCGTCCCAGAAGTTGAAGTCCGCGGCCAGCCGCACCCCGCGCGCGTTCGGCGCCCACACCGCGAAACGGGTGCCGGTCACCCCGCCGTGCGTCATCGGCTCCGAGCCCAGCGCCTTCCACAGCTGCTCGTGCCGGCCCTCACCGATCAGGTGCAGGTCCAACTCGCCGAGCGAGGGCAGGAACCGGTACGGGTCCTCGACCACCAGCTCGCCGGCGTCGTACGTCACCGCGAGCTGGTACTGCGTCGGCACGTCGGCGAGGGGGAGCAGCGCGGAGAACAGTCCGTCGCCCTCCGCGGCCAGTTCGCTGCGTTCCCCGTCCACGACGACCGCGACGGACCGGGCGAACGGGCGCAGGGCCCGGAACCGGAGGCCCCCCGGCTCGGGGTGCGCTCCCAGCAGCGCGTGCGGGTCGTGGTGGGTGCCGTTGAGCAGCCGCCACTTTTCGTCAGGGCTGAGCCCGGAGCCGTCGTCGGCGGTGCCCTTGCGGTGTGGGGTGGCCGCTCCCTGATCTCTCGGGGTGCCCCCGGAGCCCCTGTCGGCAGCGGCACCGTTGCGGTTCGGGGTGGCCGCCACCGTCCCGGTGGGGCGGTTCGGTTCGTCCCGGACCACCGGGTCGGTGGCCGGTTGCTCGCGCAGTTCCGCGCGCCCCCTTGGTGCGGGGCCGCCCGAGGCGGCGGGGTGGGGGGTGGTGGCGTCGTAGCCGCGGGCGGCGGCTTCCGGGAGGGCGCCGTCACCGGGGGACGGCTGGCGCGGGGGCTGTGCGGCGGGGGTCACGGCGAGCACTCCTCGGATTCGGACGCGGACAGGGGGGACGGGGCCGGCGACGCGGCCAGGCGGGCCAGGGCGGAGAGCGGGATGGGCAGCCAGGCGGGACGGTGCCGGGCTTCGTACCGGGCCTCGTACACCGCCTTGTCGGTCTCGAAGGCCCGTATCAGCACGGGCTGTTCGCGCGGGTCGGTGCCGGCGACCCCGGCGTACCCGGCGCAGAACGCGTCGCGGTGCCTGGCGGCCCAGGGGCCGTTGCCGCTGTGGTGGGCGGCGTAGTCGAAGGACCGCAGCATGCCGGCGACGTCCTGGACCGGCGGCGCGGGGCGGCGCCGCTCGGCCAGCGGGCGGGCCGGTTCGCCCTCGAAGTCGATCAGCACCCACTCGCCGTCCGGCCCGCGCAGCGCCTGGCCGAGGTGCAGGTCTCCGTGGATGCGCTGGGCGATCACCACCCCGCCGGGACCGGTGCCCGCGCCGAGCTTGGCGAGGTCGTCGTAGGCGGAGCGGAGCGCGCCCGCGAAGGGGCGGACCGCGGGCACTTCGGCGGCGGTCTCCTCCAGCCGCCGGGTCATCGCGGCGGCGACCCGCTCCAGCGCGCGGTCGTCGAGCCGGTGCACCGGCAGGGCCGAGGCGAGCGCCTGGTGCACCTCGGCGGTGGCCCGGCCGAGCGCGGCCGCCTCGGCCCGGAAGTCGCCGTCCTCGGCCACCGACGCCAGCGCGAGCGCCCACCCGTCGGACGAGCCGGGCAGGAAGCGCTGGAGCACCCCGAGGGTGGTCGGCTCCCGGCCCCGCGCCGGGGCGCTGTCGCCGTCGTCGCCGTCCAGCCCCTCGAACCACGCCACCGGCTCGGCCACCCGCCGCGACCCGGCCCGGGCCAGCGCGAGCGACAGTTCCAGGTCCGGGTTGGTGCCGGGCGAGACCCGGCGGAAGAGCTTGAGGATGTAGCGGTCGCCGTAGACCACGGAGGTGTTGGACTGCTCCGCGGTCGACACCCGGGGGGCCAGCCCGGGCGGGAACTCGGCGGTCGGCTCGGTGGTGAAGCGCAGGTCCCCGCTGCGGCCGGGCAGTTTGAGCCGTTCCAGCAGAAGTGCGGCCATTCGGGGGTCGTGCGGTGCGTCGTAGAGGGTCAGCCCGTCGTACGGGCCGCCGACGGCCGGGCCGAGGGCGGTGCGCACCAGCGCGGACGGCAGCAGCGGATGCGCGCCGAGCAGGAGTTGGTAGCAGTCCGGCGGCCGGCCGGGCTGCTCCACGTCGACCAGGACGTGCAGCAGGCCGAGCGGGCCGAGTCGGCCACCCGGGGGAACCAGCTCGGTCGCGGCGGCCAGCCGGAAGTCGCCGATCGGCAGGCCCTTGCCGGCGAACCAGCGCTGTCGTGGCAGCCAGCCGCGCAGCAGCGGGTCGAGGGAGCGAAGCAGCCCCGGCACGAGATCGCGGCCGGTGACGGCGGGGACACGGGTCCAGGAGCTGTCCGACATGACGTCCTTTCCCCGGGGGAGTCGCGCACCCTGCCGCTGGGTCGAGCGGCGGATGCGCCAGCCTCCCGGATGACGGGTTCGGGCTGTCCGGCGACACGGGGAGCCTGCCCCGGCCGGGTGACAGGAAACCGCCGTACGGGCTGCTGCGGGTTTCGCTTGATCGTCCCAAAGGTGCGGGCCCCCCGCACCTCGGGCGCGGGAACGTAACCTCCCGGCGGTCGGACGTAACCGTCCGGGTGACGGAACGTTACGCCGAGGGGCCGGTCGAGCCCGGGGAGCCGGGGGAGCGGCCCAGTGGGGGCCGGTCCGCCCGGCCCCCGCCGTCAGGACGGGTCTCGCCGCAGCCGGAACCAGTAGAAGCCGTGCCCGGCCAGGGTGAGCAGGTACGGCAGTTGGCCGATCGCCGGGAAGCGCACCCCGCCGATCAGTTCCACCGGGTGCCGGCCCGCGAACTGCCGCAGGTCCAGCTCGGTGGGCTGGGCGAAGCGGGAGAAGTTGTTCACGCACAGCACCAGGTCGTCGCCGTCCTCCCGCAGGAAGGCGAGCACCGCCGGGTTGCTCGACGGCAGTTCGGTGAAGGAGCCGACGCCGAACGCCCGGTTCTGCTTGCGGATCTCGATCATCCGCCGGGTCCAGTGCAGCAGCGAGCTGGGTGAGCTCATCTGCGCCTCGACGTTGGTGACCTGGTAGCCGTAGACCGGGTCCATGATGGTCGGCAGGTAGAGCCGGCCGGGGTCGGAGGAGGAGAACCCGGCGTTGCGGTCCGGCGTCCACTGCATGGGGGTGCGCACCCCGTCGCGGTCACCGAGCCAGATGTTGTCGCCCATCCCGATCTCGTCGCCGTAGTAGAGGATCGGCGAGCCGGGCAGGGACAGCAGCAGCGCGGTGAACAGCTCGATCTGGTTGCGGTCGTTGTCCAGCAGCGGGGCCAGCCGGCGCCGGATGCCGATGTTGGCGCGCATCCGCGGGTCCTTGGCGTACTCCGCGTACATGTAGTCGCGCTCTTCGTCGGTGACCATCTCCAGCGTCAACTCGTCGTGGTTGCGCAAGAAGATGCCCCACTGGCAGTTCGCCGGGATGGCCGGGGTCTTGGCGAGCACCTCGGAGACCGGGTAGCGCGACTCGCGGCGCACCGCCATGAAGATCCGCGGCATCACCGGGAAGTGGAACGCCATGTGGCACTCGTCGCCGCCGGCCGGGAAGTCGCCGAAGTAGTCGACCACGTCCTCCGGCCACTGGTTCGCCTCGGCGAGCAGCACGGTGTCCGGGTAGTGCGCGTCGATCTCGGCGCGCACCTTCTTCAGGAAGCTGTGGGTGCGCGGCAGGTTCTCGCAGTTGCTGCCCTCCTCCTGGTAGAGGTAGGGCACGGCGTCCAGCCGGAAGCCGTCGATGCCCAGGTCCAGCCAGAACTTCAGGGCGGCCAGGATCTCCTCCTGCACCTGCGGGTTCTCGTAGTTGAGATCCGGCTGGTGGGAGAAGAAGCGGTGCCAGTAGTACTGCTTGCGGACCGGGTCGAAGGTCCAGTTCGACGTCTCGGTGTCCACGAAGATGACCCGGGCGTCGGAGAACTGCTTGTCGTCGTCCGCCCAGGTGTAGTAGTCGCCGTACGGCCCGTCCGGATCGCTGCGGGACGCCTGGAACCACGGGTGCTGGTCGCTGGTGTGGTTCATGACGAAGTCGATGATGACGCGCATGCCGCGCTGGTGGGTGGCGTCCACGAACTCCACGAAGTCGGCGAGGTCGCCGAACTCCGGCAGTACCGCGGTGTAGTCCGCCACGTCGTATCCGCCGTCCCGCAGGGGGGAGGCGAAGAACGGCGGCAGCCACAGGCAGTCCACGCCGAGCCATTGCAGGTAGTCGAGTTTGGCGGTGATCCCCTTCAGGTCGCCGACGCCGTCGCCGTTGCTGTCCTGGAACGAGCGGACGAGGACTTCGTAGAACACCGCCCGTTTGAACCATTCGGGATCACGGTCCTTGGCCGGCGTGTCCTCGAACGTGTCAGGAACGGGTTCGTTGACGATCAACTGAGTGACCCTCCGATCGATGGAGACGGTCGCAGCGACAGGACGTGCGCGGGCGCGCGGCCCGGTTCAAGGCGCACATAGTTGTCCCTGCCCCAGTGGTAGGTCTGACCGGATAGCTCGTCGCGTACCGGGAACGACTCGTGCCAGGAGAGCCCGAGCGCCGCCATGTCCAACGACACGGTGGCCTCCTGGGTGTGGAAGGGGTCCAGGTTGACGACCACCAGTACGACGTCGTCGCCGTGCCGCTTGGAGAACGCGAGCAGGGCTTCGTTGTCCACCGGGTGGAACGTGATGTCCCGCAGCTGCCGAAGCGCCGGGTGACGGCGGCGCAGCCGGTTGAGCGTGGTGAGCAGCGGGGCCAGCGAGCGCCCCTCGGCCTCGGCCTTGGCCCAGTCACGCGGCCGCAGTTCGTACTTCTCGGAGTCGGCGTACTCCTCGCTGCCGGGGTGCGCGGGGGTGCCCTCGCACAGCTCGAATCCCGCGTAGACGCCCCAGCTCGGAGAGAGGGTGGCGGCGAGCACGGCGCGGGTCTCGAAGGCCGGTCGGCCGCCGTTCTGCAGATAGGCGTGCAGGATGTCGGGGGTGTTCACGAAGAAGTTCGGCCGCATGTGGGCCGCGCCGTCCCCGCTCAGCTCCCGCAGGTAGTCGGTGAGTTCGGCGCGGCTGTTGCGCCAGGTGAAGTAGGTGTACGACTGCTGGAAGCCGATCTTGCCGAGGGTGGCCATCATCGCGGGGCGGGTGAACGCCTCGGCGAGGAAGATCACGTCGGGATCGGTCCGGTTGATGTCGGCGATCACCTTCTCCCAGAAGACCACGGGCTTGGTGTGCGGGTTGTCCACCCGGAAGATCCGGACGCCGTGCGCCATCCAGTGCCGCAGCACCCGCAGCGTCTCCCGCACGATGCCGGCGAAGTCCTGGTCGAAGGCGATCGGGTAGATGTCCTGGTACTTCTTCGGCGGGTTCTCCGCGTAGGCGATGGTGCCGTCGGCGCGGTGCGCGAACCACTCCGGGTGCTTCTCCACCCAGGGGTGGTCCGGCGAGCACTGCAGGGCGAAGTCGAGGGCGACCTCCAGACGCAGGTCGCGGGCGCGGGCCACGAAGTGGTCGAAGTCGGCGAGGGTGCCCAGGTCCGGGTGGACCGCGTCGTGGCCGCCCTCGGGCGAGCCGATCGCCCACGGCGAGCCGACGTCGTCGGGCCCGGGGGTCAGGCTGTTGTTGCGGCCCTTGCGGAACGCCGAGCCGATCGGGTGGATCGGCGGCAGGTACACCACGTCGAAGCCCATCGCGGCCACCGCGGGCAGCCGCTCGGCGGCGGTGCGGAAGGTGCCCGAACGCAGCCGCCCGTCCGGCCCGGCGGTCGCGCCCTCCGAGCGCGGGAAGAGCTCGTACCAGGACCCGAACAGGGCGCGCTCGCGCTCGACGTGCAGCGGCATCGGCCGGGAGGCGCTGACCAGTTCGCGCAGCGGGAAGCGGTCCAGCGCCGCCACCACCTCGGGGGCCAGCGCGGCGGCGTGCCGGGCGGCCGGGGCGAGGGCGGAGTCGCGCAGCACGTCCACCGCGGCGAGCACCGCGGGCCGGCCGTCGCCCTTGGGCACTCCGGCCGCGGCCCTTTCGTGCAGGTGCGCGCCCTCGGCGAGCACCAGTTCGGTGTCGATGCCGGCCGGGATCTTGATGCCCGCGGTGTGCCGCCAGGTCGCCACCGGGTCCGACCACGCCTCGACCGTGTACGTCCAGCGCCCTTCGGCCGTCGGAGTGATGTGCGCCCCCCAACGGTCGGTGCCCGGCGCCAGCTCCCGCATCGGCGTCCACGGTCCGGACCGGCCGGAGCCGTCGCGCAGCACCACGTTCGCGGCCACCGCGTCATGGCCCTCGCGGAAGACGGTGGCGGTCACCTGGAACCGCTCACCGACCACCGCTTTGGCGGGCCTTCTGCCGCAGTCCACACTCGGCTGGACATCGACGACGGGGATACGACCGATCATTTCCTCACCTGACAGCTCGGGACGGGACGGGCTCGACTGACGCGCGGGTGACTTCGGTGCACGGGGTATCCGGGACTGCCCGGGGAGGGGAGCCTCGCTACTTTTTAACTGTTCTTGGCCGAACCGGCTCGCCTGCGGGGTCCCTCCGGGAGGGGTTCACCCGGGTGGCTGCCGGTGCGGTGCGGTGCGGTGCGGTGCGGTGCGGTGCGGTGCGGTGCGGTGCGGTGCTGGTGCTGGTGCGGGGTCGCACACGTCCGAGCCTGCCCACGCTTCCCGGACTGAACGCACCCTCTGACGCCGTTTCGGTAGCGCGCGGCGAGTGCGCGCGTTCGTGGTGACCGATCCGCCGACCGGCCGCACCCCTTACGCACGCTCGGTGTGAGAGCTTCACGCCCCTTTGCGCGCCCCCGCGTACGCCTGCGGGTGGGCGAACGCCGCCGGTGAGCCGCTCGCACGCCGTCTCGTTCCAGGCACCAGCATCGCACCCCCTCGGTACCCCCGCAGCCCTCCGCGGCCTGCGGTGGACGTGCCCGCCGACCGGTCTCGAACGCGCCCGCGCCCAGGCCCGTCAGGCGTTCGCTTCCGTGAGCCTCCGTTCGGGCGTTTGGCCCTGGAGATCGTGGACAACCGGCCCGCCCCCCGGCCCACCGGGCTACGGTCGAAGGCGTGAAGGCAATCCGTCGATTCACCGTGCGCACCGTCCTGCCGGAACCTCTGCGCCCGCTGGGGGAACTGGCCGCGAACCTACGCTGGTCCTGGCACGAGGAGACCAGGGAGCTGTTCCGCAGCGTCCACCCCGAAGGCTGGCGGGCCGCCCAGGGCGATCCGGTCCGGCTGCTCGGCTCGGTCTCCAAGGAGCGGCTGGCCGCGCTCGCCGGCGACCGCCGCTTCCTGCGCCGGCTGACCGCCGCCGAGGAGGACCTCGCGGACTACACCGCCGGGCCCCGCTGGTACCAGGAGCAGAGCGACCTGCCCGCCGCCGTCGGCTACTTCTCACCCGAGTTCGGCATCACCTGGGCACTGCCGCAGTACAGCGGCGGCCTGGGCATCCTCGCCGGCGACCACCTCAAGGCCGCCAGCGACCTGGGCGTGCCGCTGATCGGCGTCGGCCTGCTCTACCGGCACGGCTACTTCCGGCAGAGCCTGTCCCGCGAGGGCTGGCAGCAGGAGCACTACCCCGTCCTCGACCCCAACTCGCTGCCGGTCAGCCCGCTGCGCGAGGCCGACGGCACCCCGGCCCGGGTCACCCTCGCGCTGCCCGGCGGCCGGACGCTGACCGCGCGGATCTGGACCGTCCAGGTCGGCCGGGTGCCGCTGCTGCTGCTCGACTCCGACGTCGAGCCCAACCAGCCCGCCGAACGCGACGTCACCGACCGGCTCTACGGCGGCGGCAGCGAGCACCGCCTGCTCCAGGAGATGCTGCTGGGCATCGGCGGGGTCCGCGCCGTCCGCGCCTACTGCCGGATCACCGGCCACCCCGAGCCCGAGGTCTTCCACACCAACGAGGGCCACGCCGGCTTCCTCGGCCTGGAGCGGATAAGGGAGCTGTCCCACGAGGGGCTCGACTTCGACGCGGCCCTGGAAGCGGTGCGGGCCGGCACCGTGTTCACCACCCACACCCCGGTCCCGGCCGGCATCGACCGCTTCACCCGCGACCTGGTCGCCCGCCACCTCGGCGACGGCGGCGAGCTGCCCGGCGTGGACGTCGGCCGGATTCTCGAACTCGGCCGCGAGACCTACCCCGGCGGCGACCCCGACCTGTTCAACATGGCCGTGATGGGCCTGCGGCTGGCCCAGCGCGCCAACGGCGTCTCCACGCTGCACGGCGCGGTCAGCCGGCAGATGTTCGCCGGGCTGTGGCCCGGGTTCGACCCCGAGGACGTGCCCATCACCTCGATCACCAACGGCGTGCACGCGCCCACCTGGGTGGCGCCGGAGGTGCTGCGGCTCGGCAGCCGCCAGTTCGGCGCCTCGCGCGCCGAGGACGCCCTGATGATCGGCGGCGCCGAACGCTGGGAGGCGGTCGCCGACGTGCCCGACGCCGCGGTGTGGGAGCTGCGCCGCACCCTGCGCGAGCAGCTCGTCGAGGACGTGCGCAGCCGGCTGCGCGCCTCCTGGCGGCAGCGCGGCGCGAACGACGCCGAACTGGGCTGGACCGACCACGTCCTGGACCCGGACGTGCTCACCATCGGCTTCGCCCGCCGGGTGCCCTCCTACAAGCGGCTCACCTTGATGCTGCGCGACAAGGAGCGGCTGGCCGCGATGCTGCTGCACCCGGAGCGGCCGATCCAGATCGTGGTGGCCGGCAAGGCCCACCCCGCCGACGAGGGCGGCAAGCGGCTGGTCCAGGAGCTGGTGCGGTTCACCGACGACCCCCGGGTCAGGCACCGCATCGTCTTCCTGCCCGACTACGACATGCGGATGGCCCGCACCCTCTACCCCGGTTGCGACGTCTGGCTCAACAACCCGCTGCGCCCGCTGGAGGCGTGCGGCACCTCCGGGATGAAGGCCGCGCTCAACGGCTGCCTCAACCTGTCCGTCCTCGACGGCTGGTGGGACGAGTGGTACGACGGCGAGAACGGCTGGGCGATCCCGACCGCCGACGGCGTCACCGACGAGGACCGGCGCGACGAACTGGAGGCCGCCGGGCTCTACGACCTGCTGGAGCAGCAGGTCGCCCCGCGCTTCTACGACCAGGGCAGGAACGGCCTGCCGCAGCGCTGGGTCCAGATGGTCCGGCACACCCTGAGCACGCTGGGCCCCAAAGTGCTCGCCGGGCGGATGGTCCGTGACTACGTCCGGCAGCTCTACGCCCCGGCGGCCCGCTCGCACCGGGCCGTGCGCGGCCCGGCCGCGGCCGAACTCGCGCAGTGGAAGCGGCGGGTGCGCCAGGAGTGGCCGCGGGTCGCGGTCGACCACGTGGAGACCGTCTCCGCCGAGGGCGCGGTGGACGACGCCGCGGAGCTGGGCTCCACCCTCACGCTGCGGGTGCAGGTCGCGCTCGGCGGCCTCGACCCCTCCGACGTGGACGTCCAGTTGCTGTCCGGGCCGGTGGACGCCGCGGACCGGCTCACCGCGCCCGCGGTGCAGTCGCTCAAAGCGGTGGCGCGCGCCGACGTGGCGGGCCGCTACACCTTCGAGGGACCGCTCACCCTGGACCGGACCGGCGCCTTCGGCTACACCGCCCGGGTGCTGCCGGCCCATCCGCTGTTGGCGACCCCGGCCGAGCTGGGCCTGGTCGCGGTCCCGCCGGAGACCGAGGGCATGACGGCGGGCGTGCTGCGCTAGCGAAGCGCCCCGGGCAGGGGGGAGGCCCGCACCGATGTGCGTGGTGCGGGCCTCCGCTCAGCCACTGGGGTGAAGCCGGACGGCGGTCCTCAGACCGCGCTGTCGAGCATGCGGATGTTCTCCGCCTGCGGGCCCTTGTTGCCTTGGGTGACGTCGAACTCCACCTTCTGACCCTCCAGCAGCTCCCGGTAGCCGGTGGCCATGATGTTGGAGTAGTGGGCGAAGACGTCGGAGCCGCCGCCGTCCTGCTCGATGAAGCCGAAGCCCTTTTCCGAGTTGAACCACTTCACGGTTCCGGTTGCCATAATCCATCTCCTACGGGGTGGTGCGGGTTTCCAGAACCGCACTGTACGGAATCGGGCCCCAGGGGACGATCACCCCACACCGGTGGAAACCGGCAAAAATCACTCCGGCTGACGGCCGATCAGTCGACCCGGCTGCCGACGCCGATCGCCGCCCAGGTGTCGGCCACCGTGTTGTACGTGGCGCTGCCCGCGCCCCACAGGTCGGCCGCGGCCTGGAGGGACTGGGTCCGGGCCTTGGCGTAGTTGGTGGTCGAGGTGAAGTACTCGGTCAGCGAGGTGTACCAGAGCTTGAGCGCGTTGTCCCGGCCGATGCCCGGCACCGACTGGTTGTCGTAGGTCGGGCTGTTGTACGACACCCCGTTGACCACCTTGGCGCCGCTGCCCTCGGAGAGCAGGTAGAAGAAGTGGTTGGCCGGGCCGGAGGAGTAGTGCACGTCCAGGCCGCCGAGGCTGGAGGACCAGTAGTCCTTGGAGGCGCCGTCCTTGCTGGGCTTGTCCATGTAGCGCAGCGGTGAGCCGTCGCCGTTGATGTCGATCTTCTCGCCGATCAGGTAGTCGCCCGGGTCGGCGGCGTTGTCGGCGTAGAACTCCACGCCGGTGCCGAAGATGTCGGAGGTGGCCTCGTTGAGGCCGCCGGACTCACCGGAGTAGTTCAGGCCCGCGGTGGCCGCGGTGACGCCGTGGCTCATCTCGTGGCCGGCCACGTCGATCGCGGTCAGCGGGTGGGCGTTGCCCGAGCCGTCGCCGTAGGTCATGCAGAAGCAGGAGTCGTCCCAGAAGGCGTTGACGTAGTTGTTGCCGTAGTGGGTGCTGGAGTACGCGGCCCGGCCGTCGTCGGCGATGCCGTTGCGGCCGAAGGTGTTCTTGTAGAAGTCCCAGGTCTCCTGGGCGCCGTAGGCCGCGTCCACTCCGGCGGTCTGCGCGGTGGTGCCCTTGCCGTCGCCCCACACGTCGTCGGTGTCGGTGAAGAGGGTGCCCTTGCCGGAGCTGGCGTGGTTCAGGTTGAACGTGCTGTGGCCGCCGCGGCTGCCGTCGGTCAGCGCGTACGACGAGCCGGACTTGGTGGTGGTGATGTTCACCTGGCCGCTGTACTCGCTGTTGCCGACGCTGTTCTCTATGCCCTGGTACTGGTAGAGCTTCGCGCCGGTGGTGGCGTCGGTGATGACGTGCAGCTCGTTCGGGGTGCCGTCGTCCTGGAGGCCGCCGACCACCGACTCCCAGGCGAGCGTCGGGGTGCCGCTCGCCGCCCAGACCACCTTGCGGGGCGCTGCCGACGCGGTGGGGGAGGCCGCGCCCGCGGCCTTCGCGGCGCTCAGGGCGTACGACCGGGCGGAGGAGGCGCTCCTGGCGGCGGTCTCGGTGGGCACCGCGATCGTCGCGTCGGTGGCCCGGTCCACGCCGGTGGTGCGGCCGGCCGCGTCCGTCGCCACGACGAGGTCGCCGCCGAGCACCGGCAGGCCGTCGTAGGTGCGCTCGTAGCGGGTGTGCAGGCCGCCGTCGGCGGCCTTGACCACGTCCCGGACGACCAGGCGCTCCTTCGCGCCCAGGTGCAGGGACGTGGCGGTCGCGGCGCTCGCGTCCTGCGCCTGGGCGAGCAGGGTGCCGCGCTGCGCGGGGGACAGCGAGGCGGGCAGGGCGCCGGACCTCGGCTGCGCGTGGCCGCTCGCGGCGGCCGTGCCCGGGTCCGGGGCGGCGGCCGCGGTGTTCGCCGGGAGGGCCACCGCGAGCATCGCGGCGCCGGCGAGCAGGGCGCCGGCCGCGGTGCGAGCCGCGTGGGGTGGACGGGGGGTGCGGGACGTGCGGAGGGTGTGTCGCACTCGTCGCTCCTTCTGCGTCGGCCGCGGAGTGGCGGCCGGGACAGTCCGGACAGCAGGGGATGGTGAGCCGCCGGATGGTGGGGGTGGAGAAGAGGACTGCGTGGTGCGGATAGCTCCGTGGTGCTGCTGTGGAACGGGCCACAGAGTGGCATTCTTTACCTGTCCATGTCATGACTATGGGGCGAACTTGGCCGAAACTCGTTCGTTCACCGGGGAGTTGAGTTCGCATAACGGACAGAGGGGACGCGTGTTCGCCGGTCGATCAGCCGGGCGTACCCGGTCGCACCGGCGGGCCGTCCGGCCGGAAAACCGGATGAGGGCTGTCACAGGGTGGGCCTAGTGTCGACAAGTGACCTCTCCCACCAGCGATACGACCGCGCCGGAAAACCGCCACCGATCCACCGTCCGCTCCCTGGTCCGCCTGTGGCCGTACGTCAGACCGGTGCGGGTGAGACTGGCGGTCTCGGCGGTCGTCGCGGTGGTGGCGTCCTGCATGTCGCTGTTCATCCCGCTGGTGCTGAAGTGGATGGTCGACGGGCCGGTCCAGGACCGCGACCCGGGCGGGGTCTGGCTCGGCGGCGGGCTGGTGCTGCTGCTCGGGCTGCTGGAGGCCGGCCTGTTCGGCGTGCGGCGCTGGCTGGTGGCCCGCCCGCTGGCCGGCGTCGAGGCGGCCATGCGAAAAGACCTCTACGAGCACTTGCAGCGCCTGCCGGTGGATTTCCACGACCGGTGGGCATCGGGCCAGTTGCTCTCCCGGGCCACCATGGACCTGCAGATCCTGCGGATGTTCCTCGCCTTCCCGCTGGTGTTCCTGGTGGTCAACGGGGCCACGATCCTGATCGGCTTCGCGATCCTCTTCAGCCAGTCCTGGCTGCTCGGGCTGCTGCTGCTCGCCCCGGCCGTCCCGCTGATGATCCTGTGCTCGTACTTCGAGACCAGCTACGCGCTCGCCGCCCGCCGGGCCCAGGACCAGGCCGGCGACCTCGCCACCCTCGTCGAGGAGTCCGTGCTCGGCATCCGCATCATCAAGGCGTTCGGCCGGCACCGCAGCCAGGCCGACGCCTTCCGCCGGCAGACCCGGGAACTGTGGGACACCGAGATCCACAAGGCGCGGCTGCTCTCCAACCTCTGGGCGGTCATCATGACGCTCCCGGAGATCGCGCTCGGCGCCGCGCTGGTGGTCGGCTCGCTCCAGGTCGCCGACGACAAGCTGTCGGCCGGCACCCTCGTGGCGTTCCTGTCCACCGCGCTCGCGCTGCGCTGGCCGGTCGAGTCGATCGGCTTCCTGCTCGCGATGAGCAACGAGTCGGCTACCGCCGCCGACCGCTACTTCGAGGTCTGCGACACCCCGACCGCGGCCGACGCCACCGGCACCGGCGACGACGCCCGGCCCGACGGCATCCGGCTGGAGGACGTCCGCTTCCGCTACCCCGACGCCCCGCCGCACAGCCCTGAACTGCTGCGCGGCATCGACCTGCACATCCGCCCCGGCGAGACGATGGCGCTGGTCGGCGCCACCGGCTGCGGGAAGACCAGCCTGACCGCGCTGCTGCCCCGGCTGCACCGCGCCACCGGCGGCCGGATCACCCTGGACGGCGTCGACACCGCGGGGCTGGCCGCCGACCGGCTGCGCGCGCTGGTCGCCGTCGCCTTCGAGGAGCCGACGCTCTTCTCCGCCACCGTGCGGGAGAACGTGGCGATGGGCGCGGGTCCGGGCGGCGCCGACGAGGAGGCGGTGCGGCGGGCGCTGGCCGTCGCGCAGTGCGACTTCGTGGACGCGCTGCCCCAGGGCCTGGACACCCAGGTCGGCGAGCAGGGGCTGAGCCTGTCCGGCGGGCAGCGGCAACGGCTCGCGCTGGCCCGGGCGGTGGTCGGCCGCCCGCAGTTCCTCGTGCTGGACGATCCGCTGTCCGCGCTCGACGTGCACACCGAGGCGCTGGTCGAGGCCGCGCTGCGGGACGTGCTGCGGGAGACCACCGCGCTGGTCGTCGCCCACCGGCCCTCGACGGTCATGCTCGCCGACCGCGTCGCCCTGCTCGCCGACGGCCGGATCACCGCCGTCGGCACCCACGCCGACCTGCTGCGCGACAGCGCCGAGTACCGCTATCTGATGTCGGGCGGCGCGCAGGAGCACGACGAACTCGCCGCGCTCGAAGGGAGCGACGCCTGATGACCCCCTCGGCCGCCACCACGACGGGACCCACGCCGGACGCCCCGGACCCCAAGGGCACCCAGGGTTCCCCGGACCTCACGGGCGCCGCGACCGGCACCGTCCCGAGCCCCGCGGCGAGCACCGCGCCCGCCGCGCCTGCCGCAGCCGCATCCGCCACGCCCGCGCCGCCCGGCGACGGCGACCCGTTCGACCGGGACGTCCTCCCCGCGCCGCGCAACGCCCAACTCCGGCTGCTGCGCTCCCTGCTGCGCCCGCACTCCAAACGGGTGTGGGCCGCGGCGATCTACCTGCTGATCCAGCAGGCCGCCGTCCAGGTCGGCCCGCTGCTGGTCGCCTACGCCATCGACCACGCCATCCCCGCGGTCCGCGACGGCCGGCACGGCCCGCTGATCGCGGTGGCCTGCGGCTACATCGGCTGCGGCATCGCGTCCGGCACGCTGCAACGGGTGTTCATCAGGGCCGCCGCCCGGGTCAGCCAGGACGTCCTGGTCGACCTGCGCGGGCGGATCTTCCGGCACGCCCAGACGCTCAGCCTCGACTTCCACGAGCGCTACACCTCCGGGCGGCTGATCGCCCGCGCCACCTCCGACGTCGAGTCGATCCGCGAACTGCTCAACGACGGCCTCGACGAGCTGATCGAGGTCGTGCTCTCCGCCGTCTACATCACCGCCCTGCTGCTCTTCCTGGACTGGAAGCTCGGCCTGCTCACGCTGGTGTCGTACGGCCCGCTGTACCTGGCCATCCGCAGCTACCAGGGCCGCGCCGTCGAGGCGTACCGCAGGCGCTCCACCGCGATCGCCGCGGTCATCGTGAAGTTCACCGAGACGATGAACGGCATCCGCCCGGTCAAGGCGTTCCGCCGCGAGCAGCCCAACGACGAGGCGTTCGCCGAGTTGAACGGGCGGCACTACCAGGCCAACGGCGACGCGATCCTGGAGATGGCGCGCTACGTCGTCTGGTCCCGGCTGATCGCCAACATCACCATCGCCGGGATCGTGCTGTGGGGCGCCTACCGGGTGGCCGGCGGCGGCATGGCGCTCGGCGTGCTCGCCGCGTTCGTGCTCTACCTGCGGCGGCTGTACGACCCGATCGACCGGCTCGGGATGTTCCTCAACTCCTACCAGTCCGCGGCCGCGTCGCTGGAGAAGATCGCCGGGCTGCTCGCGCAGGCGCCGACCGTGCCGGAGCCGGAGCGGCCGGAAGCGCTGCCGGCCCGCGGCGACGACGCGCTGCCCGGCCGCGAGGTCGTCTTCGACGCCGTGCGGTTCGCCTACCGCACCGGCGGCGAGGTGCTGCCCACCTTCGACCTGCGCATCCCCGCCGGGCAGACGGTCGCGGTGGTCGGCGCGACCGGCGCGGGCAAGTCCACGCTCGCGAAGCTGCTCGCCCGTTTCTACGACCCGACCGACGGCCGCGTGCTGCTCGACGGCGTGCCGCTGCGTGACCTTGCCCGGGACGATCTGCGCCGGGGCGTGGTCATGGTCACCCAGGAGGCGTTCCTCTTCTCCGGCACCGTCGCGGAGAACATCACCATCGGGCGGCCCGACGCCACCCGCGAGGAGATCGAGGCCGCGGCGAAGGCGATCGGCGCGCACGACTTCATCGCCGCCCTGCCCGACGGATACGACACCGACGTCCGCAAGCGCGGTGGCCGGATCTCGGCCGGGCAGCGCCAACTCGTCGCGTTCGCCCGGGCGCTGCTCGCCGACCCGGCCGTCCTCATCCTCGACGAGGCGACGTCCTCGCTCGACGTCCCCGGTGAACAGGCCGTCCAGCACGCCATGGACACCGTGCTGCGCGGCCGTACCGCGGTGATCATCGCGCACCGCCTGTCCACGGTGGAGATCGCCGACCGGGTCCTGGTGATGCGGGCCGGCCACGTCGTCGAGGACGGCACCCCCGCCGAACTCATCGCCGACGAGGGCCACTTCGCCGGGCTGCACCAGGCGTGGCAGGACAGCCTGGTGTAGCGCCCGCGCGCCGGCTACGGCGCAGGAGCGAGAGCCGCGCCCCGCCCGCCGTCATCGGCCGTGGCGGGGCGCGGCGTTGGCGGCAGCAGGGCGCTGTGGTGGAGGTGGAGCAACTGCTCGTGGGCGGCGGTGAAGAGCCCGCGGCCGGTGCCCGGCGCCACGTCGTCGGCGGCGCGCGGGGACGGCAGGGGCAGGGCGCCGAGGTGCTGGGGCGGGCCGGGCCGGCCCGCCGCGCCCAGGATGCGCAGGAGAGCCTGTTCCCGGCTGCGGGTGGTGGGGCGGGGGGTCGGACCGGCGGTCGGTACGGGGAGAGGGGAGCGGGTCAGGCGGTCGGAGTGGTGAAGTAGTGGCCCTTGTCGAGGTCTTCGAGGAGGCCGGGGCCGGTCGGCTGCCAGTCGAGCAGCTCGCGGGTGCGGGCGCTGGAGACGGGGCTGTCGAGGCCGATGAAGGTGGACATCCAGGTGAAGTGGGCCTCCGCGTCGTCGGGGGCGATCGAGGCCACCGGCAGGTCGAGGTGGCGCCCGATCACCTCGGCGACCTCGCGGATCGGCACGCCCTCGTCCGCGACGGCGTGCAGCGTCGATCCGGCGGGGGCGCTCTCCAGGGCCAGCCGGAAGAGGGTCGCGGCGTCGGAACGGTGGACGGCCGGCCAGCGGTTGGCGCCGTCGCCGACGTAGCCGGAGACGCCCTTGGCGCGGGCGGTGCCGACGATGGTGGCGAGGAAGCCGTGGTCGCCGTCTCCGTGCACCGTCGGGGGGAGGCGGACGACGGAGGAGCGCACTCCGCGCTCGGCGAGGGCGGCCGTGGCGTGCGCGTTGGCCAGCCGCTTGGCCGGACCGCCGGTCACATGGTCGCCGACCGGGCTGCCGGCGACGCCGTCCTGCTCGGTGGCGAGCCGGCCCGGGGACAGCCCGAGCACGCCGGACGCGATGACGAACGGCCGGTCGGAGCCGGCGAGCACCTCGCCGAAGGTGTCGATGGCGAGGCGGTCCGCGTCGGCCGCGGCCTCGAAGCCGCCGCTGAACGCGATGTCGTGCTTGAAGGCCAGGTGGATCACGCCGTCGGACTCGGCGGCCGCGTCGCGCAGCGTGTCGATGTCGTCGATCGTGCCGCGGCGCACTTCCGCGCCGGCCCGGGCGAGGGCGTCGGCCGAGGCGTCGGAGCGGGCCAGCCCGATCACCTGGTGGCCGGCGCCGAGGACTTCCGGTACGACCGCGGAGCCGATCCAGCCGGACGCGCCGGTGATGAACACACGCATGAGGGGAGCCTCCTGGTAGGCAGGGTAGGCCGGCATATGCCGGGTCGCGACTGCCGATGTCAGTCACTGCTATCAACCGTAGCACTCGATGTCAGTCACTGCTATCACGTAGGATCGGGACATGGGTCGATGGGAGCCGAACGCGCGGGGGCGGCTCGAACAGGCCGCGATGGAGCTCTATCGGGAGCGGGGGTTCGAGCAGACCACCGCCGCGCAGATCGCGAGTCGTGCGGGGCTCACCGAGCGGACGTTCTTCCGGCACTACGCCGACAAGCGCGAGGTGCTGTTCGCGGGGGCGGCTCAGCTGGAGGAGCTCTTCGTGGACACGCTGGCGGGGGTGCCTGCGGCGGCCACGCCGTTGGAGGCGGTGGCGGCGACGCTGGCGGGGGTGGCGGAGGTGTTCGCGGGGCGGTACGAGTTCGCCCGGCAGCGGCAGTCGATCATCCTCGCGAACGAGGAGTTGCGGGAGCGGGAGTTGATCAAGCTGGCGTCGATATCGGCGCGGCTCGCGGAGGGGTTGCGGCGGCGGGGGGTCGCGGAGCCGGCGGCGAGTCTGGCGGGGGAAGCGGGGATCGCGGTGTTCAAGGTGGGGTTCGAGCAGTGGGTCGGGGTTGATGCGGGCGGGGGTGGGGTGCCCGGGGGGAAGGGTGGGCGTTCGCTCGGGGAGTTCGTGGGGGAGGCGCTGGGGGAGTTGAGGGTGGTGGTGGGGGGCTGACCCTCCGGGGTGGTGCGTTCTGTCGGTTCCGGGACCACTTGCCGGTGGGGGGGGCTTGTCGCGCCGTTCTCCCCCAGAGCTTCGCCTGGGAGGTACCCCCACGCGCCCCTGAGTAAGTGCGGCTGCTTCCTTGGAACGAACCTGACCTGGTTGCGGTGGTGTTGCGGGTTCCGGGTTCCCGCTGGGGGTGGTGGGGGTTCCCAGGCGCGCGGAAAGCCCGCGCTTTCCCAGGGGCGCGGGGAACTGCGCGCGTAACCGGGTACGGCGTGGGGTCGGGGCTGAGGGCTCGCGGCGGGTTGCCGTAGGGCGCGGGGAGCGGCGCGGGGGCCCACCACCGGGAGGTGGTCCTGGGGCCGACGGGACGGGGCGGCCTGGGGGGTCCGGCACCGTGGGGAGCTATTTGCGGGGGAGGTTGCGGACGGCGGGGATGGCGAGGAGGGCGGTGGCGACGAGGAGGGGGACGGCGCCGCCGAGGAGGAGGACGTGGCGGGCGCCGAACGTGGTGGAGGCGGGGCCGGCGATGGCCTGGCCGACGGGGACCATGGCGATGGAGCCGGCGACTTCGTAGGCGTGGATGCGGTTGAGGATGTCCCCGGGCACTTGGGTCTGCACGCTGGTCGCCCAGTTGACGCCCCAGTAGGCCGAACTGGCCCCGGCCACGAGCATGCAGCAGGTGATCGCCCAGACGGGGAGCCCGAGCCCGACGGACGTCGGCATGAGCATCGTGCCGAAGAGCGCGAGGGAGCCGGCCCGCAACGGCCGGCTGGACCGTATCCGCATCGCGCACAGCGCACCGAGCGCGGTGCCGGCGCCGAGCGCGGAGTTGACCAGGCCGTAGGCGCCCGCGCCGTGGGCCGGGATGATCTCGGCGGCGGCCAGCGGGGTGTACGGGCCGACCGTGCACACCATGTAGACCATCCACACGAGGATCACCGACCACATCCAGGTGCGGGCGCGGAACTCCCGCCAGCCCTCGGCCAGGTCGGCCCGGAAGGTCGAGACGGCCGCGGTCAGCCGCGGCGGCAGCGGCGGCAGCCGCAGCGAGATCAGGCACAGCGCGCTGGCGAGGTAGGTGGTGGCGTGGGCGGCGAAGACCACGCCGGTGGAGGTGAAGCCGACCAGCACGCCCGCGAGCGCGGGTCCGACCAGGCTGGCCACGGACTCGGCGGTGCGGGTCGCCCCGTTGGCGCCCTGCACGTCGGTCGCCACCCGCACGATGGTGCTGGCCACGCCGGGCTGGAACATCGCCGCGCAGGTGCCGTTGATCACCGCGATCACGGCCATCTCCCACAGCCGCACCTGGTGGGTGGCGAACAGGACGGCCGCGGTGGACTGCGAGCAGACCCGGACCAGGTCCGCGCCGATCATCAGCGCGCGGGCGTCGAACCGGTCCGCGAACACCCCGCCGAAGACCACGAACCCGGCGAAGCAGGCGGTGGACGCGGCCATCACCAGGCCGATGTCGCCGGCCGAGTAGCCGTAGCCGAGCAGGCCCGCCGACAGCGCCACGGGCAGCATGGTGTCGCCGAGCATCGCGACCGTGCGGGCGGTGAAGAAGTACCGGAAGTTGGCGGACCACAGCGGGCCGGCCGGCGGGCGTACGGAAGGCCCCGAAACGGCGGTGGCGGCTTCGGGGCCGAAATGCGGAGAGCTCACCCCGCCAATATGGACTGGACCACTCGGTAACTTCCACAGGGTTCTGACCTGCGAGATGCCGGGACGGCCCAGGTCGGGCGGGGGCGGCCGGGAAGGACCGGGACGGCCGGGTTCAGCCCGCTTCCGGCCGTACCCGCAGGAGCCGTACCGAGCGTGCCGAGATCGTCACCGGCCGTCCGCCCGCGAGGAGTTGGCCGTCCGTTCCGTCCGTGGCGGGCTGACCGGCCGTTCCGTCCTCCGCGGTGTCCAGCACCACCTCGTACCCCGACGCCCACGGCGGTCCCGGCAGCGTGAACTCCAGCGGGCGGTGGTCGGCGTGCACGATCAGCAGGAAGCTGTCGTCCACCACCGGCTCGCCGCGCGCGTCCCGCTGCGGGATGTCCCGGCCGGACAGCAGCATGCCCAGCGTCGCGGACGGCGCGAACCAGTCCTCCTCGGCCATCTCCTGCCCGTCCGGCCCGAACCAGGTCACGTCCCGCAGTCCCTCGGGCGCCAGCGACAGGCCGGAGAAGAAGCCGCCGCGGCGCAGCACCGGGTGCGCGTGGCGCAGCGCGATCAGCCGCGCGGCCAGGTCGAGCAGCGCCGCCCAGCACGGGTCCTCGCGCAGCGACCAGTCCACCCAGCCGGTCTCGTTGTCCTGGCAGTAGGCGTTGTTGTTGCCGCCCTGGGTGCGGCCCATCTCGTCGCCGGCCACCAGCATCGGCACCCCGGTGGACAGCAGCAGCGTGGCCAGCAGGTTCCGCAACTGGCGGTGGCGCAGCGCGAGGACGTCCGGGTCGTCGGTGCCGCCCTCCGCGCCGCAGTTCCAGGAGCGGTTGTCGTCGGTGCCGTCCCGGCCGTCCTCGCCGTTGGCCGCGTTGTGCTTGCCGTTGTAGCTGACCAGGTCGCGCAGGGTGAAGCCGTCGTGCGCGGTGACGTAGTTGACCGAGGCGTAAGGCCGCCGGCCGCCCCAGTCGTAGAGGTCGCTGGACCCCGACAGGCGGTAGCCGAGGTCGCGCACGTCGCCGGTCGCGCCGCGCCAGAAGTCCCGGACGGTGTCGCGGAACCGGTCGTTCCACTCGGTCCACAGTGGTGGGAACGCGCCCACCTGGTAGCCGCCGTCGCCGACGTCCCACGGCTCGGCGATCAGCTTCACCCGGCGCAGCACCGGGTCCTGGGCGATCACCGCGAGGAACGGCGAGAGCATGTCCACGTCGTGCAGCGAGCGGGCCAGCGCGGCGGCGAGGTCGAAGCGGAAGCCGTCCACGCCCATCTCGGTGACCCAGTAGCGCAGGCTGTCGGTGATCAGGCGCAGCACGTGCGGCTGCACCACGTTGAGGGTGTTGCCGCAGCCGGTGTAGTCGGAGTAGCCGCGCGGGTCCGGGCCGAGCCGGTAGTAGCCGCGGTTGTCGATGCCGCGCAGCGACAGCGTCGGGCCGCCCTGGCCGCCCTCGGCGGTGTGGTTGTAGACCACGTCGAGGATCACCTCGATGCCCGCCGCGTGCAGCGCCCGCACCATCCGCTTGAACTCCCCGACCTGCCCGCCGCGGCTGCCGCTGGCGCTGTAGCCGGCGTGCGGGGCGAAGTAGCCGATCGAGTTGTAGCCCCAGTAGTTGTGCAGGCCCCGGCGCAGCAGGTGCTCCTCGTCGGCGAACTGGTGCACCGGCAGCAGCTCCACGGCGGTGACGCCCAGCCGGGTCAGGTGCGCGATCGCGGCCGGGTGGGCGAGGCCGGCGTAGCTGCCGCGCAGCTCCGGCGGGACGTCGGGGTGCCGCCGGGTGAACCCGCGCACGTGCAGCTCGTAGATGACCGTGTCCGACCAGGGCGTCTTGGGGCGGCGGTCGTCCTGCCAGTCGTCGTCGTCCTCGACCACCACGCCCTTGGGGACGTACGGCGCGGAGTCGCGGTTGTCGCGCACGGTGTCGGCGACGTCCTGCTCGGGCCAGTCGCGCGCGTGGCCGTACACCTCGGGGAGCATCGTGAACTCGCCGTCCACCGCGCGGGCGTACGGGTCGAGCAGCAGCTTCGCCGGGTTCCAGCGGGCGCCGGTCCAGGGGTCCCAGCGGCCGTCGACCCGCAGGCCGTAGCGCTGCCCGGGGCGTACGCCCGGCAGGAAGCCGTGCCACACCTCGTGGGTCAGTTCGGTGAGCGGGGCGCGGGTCTCGGTGCCGTCGTCGGCGAACAGGCAGACCTCGACGGACTCGGCGCCGCCCGCCCACAGCGCGAAGTTGGTGCCGGGCGTGCCGTCGGGGCCGGTGTGGAAGCGGGCGCCGAGCGGCTGCGGGGAGCCGGGCCAGACGGTGGCGGGGGCCGGCGGCGCGTCGGCGGGGGAGGCCGGGGCGGCGCCGGTCTCCGGGCCCGCGCTGCGCGTACGGCTCGTGCCGCTCGTCGTGCCCGTGCCGCTCGTCGTGCTCGTACGGGGCCCCGGCGGTGCGGCCGGGGCCCCGGGTATGCCGGATATGCCGGGCTGCTGGGGCACTTCACGGGCTCCCGGGGCCGGGCGGGGGAAGGGCTCCGCCCGCCCGGCGGCGCCGAACTCGCGCGTCTCGGACACGTGTCTGCCCTCCAGCGGCTCCGGCACGGCTCTCGGCGTCGCCAGGCGTCCCGTGCCCGGCGGCCGACCGTGTCTTTGCAGGCATTGTTCCCGCGCGGGTGGCCCGTCACCCCGAAGCCGCCCCGCAGTCACCAACCCGGCATCACGTCGTTGACCTTGTGTGACAGGTGTGGCGACGCGCGCACAGCGTGCAACGAAGGGTCCGGTCGCGGTGATCGCCGCGGCGGTGGCGGCACTGGCGGTGCTGACCGCCGGATGCGGTGCGGGCGGCGGCGCGGACGACAAGCCGCGCCCGTCGGCGAGCACCGGGCCGGCGACGAAGCCGCCGACGTTCGTCGGTGTCTACTCCCCGGAGACGGGGACCACCGTCGGCACCGGAATGATCATCTCCCTGGACTTCACCCGGCACATCACCGACCGGGCCGCTGTCGAGCGCGGCGTCAGCGTCACCAGCGTGCCGCCGGTCGAGGTGACCGGCCACTGGTTCGGCGACCAGCGGCTTGACCTGCGCCCGGCCCGGTTCTGGCAGCCGGGCACCCGGGTCACCCTCCATCTGCGGCTGCGCGGGGTGCAGGGCACCCCGGGCGTGCGCGGCGTGCAGTCCAAGGACGTGGCCTTCTCCGTCGGCCGTGACCAGCACAGCACCGTGGACGTGCTCACCCACACCATGACCGTGGTCCGCGACGGCCACCTGCTGCGCGTGCTGCCGATCTCCGCGGGCAGCGACCAGCACACCACGTACAACGGCATCATGATGATCTCCGACAAGTACAAGGTGACCCGGATGAACGGCAGCACCGTGGGCTTCGGCGGGGAGTACGACATCCCGGACGTGCCGCACGCGATGCGGCTGACCAGATCGGGCACCTTCGTGCACGGCAACTACTGGTCGCCGCCGTACGTCTTCGGCACGCGGAACGTCAGCCACGGCTGCGTCGGCCTGCGGGACCGCAAGGGCGGCGGCGCGGACACGCCGGCCGGGTGGTTCTACGGGCAGTCCATCGTGGGCGACACTGTGGAGGTGGTGAACTCCCCGGACGCCACGGTCGCCCCGGACAACGGGATGAGCGGGTGGAACCTGAGCTGGCCGGAGTGGACCGCCGGGTCCGCGCTCTGAGCCGCGGCGGGTATCCGCACACGTGCACACCCGGTACTCCTGAGGTGAATCGTGCGTTGACCGGCCGCGTCTTCGGGTAGACACCCGGATGGCAGTTGGGACGGAACAGTGACATTCCCGTGGCACGGGTACGCGGTTCATATGGTTTTCTTGCGCTGGCAGGGGGAGTTCGGGTGTGTCGCGCGGTAGGGGAGTCAGGACTTTGAAGCCGATAGGTGGGGCCCGTGGTGCCAGAAGGCACGCGGCTGCGGCTCTGGTGCTCGGAGCGCTGATGCTGGTGGTGACCGCTTGCGGTCCCGACGGCAGCGGCAGCAAGGCGAGCTCGGGCAGCGACGACGGCAAGGGCGGTGGCGCCAAGACCAGCGCCCCGGACACGACCGTCTCGAAGGCGGTCGTCGACATCACGCCCAAAGACGGCGCGAGCAACGTCGCGACCACCGGCGTGCTCAAGGTGGCGGCGACGGGCGGCAAGCTGTCCACGGTGACCGTGAAGGACGACAAGGGCAACCCGGTGGACGGCAGCATCACGTCCGACGGGCTCGGCTGGGCGCCGAGCGGCCATCTGAACACCTCCACCGAGTACACGGTGGACGCGTCCGCGAAGGACTCCTCGGGCCGCGAGTCCGACAAGCACGCGACCTTCACCACGGTGGTGCCCAAGGACTCCTTCGTCGGGTTCTTCACCCCGGAGGACAACTCCACCGTGGGTGTCGGCATGGAGGTGTACCTCAACTTCAACCGGCCGATCACCAACAAGAAGGCCGTCGAGCAGGGGCTGAGCGTCACCGCGTCGCCGTCCGTGCCGATCGCGGGCCACTGGAACGGCAACACCCAGCTCTTCTTCCGCCCGCAGGACTACTGGGCGGCCGGCACCAAGGTCACCCTCAAGCTCAACCTGGACGGGGTGGAGGGCGCCCCCGGGGTGTACGGCAAGCAGAACAAGTCGGTGCACTTCACGGTGGCCCGCCGCCAGGTCAGCGTGGTGGACGCGGCGAAGCACACCATGACCGTCTACCGCGACAACAAGGCGATCAGGACCATCCCGATCTCCTCCGGCGCTCCGGACCACACCACGTACAACGGCAAGATGGTGATCTCGGAGAAGTACATCAAGACCCGGATGAACGGCGACACGGTCGGCTTCGGCGGGGAGTACGACATCCCGGACGTGCCGCACGCGATGCGGCTGACCAACTCCGGCACCTTCATCCACGGCAACTACTGGGCCGCGACCTCCGTCTTCGGCCACAGCAACACCAGCCACGGCTGCGTCGGGCTGCACGACGTGCGCGGCGCGGGTGACGCGAGCACACCGGCCGCCTGGTTCTACAACAACTCGCTGATCGGGGACGTGGTCCAGGTGACCAACTCCCACGACAAGACGGTGCAGTGGTACAACGGCCTCAACGGCTGGAACATGCCGTGGAGCGAGTGGACCGCCTGATCGTGTTCGACCGTACGGCCCGCCCTTCGCCGGGGCGGGCCGTCGTCGTACGCTCCGGTCATGACTGAAACCCCGGTGATTCTTGAGGTCGAGGACGGCGTCGGCACCATCCGGCTGGACCGGCCGCCGATGAACGCGCTGGACGCGGCGATGCAGGACCTGCTCAAGGAGCTGGCCGAGCAGGCCGCCGCGCGGGCGGACGTACGGGCGGTGGTGGTGTGGGGCGGCCCGAAGGTGTTCGCGGCGGGCGCGGACATCAAGGAGATGCGGGCGATGTCGTACCAGGACATGGTGGACCGCTCGCGCGGGTTGCAGGACGCCTTCAGCGCGGTGGCCCGCATCCCGAAGCCGGTGGTGGCGGCGGTCAACGGCTACGCGCTGGGCGGCGGTTGCGAGCTGGCGCTGTGCGCGGACATCCGGATCGCCGCGGAGAACGCCAAGCTGGGCCAGCCGGAGATCCTGCTCGGGCTGATCCCGGGCGCGGGCGGCACCCAGCGGCTGGCCCGGCTGGTCGGCCCGTCCCGCGCCAAGGACCTGATCTTCACCGGCCGGACCGTCGGCGCGGCCGAGGCACAGACGCTCGGCCTGGTCGACCGGGTGGTCCCGGCCGAGCAGGTGTACGCGCAGGCGCTGGCGTGGGCGCGGCAGTTGGCCCGCGGCCCGGCGTACGCGCTGCGGGCCGCGAAGGAGGCCGTGGACGGCGGTCTGGACACCGACCTCGCCAGCGGGCTCACCCTCGAACGCACTCTGTTCGCCGGACTGTTCGCGACCGAGGACCGCGAGACGGGGATGCGCAGCTTCGTCGAGAACGGCCCCGGCCAGGCGGAGTTCGCCTGAGCGCGGTTCGCTTCGCGGGCGGTCGCGGGCGCGGTCACGAGTGTTCGCGGCCGCCCGGCCGGGGGCGCGCCGGCGCCGTGTGACGCGGGTGACGCCGGTTCAGATGAATTAGCGGGGTTACCGGGCGAACCCGTCCTGTTACGGCCATCATGAAGACATGGCGGTACGGGGTGGTGCGGAGCAGCCGCGGCAGGCGGCACAAGTGGCCGGTGGGGTACCGCTCATGGCCGCGGACGACCCCGGTGAGGCCGATGACCCCGACGACGCAGCCGCCGCCGCGGCCAAGGCACTGGAGCTGATCGGGGACCCCTCGGTCAAGGAGGTGCACCTCGCCTCGCGGCCCGAGTCGGCCTCCACCGCCCGCCGGCTGTCGCTGTCGGTGGTGCGGATGTGGGGCCTGCCGCACCTCGCCGACACCGTGGAACTGCTCGTCTCGGAACTGGTCGGCAACGCGGTACGGCACACCGGCGCGCGGATGTTCGGGCTGCGGATGCAACGGCGGCGCGGCTGGGTGCGGGTGGAGGTGCGCGACCCGTCGCGGGCGCTGCCCTGCCTGATGCCGGTGCGCGAGATGGACACCAGCGGCCGCGGGCTCTTCCTGGTCGACAAGCTCTCCGACCGCTGGGGGGTCGACCTCCAGCCGCGCGGCAAGACCACGTGGTTCGAGCTGCGGGTCATGGACCGGATCTGAGGGGTGCGGCACACTCGTCAGGAGCGGTGCGGGACACTCGTCGGGAACCGTCGGGAACGGGAAGAGGCCCTCCGCGCGTCGGGGGGGATGACAGCGGGGGGCCTCTTCAACATCGCCGCGAAGCAGGGGGGGTGTTCCGCGGCGCCCTGGGAACGGCCGAGCTCGGGTCCGTGGCGGCCGTTGTACTCGACTCTCGCACGGGTCGGGGTGCGAGAGCAAGTTTGGGAAGCGTGTCTCTCGCCACAAACCGGGCATATTACTTGTGGATGAAAGGGTGACATGTGCCACCCACCTTGTAAATGATGGTTAAACTCTCTCATGACCTTTTCATATAGAGAATGCTTATGTGACCGGTGAGACCCTGTAGGGGGTTCACCCTGACTCCATGGTGGGGTAAGCCCCCATAGGAGTTGGGGGATTCGCCGGATGGGCAGGGCCGCGCCGCCGCGAGAGGCTCGGGTGGTCGGTCGGCAACACGAGGAGAGCCTGTGGCAGGCACCATGGCAGCAACGGGGGCGGGCACCGCCCCGGCGGCGATACGCGCCGTACCGGCCTTCGTCCGGTTCGTGGTCTTCGGCGGCGGTGTCACCCTGCTGGGCAGCGGCGCGCTGCTGCTGGTCGGCGACCGCGCGCCGGTCGCCGCCGCCAACGCCGTCGTCACCGTCGTGACCACCCTGCTCGCCACCGAACTGCACACCCGCTTCACCTTCCGGCGCGGCCGGGCGAGCTGGAGCGACCACTGCGCGAGCGGGCTCACGGTCCTGCTGTCGTACCTCTTCACCACCGGCGCGCTGCTCGGCTACGACGCCTTCCACACCGGCGGCGGCGCCCTGGTGCGGCAGGGCGTCTACCTCGCCGCCTCCGGGGCCGCCGGGATCGCCCGCTTCCTGCTGCTGCGGTACGTCTTCGCGCGTACCCGCCGCGCTCAGTCGCCGACCGCGCGCGGCGGGCGGATCGCCGGGGTCGCGGGCCAGGTGGCCGGCGTCGCGGGTCCGGTCGTGCGGGCCGCCCGGAGCGCTTGGGGTGCTTGGGGTGCCTGGGGTGCCTGGGGTGCGGCGCCGCTCGCCCGTGCCGTACGGGCCTTCCGGTTCGCGCCGGTCGTCGTGCCGCCGTCGGTGTCGCTGCCGATGCCGGTTCCGGTGCCGGTGCGCGTGGCCTTGCGGGCGCGGGGGCCGGTCGCCGCGCCGGGCGGGGGAGCGGTGGCCGCGGTGCCGGGTCCGCGCACCGCACCCGCCGACCCCGTACCCGGGCGGGCCGTGCCCGACATCCTCGTCGCCGCCGTGATCCCGTCGGGCCGGGCCGCCTCACGGCCCCCCGTCGTGGCAGCGGCCATCGCCGCCACGGTGCCCTGGGCCACGCCCGCGCTGTGGGCCATGGCCACCGCCTCCCCGCGCGAACCGGCACCCAACTTGCCGAGAATGTTGGCGACATCAACTTCTTGGCCCTGAAGGCCGGTCTCGTCGACCTGGTCTCAGGCTTCGTCGCGCTCCCGACTGCCCCCTACGAGAGGACGGTCACGGGTCGCATCCACCACTTCGGGCTATGTCCGTTGTGGTGCGGGTCCGTTGATGAGAACCCACGCCGAGCGTGCGCGGTTCGCACGTTGACCCCGGCGACGTGGTCGGCGGGGCCAGCGAGCCCGCACCGACGACAGCAGAAGGTGTCCCGGTCGGGACGATTGTTATTCGCGGTGTGCCCACATCTGGGGCACATCTGCGATGTGTAGGCCGGCTCCACCCAGATCACCGGGACCCCGGCGCTCTCAGCCTTGTACGCGATGTACCGGTCGAGTTGGTGGAACGGCCAGGAGGACAGCGCGGCCCGCTGATCGCGGCGGGGCCGTACCCGGTCGCGGATACCCCGAAGCTCCTCCAGGGCGATCCCGCGACCGGTGCTCCCCCAGAGCTCCGCCTGGGCGGGACCCCCAGCGACGGCCACGCAGTCCTTGGCAATGGTGTGGTTGATGTGCGCGGCGTGCCGCGCCTCCCTCCTCGCCCGCCGTTTCAACCGGCGGTTCGCACTACGAGTCCGCTTCGCCTGCAACTCCGCCCTCTTGCGGCCCTGCCACCTGCGGTAGCGCGACAGCCTGCGGCCGGAGTAGTTCCTGCCGTCCGAGGTCGTGGCGAGGTTGACGATGCCCCGGTCCACCCCGATCCAGTCCACCGGGTGGACGTTCAGTGGGACGGCTGGGACCTCGCACACCGCGAGCAGGAACCACTTCCCCTCCCGGCACACCAGATCGCTCCCGCCCTTCCGGAACCCGGCGAGGGTCTTCAAGTGGTCGGGCGCGCCGGTGAACCGCACACCTTTCAAGCGCCCCGCCACCGTCCAGATACTCGCGGTGCCCGCGTCGTGCTGCCAGTACAGCATCCGGTCGTCGAACGGCTGCGCCGCGTCCGGCCGGAACGCAATCCGCTTGCTCGTCGTCCGGGCCCGGCGCGGGGAGCCTTCCGGACCGAGCCGCCCGGCCCGGACGTTGCCGCGCAAGGCGGCGTACGCGTCCACGACCTTCTTCACCGTGCGCACCGCCGCCTGCGCACCCAGCCCGAACTCGCCCTTCAGCCGACCGTAGGTCAACTTGTGGAGGTCATTGCGCGAGGTAGCGCCCTTCGCGAACGCGACCGCCGAGACAGCGTCCGCCGCTTCGTTCACCACCCGCAGGGTCGCCGCCAGCGCAGCCGCCTCCTCCGGCCCCGGCGGCAGCCGCACCCGCACCATGATCTTCACGATGACAGGCTAAACGGGGGCACTGACAATGCCTGCTGAGCCGCAACGCCACCGCGAGGGAGCGGCGCACTGCCAATCAGGCGACGGTCGTCCGCCTCGGCGCCGAAGTAAAGGTCAGGGAGCCAGGCGAGACGTATGGTGGAGCCACCAGGCGGCCGGTGCAAGGGACTCCGCCGAGCTCACCATCGTGTGGCCCATTCCCAGCGGCGGTCGGCGGAATCATGCCGGTCTCACGAACCAGGGAACGGGACACGCCATGACCAAGGCCATCGCCTTCACCGAGTTCGGCACCCCTGACGTGCTGCACACCCTTGACGTCGACCTGCCCGAGCCGGGCGCCGGGCAGGTGCGGATCGCCGTGCGCGCCGCGGGCGTCAACCCGGTCGACAGCAAGATCCGTTCCGGCGCCATGCAGCAGGTCTTCCCGACCCCCTTCCCGCACGTGCCCGGCGTCGAGGCGTCGGGCGTGGTCGAGGCGGTCGGCTCCGGCGTCACCGGGTTCGCCGTCGGCGACGAGGTCTTCGGCCAGACCGTCACCGGTGCGTACGCCGAACAGGCCCTCGCGCCCGCCGACCGCCTGGCACCGAAGCCGGACAGTCTCGACTGGGCCGCCGCCGCGGCGCTCCCGGTCGCCACCGAGACCACCTACCGCGCGCTGGAGCCCCTCGCCCTGCGGCCCGGCGAGACGCTGCTCGTGCACGGTGCCGCCGGCGGGGTCGGCACCGTCGCCGTCCAGTTCGCGGTCGCGCGCGGCGTGAAGGTGATCGGCACCGCGAGCGACGCCAACCACGAGCGCCTGCGCGCGCTCGGCGCCGTACCGGTCCGCTACGGCGACGGCCTCGTCGAGCGGGTACGGGCCCTCGCTCCCGACGGGGTCGACGCCGCGTTCGACCTCTCCGGTCAGCCGCAGGCCCTCGCGGACTCCGTCGAACTGACCGGCGGCAGCGAACGCGTCATCACCGTCGCCAACGCCGTGGCCGCGAAGGAGGCCGGGATCGCGTTCACCGGCGGCGGCGAATCCGACCGCAGCCGGCCCGCCTTCGAGGAGGCGCTCGCCCTGCTCGCCGCCGGAAAGCTCCACCTCGCCGTGCACCGCGCCTATCCGCTCGCCGAGGCGGCCGACGCGCAGCGGGAGAGCGAGACGGGCCACGCGACCGGGAAGATCGTCCTGACCGTGTGAGGACCTGAGCACGACACGGCGGGCCGCCTCGCCGTACGGCGGTCCGGGGTGCGTGGACGCGGCGGGTGGGCCGGACACGGAGTCCGGCCCACCCGCCGTTCATGGGGTGCCGCGGTGCGTGGAGTGGTGCGGTGCGACGCTCAAGCGGCTACGGCGCCTTGTTGTAGACCGCGACGTAGTCGACGTTCATCTGACCGCCGGAGACCGTCGAGGAGTTGGGGCCGCCGCCGAACGCGTCGGGGAAGCCGCCGCCCATCGCCAGGTCGTAGATGATGAAGAACGGGTGGTCCACGGCGTTCGCCCACGTGGTGGCGTCCACCTGCGTGGAGTTGACGGTGAAGTAGTTCTGCCCGTCCAGGTACCAGCGGATCTGCTCGGGCGACACCGAGCGGTCGATCTGCACCGCGTACGTGTGGTAGCCGGTCTGGCAGCCGGAACAGGCGTGCTCGCCGGAGCCGATGCCGGTCGACTCGTTGCACGGGCCGCCCGGGTTGGTGCCGCAGTGCAGCGTGCCGAACACCGAGCTGCGGGCGTTGATGTCCTCCAGGATGTCCACCTCGCCCGAGGTCGGCCAGGTGGTGCCGGTGCGCAGCGTCGAGCCGAGCATCCAGAACGCGGGCCAGTAGCCCGCGCCGTTGGCCGTGGTCAGGTCCGGCTGCTGGATCGAGGACTGCATCATCACCACGCCGCCGGCGGGCGCGCCGAAGCTGTCGCTCTGCGTCTCGATCCGGCCCGACGTCCAGCCCGAGCCCGGGTCCGATCCGTCGTGCAGCGCCTTCAGCACCAGGTGGCCGTTGCCGTCCTCGTAGACGTTCGAGGTGCTGTTGGTCATCGTCTCGATCTCACCGGTGCCGAAGCTGCTGCCCGGCCCGGTGTCGTACTTCCAATCCGACGACGGCACACCGGTGTTCGCGGCGCCGTTGAAGTCGTCGCTCCAGGTGGTGGTGAAGCCGGCAGGCGGCGCGGGCACGTCGTTCGGTGCGACGGTGGCCGCGGTCGGGGCGGCCGCGCTTCCGGTGCCCGTGGCCGCGGTCATCCCGGCCAGACTCAGCGCGGCCACGGCCAGCGCGGTCAGTGCCAACCGTCCTTTCGGCCTGCGGGTGCGCCGCGCCGCGCGGCCGGCGCGGCCTGGCCCGCCCTGCGCCTTCTCCTGCTCTGGTACCTGTCCGCTGGACATGCGGTCTCCTGTCCCGATCGGAATCTGTGGGGGGTTGCGCCCGTGGGCGCGCAAGTGCCATGAGGAAGCGCTGAGTTCACGACGCGCATACGGCTGCCGTGCATCTCTCCTGCCCGGGTGGGGTCCGTGTACAGGGTCGCTACGCTCGTGAGAGCGCTCTCTCGGTCAGACAGTGGTCTAGTGCCCCGCTTCCTGGGAGTCAATCCGCCCCACACAAACCCTGCGCAACTCCTGTCCCACAGTGATCCGTTCGGCGGGGTGCGGGAGAGCGTGCGGAGGTGCTCGGGGGTGTGGGGGCGTAACGGGGAGCGGTGGGGTGCCCGTTGGGGATGCCGGTCGCCGTACGCAGCTGGTGCGGTGGCGCGTTGCCGGTGGTGGGTTGCGGCAGTGGGCGGCGGGTGGCGCGCTCAGATCCGCCCGGAGGACGGGAGCGCGCGGTAGTGCGCGAGGCGGTCGTCGGTCCACGCGGTGTGGCGCGTGCGGAGCTCTGCCGGGGTGAGGTCGGTGCGCCCGAGATCCTGGTAGTTCGGGTACCAAGTCTCCACGGAGTGACGCGAGTTGGTGAGGGCGAACAGGTCCCACAGCACCATGGCGGGCAGGTCCTGGCCGGCCGCCTCCTCGTACGCGGCCAGGAACGTCTCGGCTGCGGCCGGGCCGTGCAGCAGGACGAGGTCGAGCCGGCACCAGCTCACGTCGAAGCCGCGCGGTGCCAGTGAGGCGCCGGACCAGTCGATGACGCCGGTGAGCCGGTCCCCCTGCCACAGGACGTTGCCCGACCAGTAGTCGTAGTGCGTCAGGACCGGTGCTTCCTCGGTGAGGCGGTGGCCGTGGGAGGCCAGGATCGCGGAGGCGGGAGCGGGAGCAGGGCCGGTGCCGGGGTCGGAGGAGGCGGCGGCATGGGCGGAGGCGGCGTCCTTGATGGCTGCCATTCCGTCCCGCAGTCCGGTGAGCCCGTAAAGCGGGACCTCGTGGAGCCGGGCCAGGGTGCGGCCCAGTTGGACCGCCGCCACCTCGGGGGACGCCGGTGTGATGTCCGAGCGGCCGGGGAGACGGGTGATCAAGGTCGCGGGTTCGCCGAACCGCTCTCCTTCGGGGTCGGCGCCGAGCAGCCGAGGCGCCCAGCCGCCCAGTCCGTCGAGCGCCGCCAGGACGACGGCCGCCCGAGCGGCGGCGCGGTCGCCGGGCGGGTAGCGGTGCAGGATCATCTCGTGCGCCGGGTCCACGGTCTCCAGCAGGTGCGTGGCGGCGTGGGTGCCCCCGAGCAGTCGCCGTACGGTGCGCGCGGAGGCTTCGGGGCCGGCGACTTCCGCCGCCCAGGTGAGCGCGGCGGCAGGCGGCTGGGAGTCGATCACCGGGTCAGTGTGCACGGCCGCGGACTGCGGGGCCACCGGTTTCCGCGCCGTGGCGGCCGTGGCGGCCGTTGCCGCCGTTGCCGCTGCGCCCGCCGCGGTGCGGGCGCACCGGATTCCGCATTCCCCGTGCACCGATCGCCTGTTGTCCTGCCGTCCCCAGGGCCGTCGTCCTATGGTGGGCCGATGCGTGCACACTCCGTTGACCGCCCGGCCGACCTCGACAAGGTTCGCGAGTCCTATGACCGGGTGGCGGACAACTACGTTCACATGGTGGCGACGACGGGGCTCGGCGACATCCGTCTCCAGCCCTGGCTCAAGGCGACCATGGACGCCTTCGCCGACACCGTGAGCGACCTCGGCCCGGTGCTCGACGTCGGCTGCGGACCCGGAACGGTGACCGCCTACCTCGTCGAGCGCGGCCTGGACGCGTCCGGCGTCGATCTCTCGCCCCGCATGATCGAGAACGCCCGCCGACTGCACCCGGAGTGCCGCTTCGACGTCGCCTCCGCCACCGAACTCGACCTCGCGGAAGGGTCCCTCGGCGGCGTGCTCGGGTGGTGGTCGCTGTTCAACCTCCCGCGCGACGTCCTTCCGCAGGTGCTCGCCATGTTCGCGCGCGCCCTGAAGCCCGGCGGGCACTTCATCACCGCGACCCACGTCGGAGACGAGGACGCGGTGCGCACCGAGGCGTACGGCGGCGTGTCCGTTCGCTGGACCACGCACAAGTGGCGGCCGGAAGAACTCGTCCACCTGATCGAACGGGCCGGCCTGAGCCCCGTCGCCGAACTCCGGCTCCCCGCCGACGAGCAGATCGGCCCCGGGGTGGTCGTCGTCGCCAAACGCCCCGCCTGAGCCCGGGCGGCGGGAGAGGGGCACCACCCGGTGGACGTCACGGAGTTGGTCGTACGGGTGCGGCGGGGGTTCGGTTGAGGGTCGGCGGGCGGCTCGGGGCGGTGAGGGTCTCGTACAGGGGCCGGCCGTCGAGCTGTTCGGCGGCCGGGGTGGACGGCGGGTCCCAGCCGCGGGCCGTGGCCTCGTCCAGGAAGGCCCGGGCCGTGCCGGGTTCGTGCAGGTTCAGCCAGGGGCCGTTGGAGGTGGCGATGGCGCCGGAGGGGGCGTAGCCGTCGGGGACCACGCGGCCGGGGCCTGCCTGGAAGACGATCATGAGCCGTCCGGAGGCCCCGAGGCGACGGAGGGAGAGGACCTCGCGGCAGATCGTCTCCTGGCCCTGCCCGACAGGGTGTTGGTGCCGCACGGACCACAGGAATGTCGTGCCGTCGACCACGAGACGTCGGGCTTCTTGTCGTTGCGCGCCATCGGTGGAGGGGAACCCCCGTCAGTCGGTGTCGAGTTGGTGGTCGGCCCAGACATAGCTCTCGGGGAGCAGCGCGGTGATCGGGACGGCGCGGAGCTGGTCGCCGGCGCCGACGATGACGGTCAGCGCGGGGAAGTAGTCGAGGAGGACCTGGCGGCAACGGCCGCACGGGGGCACGACGCCGCGCTCGCGGTCGCCCACGGCGACGATGGTGACGAGGTCGTCGATGCCCTGGGTGGCGGCCGTGCCGAGCGCGACCAGTTCCGCGCAGGGGCCGCCGGTGAAGTGGTAGACGTTCACCGCGGTGATGATGCGGCCGTCCCGGGCGCGGGCCGCGGCCGCCATGGTGTGGTTGTCGCCCCGGCAGGCCGTGGCCGCGACATCGGCCGCCGCCCGGATCAGTTCGTGGTCGACGCGATCGGTCGGTGTGGTCATCTGCTCCGCTTTCGTACGGTGCCGGGCGACGCGCCGGGGGACGCCGGTGCGGCGACCAGTCTGCCCTGCCGACGTGACCGAGCGGGCCGGTGAACGTGCGGCGGTGGGCGTGCCGTAGTACTCCTGGAGGCACGGAAACACGTCCGTCCGTCCGCACTTGGAGTCGTCGATGACCGTTCGCCGGGTCGTGCCCAACATCCAGTCCGAAGCCGCGGGGGAGAGCCGGGAGTTCTACGGGCTGCTGGGCTTCGAGGAGGTCATGAACCACGGCTGGATCATGACGCTCGCCTCCCCGTCCAGCCCGGCCGCGCAGATCAGCATCATGAGCGAGGACAGGACCGCGCCCGTCACCCCTGACCTGAGCGTCGAGGTGAGCGACGTGGACGCGGCCTACGCGCTCATGCGGGAGAGCGGCGCCGAGATCGTCCACCCGCTGCAGGACGAGGAGTGGGGTGTGCGGCGCTTCTTCGTCCGCGACCCCAGCGGACGAGTGGTCAACGTGCTGGGCCACCGCTGAGGTTCGCCGCGCGGGCGGCGGGCGGCGGGTACGGCAGCCGCGCGGTGGGTGCGGCGAACGGGCGGCGGCGGCCACTTCCGTGGCCGCCGTCACCCGTCAACGGGCCTGCCCTTGAAGGGCGTTGCGCGCTGCGTGCTACGTGCTAGGCGTTACGCGTCACGGCTTCAGGCGGATGACCTGCGGGTCGTGGTCACTCGTCTGGTCGGCGAACTCGGAGTTGATGTGGACCACGTCGTAGTCCACGTGCTTGCCGAGGTTCGGGCTGACCAGGATGTGGTCGAGCACCTGGGAGTTGCCCTCGTAGACGTAGGAGTAACGCTCCGCGACCGGGAGGGTGTTGACCAGGTCGGTCAGCGCCTTGCCGTTGCCGGTGAGGGCGTACACCGCGGGCGAGAACTGGTAGTCGTTGAGGTCGCCGAGGACGACGACGTCGGCCTTCGGGTCGGCGGCCTCCAACTGCTCCACGAAGTCGTGCTCGAGGATCGCCTGGCGCACCCGCTGCACCTCGGAGCTGCGCACCGGCGGCTGGAAGCGGCTGTCGACGCCCTGGTCGCCACCCTTGCTGTCGAAGTGGTTCGCGATCACGAACAGCTTCTTGCCGCCGAAGGTGAACTCGCCCGCGAGCGGCTTGCGGCTGCTGTTCCACGCCGGGTCGTTCGGCGCGATCCGGCCGGGGGAGGCGGTGAGTTCGGTCTTGTCGCCCTTGCCGGTGATGCCGACCGCGGTGGTCGAGTCGCCGCCGGCGTGGTCGATGAAGCCGACCCGGGCCGGGTTGAAGAGGAACACCTGGCGGATGTTGCCGCCGGGCTCGCCGCCGTCCTTGTCGTTGACCGGGTCGATCCCGCGCCACTGGTAGTGCGGGCCGCCGGCCGCGGCGATCGCGGCGGTGAGCTTCGTCAGCGTCTGGTCGGCGGCCACCACGCCGTCGTCCTTCGCGCCGTCGTTGTCCTGGATCTCCTCGAGCGCCACCACGTCGGGCGAACGCAGGTTGGTGACCAGGCCCTTGGCCAGCGCGTCGAACTTCGACTGCGGGTTGTCGGGCGCCAGGTTCTCCACGTTGTACGTGGCGACGGTGGCCTGGTCCGACGACGCCTTCGCGGTGACCTCGGGCTTGATGCCGCCGCTCTTGACGGTGCCGAGGGTGCGCGCCTGGAGCGCGTACGTGCCGCCGAACTGGTTGTAGTCCAGCGGACCGGTGGTGGTGCCCTTCAGCGTGTCGCCGACGTTCGCGGTCGGGAACGCGGAGGTGGAGGTCGGGATGAGCGACTGCACCATCAGCCGGCCGGAGTTGGAGTCGTCGTAGCCCTTGTAGAGGGTGCCGCCGCGCTTGGTCGGGTTCTGCTTCGGCTTCACCGTGACCCACAGCTCGGAGTACGGGTCGGTGGCGCCGACCACCCGGCTGTCGCCGATCTGGACGTTCATCCCTTCGAGGGAAGCGTACAAATCGAGCGCGTATTCGGACGGGCGCAGGGGGAAGCTCTCGATGGAACCGCCGCCCGCGCTGGGCGCGAAGGAGTCGGGAACCTTCTTGTCGTCGAGGACCACGGGGGCGGGCACCGGGTTGCCGCTGGAGATCTTGGTCACCGTGGGCTTGGTGATCTCCGTGACGGCCTGGCCCCCGGAGGTGGTTCCGCCCGGGTAGTAGTCCGAGACCGTACCGGCGACAGAGACACTGTCGCCGACCGAGACCGTGGGAGTGGAGCTGGTGTAGACGTAGATTCCCTCGCTGGTGCGTGGGTCGTTGTCCGGGTTCGGGTCCTGGAACCAGAAGCCCTGCGACGAACCGTAGACGCGCACGCCGGTGACGATGCCGGTCGCGCCGCTGATCGCCTTGCCCTCGTACGGCGACACCCGGGTGTCGCCCTGGATGTCGTGGATCTTCACCGTGGCCGGCGGTGACGTCGGCGGCGTGGTGGGCGGGGTGGTGGGCGGCGAGGTCGGGCCGCTGCCGCCGGTGCCCGCGGCGTTCTGCGGGGTCGGGTCGCCCGCGGTGAAGTCGGCCGCGTTGTCGTCGGTGTCGGTCAGCGTGGCGTTGCGCGCCACCGACGCGGTGTTGCTCGCGCCGGCCGCCGGGCCGCTGCCCTCGTGCACCACGGCCGTGCCGTAGCCGACCAGGTCCTTGACCCGGGAGTCCGCGGCGCAGTCCGCCGCCGTCACGCAGGTCAGCGGGTCGGCGCCCTGCACCAGGGCGATGGTGCCGGACGTGCCGGACATCGCGATGTTCCCGGTCGCGTCCGGCGCCGGCAGCGCGGTGCTGCCGCCGGTGCCTGCGGCCTCGCCGACCAGGTAGCGGCCGCCCGCGGCCAGCGACCCGGTCAGCGGGGTGGCCTGCCACTTGGAGGTCGCGGTCGGCGCGCCCGACAGGTACTGGATGCTGTAGTCGCTCAGGTCCAGCGTGGCGGCACCGGAGTTGGCCAGCTCGACGAAGTCGTTGGTGTAGGTGGCACCGGCGTTGCCGCCACCGCCGTACACCTCGGCGACCACGGCGTCGGCGGACGGCGTGGCGAAAGCGGAGTGGACGCCGATGCCCGCCAGGACGACGGCGCCGGCTATGCCGAACGGCAGGACCCGCTTGCGCAGCAGGGCCGAGCGCGGCGGGTGCGGGGCGGACGCGGCCTGCGCGGAAGGCGCGGCCTGCCCGGGCGTACCGGGTCTCGCGGGGCGCGAGGCGCCCTCAGGGGAGTGCGACACCGGAGGGGATCTCCTTTGTGCGGTGGGCGATTTACGGTGCCGCGGGCGCTACTGCCCCCGGGGAGGGAGGAGGAGACACGCGCGAACGCGCTCAAGATACGCGCGTAGATCTGGCCGCAGAAGGTACTTGGAGTTAATTCTCCGTGCCTGTCGCCGTGGGCCCGCTCACGGTGGGCGACGGGCGCGGGGTCAGGAGGGGTGCGCGGCGCCGTCCGGGGCGCGGGAGGGGTGCGCGTCGCCGTCCGGGGTCCAGGGCCTGCCGGAGCCGGCGTCCTTCGCCTCGGCTTCGAGGAGTTCGGCGGCCCACCGCGCCCACTCCGCGGTGGCGGCGGACCGGCGTACCCCCAGTTCCACCGCGTACGCGCCGAACCCGGAGCTGCCGGGGGCGGTCGCCAGATCGCGCAACCGGCCGATCTCCTCGGCCCGTTGGCGATGGAACCGCTCCTGCGCCCGGGCCAGGCCGGCGGCGTTCTCCGGGCGAGGGTGGGCAACAGGAAGGCGCGGAGGGCGACTTCGCTGCGCACCGTACGGCTCGGCTCGACCTCGGTCAGCCACGCCCGCGGTTCCTCCCGGCCGGACTCGGTGACGTGGTAGCACTTGCGGCACCACCGGACTCTCGGACCGGACCGCCGGACCGGACCTCGCCGGCGCGGACGCGGGGCCGTGGGGGAGTGGGCGCGGACGGGGTCGGGGTCGGGATCGGGGCTATCCCGCCACCGGCTGCGACCCGCTCCGCAGGCCGCGCAGGCCGGTGACGATCAGCTCGATCCCGCGGCGGTAGTACAACTCGGCGCTCGCGCACTCGGCGAGCGGGCCGGCCGCGGCCACCACGTGCGGATAGCGGCGCGGCGAGAGGGAGTTCAGATGGGCCCGCTTGGCGCGGACGGCGGCCTCGTGCTCCTCCGCGTCGCCCGAGGCGTGCCCGGGCTCTCCGATCACCAGGGTGATCAGTGACGCCAGGACGTGGCAGGAGCTGTCCGCGCCCTGCTGGACGTCCATGCCGGCGGAGCCGAGCTGGGCGAGCACCCGCTCGGTGATGTCCAGGCCCGGCTCGCTCCCGGTGACCCGGGTGAGCAGCAGCACGGCGGCGTTCGGATGCGGCACCAGCGCCTTGACCACGGCGGTCAGCACGTCCTCCAGCTGCTCGTACCAGGGCCGGTCGTCCGGCGCGGGCATCTCGACCGCGGCGAGCAGGCTCTCGGCGACCGCGTCGAGCAGGCCCTCCTTGTCCGGGAAGTGCCGGTAGAGCGCCATCGGCGTCACGTCGTGCTGCTGGGCGACCCGCCGGATCGTGACGGCGCCCAGGCCCTCCGTGTCGGTCAGGGACAAGGCCGTCGCGATCAGCTCGTCGCGGTTGAGTCGCTTCTGCGCGGCCATCTCTCGCCTTCCGATCAGCTCGGTCGTGTACATCGTACGCAGGGCGCGTACCCGTCGATCCCGCGCGCGGTCCGCGGCCGGCCTCCCTAGGTATACGTCGTACACGTCTCATGTATGGTGACCCCGTAAGCATACGCCGTACACATTCGGCGTACCTGCTCATTCCGGCCTGCCCGGATCTGCTCCCACCAGCTACCTGCGGAGACGCCATGCGACGCAGTCCCTGGGCCACGCTCACCGTGCTGGCCCTCGCTCAGTTCATCGTGGTGCTCGATGTGACGATCGTGAACGTCGCGCTCCCCGACATCCAGTCCGACCTCGGCTTCAGCACCGACGGCCTGCAATGGGTGATCAGCGGCTACACCCTCCTGTTCGGCGGATTCCTGCTGCTCGGCGGCCGCGCGGCCGACCTGCTGGGCGCCCGCCGGATCTTCGTCGCCGGGCTCGTCCTGTTCGGCGTGACCTCGCTGGCCGGCGGCCTGGCCGGCTCGCCCGGGCTGCTCATCGCGGCCCGCGCGGTCCAGGGGCTGGGTGGCGCGATGCTCTCGCCGGCCGCGCTGTCCATCCTCACCGTCACCTTTGAGCACGGCCGCCGCCGCAACATCGCGATGGGCATCTGGGGCGGCCTGGCCGGACTCGGCGGCACCCTCGGAGTCGTCGCGGGCGGCGTGCTGGTGGACTCGTTCAGCTGGCGCTGGGTCTTCATCGTCAACGTGCCGATCGTGGTCGGCCTGGTGATCGCCGCGCCCCTGTTCGTACGGCACTTCCCGCCGCGCGCCGGCGCGCGCTCGTTCGACCTGCCGGGCGCGCTGCTCGGCACCGGCGGGCTGCTCGCGGTCGTCTACGGCGTGGTGCGCGCCGAGCCGGTCGGCTGGTCCTCGTTCGAGGTGATCGGCTGCCTGGTCGCGGGCGTCGCCATGCTCGCGGGATTCCTGGTGGTCGAGTCCCGCGCGGCGGCGCCGCTCGTGCCGCTGCGGCTGCTGCGCTCCCGCGCGTTGAGCACGGCCGGCGGCGCGCTGGCGCTCAACGGGGCCGGCTTCCTGTCGATGTTCTTCCTCACCGCGATCTTCCTCCAGCAGGTCAGGCACGGCAGTGCGCTGCACGCGGGGGTCGAGTTCCTGCCGATGGGCGGCACAGCGATCTTCGGCGCGGTCGCGGCCACCCCGCTGGTCACCCGGTTCGGCACCCGCCCGGTGCAGATCGGTGGCGCGATGATGAGCACGGTGGGGCTGCTGCTGCTCACCGCGGCGGGCGCCGACGGGTCGTACGCCGGCCAACTCCTGCCCGGCCTGCTGCTGTTCGGCGCGGGCATCACGTCCGTGGCGGTACCCGCGCAGATCGCCGCGGTCGCCGACGTCTCCGCGCACGAGGCCGGCGCCGCCTCCGGTGTCGTCACCGCCTTCAACCAGGTGGGCGGCGCGCTCGGGCTCGCCGTCGTCACCACGCTGTCCACCTCGAAGACCACCTCCGACCTCGCGCACGGCAGTTCCCAGTCCGACGCGCTGGTGGCCGGGTTCCACCGCGGACTGCTGGTCGCGGCCGCCTTCATGGTGGTGGCGATCGCGGTCACCGCGCTGTCGCCGCGGCTGGCGCCCAGCGCCGAGCAGATCGCCGAGGCGTCGGTGGCGGCGTAACGCCCGTAGGGACGCCCGCCCGTGCGCCCGTCCGCCGGCCCGCCCGTACGCTCCCGCGATCGATCGGGAGGTACGGGCGGGCCGGAGGGTGGTGGCGGTGGTGGCCGGTCAGCCCGCGGCCGTCTCCGCGTCGAGCCAGGCCAGGTACGGCGCGCTGCCGCGCTCGATCGGCACCGCGATGATCTCCGGAGTGTCGTACGTGTGGGCGGACTTGAGCAGCGCTTGGAGCGTGTCGTACCGCTCGGCCGGGGTCTTGAAGAGCACCCGCCACTCCTGCTCGGCCCGGACCTCGCCCTCCCACCAGTAGACGGAGCGGATCGGCCCGTCGATCTGCGCGCAGGCCGCGGCGCGGGCCTCGACCGCCACCCGTGCCAGCTGCTCGGCGCGTTCGGCGCTGTCGGTCGTGGTCTGCACGGTGACGTACCCGGACACGGGGCCTCCACAGGTCGGTTGGGCCGAGCGTAACGGCCCTCTCAACCGGTCGGCCCCGGTCAGCCGGTCAGCCGGTCACGTCGTGAGCGTCGCCACCGCGACCGCGTATCCGCCCAGCGGGTAGGAGTCGGCGCTGCTCCACTCGCCGCGGATGTCGCCGCCGGCCGACTTCTGGTCCACCACCCTGACGTGGGCTCCGCGCAGCCCGTCGATCGTGACGGTGACCGGCGCGTTGGTCTTGTTGACCAGCAGCACCTTGCGGCGGCCCCTGTCGTCGAGCGCGAGGGCGTACACGTCGCCGGACGGCTGGTCGGGGAGTTCGATCAGCCGGCTGCCGGGCCGGATCTCGTCGAGAATCAACTCCAGCACGCGATAACGCGCGTTGGGCGCGCCGGTCGTCCAGTCCAGCATCGACACCGACGGGTACTGGCTCGGGTAGCCCATCAACTGGCTCTCGCCCACGATGTCGATGCCCATCAGCGCGAGCCGGGCGAAGACGTAGGCGTAGAGCCCGCCGGAGAAGTTCCAGTACGCGTCGGGGATCGGCGCCGGGTCGGACTGGGTGGCCGAGTCGGGCAGGATCGTGCCCAACTCGTCGACGGTGGTGCGGACATCGGGTGCCAGCGAGGTGCGGATCTGCTCGACCTGGGCGACGGTCGCGAGGAACCCGTCCGCCTGCGCGAAGCCGTCCGGCCCGTAGTCGTCCGCGGTGTCGGCGGAGTTGGGCACGGCGTAGAAGTGGTAGCTGATCAGGTCGAGCGGGACGCCGGGCCGGTGGTTGGCCCGGTCCAGGAAGTAGCGGTAGAAGTCGAAGCCGGCGGGGTTGCCGAGCGCCAGCGCGACGAACTTGGTGCGCGGTGACACCTCGTGGATCGCGGTGACGATCGCGTCGTACAGCTCCGTGTACTCCTGCGGGGTCATGGCGTGCTCGAAGTCGACCTCGTTGAGCACTTCCCAGTACGGCAGTTGGTAGTGGTACGGCGACCGGTGGAAGGCGCCGTACTCGTCGGTGAAGCCGCCGGCGGTGTACCAGGAGACCAGCCGCCGGTAGTAGTCGGCGACGACCGAGACCGGCACGGCCAGGCGCTGCCCCTGCGAGTAGCCGAAGTCCGGCGCGTCCGGGTCGTCCGGGTAGGCGACGGGGGCCGTCCAGCGGGACAGGTCGGCGGAGAAGTCGTCGGAGAGCAGCGTCGTCCCGTCGGCCGACGTCACGACGACGTTGTCGAAGTCGGCCGACTCCGAACCGTGTTCGCGGAATCCGACCGTTCCGGCGGCGAAGGTGTCGTCCTGCACGGTCAGCACGTCCGCGCCGTCCACGCTGACGGTCAGGGTGGAGCCGGCGGCGGTGGTGCGCACCTGGTAGGTCCGGCCGTCCTCGACCGCGAACGGCAGCGCGGTGGCCCGGACGGGGCCCGACTGGCCGTCCTTGAACGGGACGAAGACGATGTAGCCGCTTTGCGCCGGGGCGCTGTACGGGTAGTTCGACAGCAGGAACCCGTAGCCGTTGCCGGGGTCCCGCATCCGGACCGTCCAGCCCGCCTGCGCGTAGTCGGCCCCGTCCTGCACGCCGGTCGCCCGCGGGGTGACGTCGACGGCGAAGGTGTAGTCGGTCCAGTCCGTGCCGCTCGCGGCGATGCCGATGTCGCCGCCGACCACGTGCAGCGCGCCGTCCTTCAGCGTCCATGGCGTGGGCTGCCACATCCACTCCGGGATGGTGCTGAAGTTGAGGATCGTCGATCTGCCGCGGGTGGCCTTCTCGAAGTCCTCGACGAGCGGGTCGATGAGCGAGAAGTCCCAGCTGGTACGGCCGTCGGCCGGCGGTTCCAGCTCGGCCACCCCGAGCTTCGGGTAGGGGAACCACGGCACGAAGCGCACGTAGTCGGTGTCGAGGTTGCGCAGCGCGCGGTAGACGCTGTCGTGGATCGGCGACTCCCGGCGGATCTTGGGGTTCACCACGACCTGGAGCGTCGGCGTGGTCTTCGACACATGGCCGGCGGCGTGCCAGTCGATCGGCAGCGGTGCGTCGGCGCGCGCGGCGCCCTCGGCGTGTGCGGTGGTCGCGGGCAGCAGCGGGGCGGCCGCGGCGGCGGCACCGGCGGCGCCCAGGGACTTGAGCACGGTGCGGCGGGCGGGCGCCGCCGGGTTGCCCGCCGGGCGGGTCGAGCGGGTCGGATCGGTCGGATCGGTCGGACGGTCCATGTCGGCTCCTGTCGCATCAGGTCATGAACATGACAGTTCCGCCCGGAAGGGCGCCGGGCGCCTCGCGTCTCGAACGGTCGCGCACGGGAGGCGTGCGCGGCTCCCACGATAGAGGTGAAACGATTCATAATGGCGGAACGACGCGAGACTATGTGCTGTGCCGCGCGAGCGTCCAGGGTCCGGCGCCCCATATCTGTGCCAACGGTGGTGGGGGAGGCGGCGGTTGGAGGCGCGCTGGGCGGGCGGGTCGGGCCGGCCGGTCCAAGCGTGGCGGCCCGCGAGTGGGTGGACCTGGGGTGAAACGTTTGTATGGCGGCCGGGTGCGCGGGCCGGCTCGGGTTCGTCGCGGTGGTGAGGCGTCGCAGGGGCTGCGTCGGACGGGTTCCCGGGCGCCGGGTGCTGGAGGCCGGGTGCCAGGCGCCGGGCGTTAGGCGGTCAGGGCTTCGGGCTCCGGTGGGCTGCACTCGGCGGCCAGGCGGTCGGCGGACAGGCCGAGGGCGTTGGCGAGGGCGGTGATCGTGAAGAAGGCCGGGGTGGGAGCGCGGCCGGTCTCGATCTTGCGCAGCGTCTCCGCGGAGATGCCGGCCGCGGCCGCGACGGCGGTCATGCTCCGGTCGCCGCGGGCTGCGCGGAGCAGGGCGCCGAGGCGTTCGCCACGGGCCCGCTCCTCGGGGGTCAGGGGATTGCGCACCATGGACGTGATACTAATACCGGGATAGTTATCCGGTATGAGAATGGGGAGGCGCGTTCCATGGTCGAGATCAAGACGGACGCGGCATTGGACGCGATGCGCGAGGCCGGGCGGGTGGTGGCCGACGCGCTCGGCGCCACGCGGACGGCCGCGGCGGTCGGCGTAACGCTCACCGAGCTGGACGAGGTGGCCCGCGTGGTGCTGGCCGAAGCGGGCGCGGGCTCGCCGTTCCTCGGGTACCGGCCGTCGTTCGCGTCCGTGCCGTTCCCCGCGGTGATCTGCGCCTCGGTCAACGACGCGGTGGCGCACGGCATCCCGGACGGCTACCGGCTGCGCGACGGCGACCTGGTCAGCATCGACTGCGGCGCCGAACTGGACGGCTGGACCGGCGACGCCGCGATCAGCTTCATCGTCGGCACGCCCCGCCCCGAGGACGTCGCGCTGATCGACGCCACCCAGCGCGCGCTCGACGCGGGGATCGCCGCCGCAGTGGCCGGCAACCGGATCGGCGACATCTCGTACGCGGTGGGCGAGGTGGCCGACGCGGCCGGCTGCGGCATGCCCCCGGACTTCGGCGGCCACGGCATCGGGCGGCGGATGCACGAGGACCCGCACGTGCCCGGGCGCGGCCGCCCCGGCCGCGGCTTCCCGCTGCGGCACGGCCTCACGCTGGCGATCGAGCCGATGCTGATGTCCGGCGGGCGCAACGCGTACTTCACCGCCGACGACGGCTGGACCCTGCGCACCACCGACGGCAGCCGTGCCGCGCACATCGAACACACCGTCGCCGTCACCGCGTCCGGCCCGCGGGTGCTGACGCTGCCGTGACCGCCCTGCCGCCCGCGCGGCTTCGTCACGTGATCCGCCACGGGGAGCGCGTGCGTTCGGCTCAGGCGCCGACCCGAACCCGGCGCGAGCGAGGGCGAGTTCGAACCCGGCCCGGATGAAGGGGAGTTCGGACCCTGTGCGAGGCTGGGCGGCGTGATCCGGATTCCTCGTCGGGAAGCGCCGCGCCGGCCGGGCCGGGTGCGGTGGAGCCGTACCCGGCGAACGCTGCTCGCCGCGTTGGCCGTTGCCCCGTTGCTCGCCGCGTGCGGGGGCGGCGGTTCCACGTCGACCGGCACCGACGACCTCGCCCCGATCGCCGCCACCCGGCGCGTGGCGGCGCCCGACCTGGCGGGCACCACGCTGAGCGGCGGCCGCGACAGCCTCGCCGCGTACAAGGGCCACGTGGTGGTGATCAACATCTGGTCCAGCAACTGCGGTCCCTGCCGGGCGGAAGCGCCCGGGCTGGCCGCGGTCGCGGCGTCCACCCGCGCGCAGGGTGTGCGGTTCCTCGGTATCGACACCCGCGACTACTCGCGGACGAACGGCGCGGCCTTCGCGAAGCGGTTCGCCCTGCCCTACCCGAGCCTGTTCGACCCGTCCGGGCGGCAGGTGCTGAAGTTCCCCAGGAACAGCGTCAATCCGCAGAGCGTGCCGGCTTCCGTCGTGATCGACGCGCAAGGCAGGATCGCGGCCCGCGCGTTGCACATCCTCGACGAGGCGGACCTGCGGCGGATGCTCCGGCCGTTCCTCCCCGCGTAGCCCTCCCTCCCCGCGCAGCCGTCGTCGTCCGCCGTGCCCACGGTGTCCGCGCTGCGGCTGCCGCCGCCGCTGCCGCTGCCGCTGCCGCCGTCGCCGTGGTCCGCGTCCCCATCCACCCCCTCGCGGGCGTCCGCTTCGCACACCCGCGCGCAACTGCGCCTGGATTGGGCTGTACGGGCGAATCTCGCACCCTATGTGAGTGAAGCGCGTAGACGTCCACGGAACGGCGTTGCCATCCTCCGAGCAGCAGGACGCTGTATCGAGGGGGACCACGCATGGCAGAGCCCCATGCGGCCGCGGTAGGGGCCGCGGGTCGCATTCCGTCGCAGCAGTCGGAGCCGTACGCCGAGCCGTACACCGAGTCGCGCGACGCGGACGCGCCTGCCCAAGACCCACCGGAGGCAGCCGCGTTCGGCCCCGCGCACTTCCGTACGGCCGCCGAGCGCACCCTCGGACAGCTGGCCCGGCACATCGGCGACCACTCCGTGCGCGGTCTCGAACTGTCCGACCCGCGGGTGCTGGCCACGACCGCGCGCTCGCTGATGACGCGGGAGCGCGAGCGGGTCGCCGACTTCGACGGGGACCGGCTGGCCGCGATCGTCGACCTCTACCTGGGGACCGGCATCCAGGTGCACTCGCCGGGTGCGATGGGCCGGCAGTTCACCGGCTCGGTGCCGCTCGCGGCCGTCGTGGAGTTCGCCGGATCGGTGGCCAACCAGCCCTCGTCGTTCTACGAGGCCGCCCAACTGCCCAAAGTGGCCGAGCAGATCATGGCCGCCGAGCTCAACGCGTACATCGGCTGGGACCCCGGGCGGTTCTGCATGACCACCACGTCGGGCGGTTCGCTGGCCAACCTGACCGCGCTGCTGGCCGCCCGCAACCGCGCCTTCCCGGGCTTCTGGGCCGACGGCGCCGCCACGTTCGGCGGGCGCGGGGCCCGGCCGGCGATCGCGATCGGCGCCGACGCCCACTACAGCGTGGCCCGGGCGGCCGGCGTGATCGGCGTCGGCGAGTCCCAGATCGTCCGGCTGCCGCTCAACGCCGCCAAGCAGATCGACCCCGACGCGGCCCGTACCACGCTCGACGCCGCCAAGGCCCGCGGCCTGGACGTCTTCTGCCTGGTCGCCTCGGCCGGCACCACCGCGCTCGGTGCGTTCGACCCGCTGGACGAACTCGGCGACCTGGCAGGGGAGATGGGCTTGTGGCTGCACGTCGACGGTGCCCACGGCGCGAGCCTGCTCCTCTCCGGCCGGCTGCGGCACCGGCTGCGCGGCATCGAGAAGGCCGACTCGCTCACCTGGGACGCGCACAAGATGATGTTCGTGCCCGCGCCGTGCACCCTGCTCTTCCACCGGGACAAGAACGCCGGCGCCGGCGCCTTCCGGCAGCAGGCCAGCTACGTCTTCGATGACGAGCCCGACCTCTACACCGCGCTCGACAGCGGCGACCGGAACCTGGAGTGCACCAAGCGCCCCATGATCATGCCGCTGTGGGTGCTGTGGGCGGTCTACGGGCCGGCGCTGTTCGCCGAGCGGATCGAGCAGCTGTGCCGGCTCACCGAGCGGGCGTACCAACTGGTCCGCGCCGCAACGGACTTCGAGGCGCCGCACCACCCGGAGGCGAACATCCTGTGCTTCCGGCACCGCCCGCCCGGGCTGCCCGAGCACCACGTGCACCGCCACCAGATCGCGATCAGGGACCGGATCAAGGCCCGCGGCGACTTCTTCATCTCGAAGGTCGACGTCGACGGGACCGCCGCGCTGCGCGTCGTGCTGATGAACCACCGGACCACCGCCGACCACTTCCGGACCCTGCTCGCGGAGATCCGGACGGCCGGCCAGGGAGTTGAGCGAGCATGCTGACCGAGAACACCGCCGCGGCCGGCCGCACCGAGCTGGTGAGGCGTCTGATCCCCGACCTCGACCACCGCCCGGCGACCATCGAGCAGGTCTCCCAACTTCCCTCCTTCCTGGGCGTGTTGCGGGCCTGCGAGCAGACGCTCGGCACCCCGTACAGCGCGGTGGACCACGAGGTGCAGGACGCGCTGGTGCTCCGCCGGCTGCAGCAGATGGTGCACACCGTGCGGCTCAACCCGCTGTGGCGCGAGCGGCTGGCCGGGGCCGGAGTGCCCGACACCCCGGCGACGTACGACGAGTGGCAGCGCGTTCCGCTCGCCGACAAGGACACCCAGCGCGAGCTGTTCATGGGCGAACGGCCCGGACTGGTCGTGCCGCTGGCCCGCGGCGGCTTCGAGATCGTCGCCAGCGGCGGCACCAGCGGCGGCCTGCCGGTAGAAACGGTGTACTCGCTGCGGGAGTTGCAGGACACCTACCGGCTGGCCGGCGACTTCATCGGCCGGCACATGCTCGCCCCCCACCTCACCGGCGACGACCCGAAGTGGCTGTTCACCACGCTCGCCGACTACCAGATGTGGAGCAGCGGCACCATGGTCGGCGGTGTCCTGCAGAGCGTGCCGGGCGTCAACTACATCGGCGCCGGCCCGGTCGGCACCGCCGTCATCGAGCAGATGTTCTCCTACCCCGGCCCCAAGGCGCTGATGGGCATCACCGCCGGCATCGCGATCCTCACCGAACTCGGCGCCGGCATGAGCCGCCCGGCCAAGGAGAGCTTCCGGGTGGCGATGTACGGCAGCGGGGTGCTCGCCAGGCGCAAGCGCGCCGAACTCAAGGCGATGTACCCGAACCTGTCCATCCTCAGCTACTTCGCCGCCACCCAGGCCGAGACCATCGGCCTGCAACTGAGCGAGTCCTCACCGTGGTTGGCGGCCGTGCCCGGACTGCACCTGGTGGAGCTCGTGGACGACAGCGGCCGCTGGGTGCCGGAGGGGGCGGAGGGCGAACTCGTCGTCACCCGCCTGCACGCCCACGAGGCGCCGCTGCTGCGGCTCAAGCTCGGCGACCGGATGATCCGCCGGCCCAGGACCGACGAACCAGGCCTGCGCACCCAGAGGTTCGAGTTCGCCGGCCGCAGCGGCGACGTCCTGCACCTGGGCGACACGCAGTACGCCGCCGCCCGCGCCTACGCCGCACTGCGCGACCGGCTGCGGGCCGGGAGGGTGCTGGACCTCGACGAGGCCGCGTACGACGTGCAGTTCGTCAACCACCGCGAGTCGAAGCTGCTCACCCTGCTCGCCGCCGTCGACGACGTGCCCGGCGCCGCCTACCGGCTGGACGAGGCGCTGGGCGCGCACGGCGTGCAGCGCGCGTTCGCCGAGAGCCTGCCGCTGGCCCTGTCCGTGTACAACCAGTGGGAGGCCGACCCGGTGTCGATCGCGAAGAGCGGATACCGCTTCGACCTGCGGTTCGTGCACCGCGACTCGCCGGAGATCGAGCGCACCGCCGTCGGCAAGGTGCCGCTGGTGCGCGACCGTACGGCCGACTGGACCGCCCGGTGAGGCCCCGCGTGCAGCCGCAGGTGAACATCGCGGTCGCCGTGGACGTGGTCGGGGCGCTCTCCGCGGGCACCCTGCGCGGCGGCCACCTCTGCCTGATGGACGACAGCGGGTGCGACAGCCGGGGGCAGGGCACCCCCGACCTGTGCACGGTGGTGCGCCCCGGCCAGGTCGTCCAGTGGTCGGCGGTGCCGCTGGACGTGCAGACGCCGGTGGCGATCCAACGCATCGTGTTCCTGGGCCCGGAGCAGGGGGATTCGGGGGAGTTGGGGGAGGCCCCGGCGAGCGCCCAACCGGACCTGGCGGTGTGGTCCGGCGTGGTCCCCACCGACATGCCGCGCGGTGTGCCGCAGCGCTACCGGCTGGAACTCCGCATGTCCGGGGGCGAGTCCAGCCTCGCGTACGTCGACACCCCGTCGCTGCTGTGCCCGTAGGAACGCTGCGCACCGCACGCCGTGCACCGCAACGCCGTTCACCGCGGGCCACGCACCGCACACCGCGCCCGTACAAGGAAGAAGGAAGGTGGGCCGTATGAACCAGCAAGTGGCGGTCGTCGTGCTGGTGGACGTCGCCGCCGCCCTGGAGAGCCGGACCCTGGAGGGCAGCATCCACCTCCTCGACAACGCGCGGCTCCAGGGCTCGGTCGGCCTGGGCAGCGCGGACCTGATCACCGCGATCAACGGCAGCTACTGGAGCGACGGTTCGCAGGCCGACGAGCAGGTGATCAACTGGGCGCTGTACAGCCTCGGTTCGATCCCGCCGACCGTCCCGCGCGGCTACCTCGCGGCCGAACGCGGCCGCGGCACCGCCAGGACGCCGGCCCGCGCGGGCGGCACGTCGGGCGGCAAGCCGGTGGGCAAGCCGTTGGGCAAACCGGGCGGCAAGCCGGTCGGCAGGGTCGCCGACATCACCGGTGGGCTCCACACCCCGAGGTCCGGCTGGTTCCCCGCGGGCCACGCCCACCCCGAGCCGGTGCTCGGTGCCGTCGTCGGCGAGGCGGTCGACAAGGGCGTGCTCCACCCGGCGGTCTACGGCTCGCCGGACCAGGTCACCGACGGCTGGTACTGGTCCGCGTCCGTCGACACCACCCGGCCGGGCACGTACGGGTACACGATGCGGATCGAGTTGCACGAACCGGTGTTAAGCGACGGGCAGTGGAGATGGGAGCCGGTGCGGCTGGCGTACGACTCGGCGGTCAGGATCAGGACCGCCCCGAAGCGCAACGGGTTCACCAAGGCCGGACTGGGGCCGCTGCCGATCCGCGCAGCCGCCGCCGGGTTCGGCACAGGCGCGGCGGACTGCCGCAAGCCGGAAGGGGATGGGCGATGACCGCGGCGAAGCACCAGACGAGCGGGGCGGGTTCGGCCGGCGGAGGCCGGGGCCGGGACGACGAACGGCGGCCGATCTCGATCGCCGCGGTGATCGACGTGGTGGGCGCGCTCGCCACGGGCGCCCTGCACCGCAACCTGTACCTCTACGACACCGGGAAGGCGGCCGGCTCGACCGGTCACGGTACCGAGCAGCTGCGTACCGTGGTCCGGGCCGGCGACCAACTCCTCTGGTCCGCGATCCCGTTGGAGTGCGAGGCGTATCTGGCCATCGACACCGTCGAGATCGACCCGTCGGTGTGCGAGCCGATCCGGAAGATCTACCCGGGCACCGACATCACGTACTGGACCGGCACCGTGAAGAAGGACGCCATCCCGGCCACGCCGTACCGCATCGCGTTCCTGCTGGGCAGCAGGACCGAGCCGATGGTCACCGAACTGTCGCCGCTGCTGACCGGGGAGAGGTGACCGCACCGCCATGAGACCCGCCACGACGTCGGCCGGGCAGCGGCGCGACCCCGACGGCCCCGGCCCCGACCGGCCCGATCCCGACCGTCCTTACCCCGGTCAGCTCAACTCCGTCCAGCTCAACGTCGTCACCTTCGTGGACGTGGCCAAGGCCACCGCCGCCCGCTCGCTGGACGGCGCCGTCTTCATGATGGACAACAGCGTCGGCGGCGCCGGCCAGGGCACCGCCGACCTGAGGACGGTCTGCAAGCAGGGCCAGGTGCTCAACTGGATCGTCCGGCCGATCGCCATGTCGCCCCGCTCGGGCGGAAGTTGGCCACCGCTGCCCAGGATCGGCGGCGTCGTCTTCCTCGACGGCGAGGAGGGCGACGAGGACGACGTCGCCGAGGTGAAGGTCTGCACCGACCTGAAGAGGTACGGCGTGCCCGACCGGATGCGCGACCCGTACACCCCGGTCTACTGCTACTGGGCCGGCGCGGTGGTCGCCACTCTCGCCCCCGGCTGTTACCCCTACCGGCTCACGGTGGAGCTCGAACAGGACGGCAGGAAGGAGCGGTTGTACCTGGACTCGCCCGGGCGGCCGTCGATCGAGGTCATGCCGGTCGGCTGATCCGTCATGTGGCCGTCCGATCGGCCGAGCTGATCGGCCGTACCGTCAGCCGAGTTCGAGGGACGTGGTGCCGTAGACCGCCTCGACGCGGCTCACCGGCACCGTGCCGCTGTACATCCGCAGGCACTCCGAACTGGCGGTCAGGCCGCGGTCGGCGGCGAGCTTCGCCGCTGCCGGGTACAGGTCGGGGATGTCGATGGCCACCTCTGCCTCGGGCGGCAGCGTGGCGACGAGGGCGTCGAAGAGGACGCCGGCCTCCTCGGCGGTGTCCGCGAACAGCGGTCCGACGCGGTGGCCTTGGTGTGCCGGGCGGATGACGCCGTACCCGCGGACGCCGCCGTCGGCGCCGAGCAGCACCCGGGCGGTGTGGCCGTCGTCGGTGAGCCAGCGGGACACGAAGTCGGCGCGGGCGGCGGGGAAGCAGCCGCGGTCGTACGCCGCGATCGCCCGGTGGTGGTGCGGCCGCACCGCGAGGACGGCGGGGTCCGTCGCCGCACCGGCCGTGCGCGGACGGCCGGTGTGGCGGACGTTGCGGTAGGCCGGGGCGAACCCGGCACGCGCGTAGGTGGCCTGCTGCGCCGGAACCCCGTCGAGGCCGATCACCCGGCCCTCGGCGTGAGGCAGCGCGGCGTTCCAGGTGGCGAGGCCGAGGCCGGTACCGCGGTGGCCGGGATGGACCAGGTAGTAGCCGAGGAAGGCGTACTCGGGGGAGTACACCACGACCGAGACGGCCGACACGACGCGGCCGTCCAGCCGGCCGACGAAGAAGCCGGCCGGATCGCTGGGGAGGAAGTGGGCCGCGTCGCCGTGGCCGGGGTTCCAGCCCTCGCCGGCGGTCCACGCCACGATCTCGTCCCACTCGGCAGCCGTCGCCTGGGTGACGGTGAGGTCGTCCCGCACGCGTTCCTCTCCTTCCGCCGGCATGGTGCCGGTCCGCCGGCGCGCTGCCGGTCTCCTGCTGGGCCGCTCCGCATGGTCGTCCTGCTGGATCGCCCCGCTGGAACTCCCCGCTTGGCTACTGCCTGGTCCGGTGCGCCGGCGCGATGACCGCCGCTCAGACCAGGTCCATCGCCGCGACCTCGTCGGGACCGCCGTAACTGACCGGTCCGTGGAAGGACTTGCGGGCCGTGGCGAACCACCACAGCGTCGCGATCACCAGGACCGCGGCGAGGGCGATCGGTGCGTAGTTGAACGTGCTCGCGGTGATCGGGGTGGCCTGCGGCAGCATGAACAGCACGTTGCTGGTGATGATCCACAGTACCGCCACGATGCCGACCGGCTTGCTCCAGCGGCCGAGGTGCCACGGGCCGGCGGCGAACTCGTCCTTCAGGCGCAGCCGCAGGAAGATCGGGATGCCGTAGGAGAGGAACAGGCCCACCACGTTGACGCTGACCACGGCGCTGAACGCGGTGTGCGACCACCAGCCCGGCAGCACCAGTACCAGCGAGGAGGCCGCGGCCAGCCAGACCGCCTTGACGGGCGTGCGGGTGCGCGGGGAGACGGAGTGCCACAGCCGCGAGCCGGGCATGGCGCCGTCCCGCGAGAACGCGAAGATCATGCGGGTGTTGGAGGTCATGTTGGCCAGGCCGCAGAAGAGCATGGCGCCGATGATGATGACCAGGATCGCCTTGGACAGGCCCTGGCCGAGCGCGTCGATCAGGATCTGGACCGGCGGCGCGGACGACGTGACCTCGCTGCCGTAGTCACGGATCGAGTACACCAGGGCGACCATGAGGATCAGGCCGGTGATCGCCGAGTAGCCGATGGCGCGCACGATGCCCTTGGGGGCGTTGACGGTGGCCTGGACGGTCTCCTCGGACATGTGGAAGCTGCCGTCGAAGCCGGTGAAGGTCCAGCTCGTGACCAGCAGACCGAGCAGCCCCGCGTAGATCGCGCTGTGGAAGCCGGTGGTGTTGACGTAGTGGAAGGCGTAGCTCGCGTGCTGGTGGTGCGAGGGCACCGAGATCAGCGAGATCACGATCACCAGCAGGCCGATGATCAGCCACCACACGGAGATCCGGTTGATGAGGGCGACCAACCGCACGGTGTACGTGTTGAGCAGCGCGTGGACCAGCAGGATGGCCGCGGTGATCAGCACGGTCTTCTTGAGCGTGGGCGTGTAGTCCCACTGCATGGCTATGTACGACTGGATGAACGTCGCGGCGGCGTAGTCGGTGGCGGCGGTGCCGGCCACCTGGCCGATGAAGTTGAGCCAGCCGGTGTACCAGGACCAGGCGCCGTTGTGCCGCTTGGCGAGCTTGCCCGCGGAGAAGTACAGCGCACCGCTGGTCGGGTAGGCCGAGGCGATCTCGCCCATGGCGGCCCCGACGAAGAGCACCATCACCGACACCCCGATCCAGCCGAAGATCAGGATGCGCGGGCCGCCGCCGGCCATTCCCATCCCGAACGCCGAGAAGATGCCGGAAATGATGTTGATGATGGTGAAAGAGATTGCGAAATTGTCGAATGCCCGGAATCGCCGGGTCAATTTCCGCGGGTAGCCCATCGCATGCAGCGTGGCGTCGTCGTCCAGGGCGATCGGTGCCGCCTGGTCCGTTCTCCTGTCGCGGCTGGTCACTGCTGGGTCAGACATGCGAACCGTCCATTCTGGTGGGATCTGGTCGACCGGTACCGGTATGGGCTCACGGACCGCCGGGCACGGTGAGGCCGCATGCCTCTCGGGCCTTCGTGAGCTGTTCCTCCGGGGCGCCGAACGCGCTCCAGGGCATGCGTGAGGCATACGGGCCCATCAACATGAAGGCCGCCCGCGCCTCGAACTCCTTGCGCGCCATGACCAGCGCGTGCGCCAGGTACGACAGATCCACCACCGGCGTGAACCGGTAACCGGCCACGTTCGGGAGCCACTTGTGGTAAATGCTCAACGCCGCGGTGCTCCACGGCGGTTGCTCCCACATCTTGTAGGCGAGTGGTGCCGACGGGTTGTAGTTCTCGACCAGGGCCACCAGGGGGAGCAGCGACAGCGGTGATCCGCTGGGGGCCCGTTGACTCAGAAAGGCGGCCACGTCCCAGACTTCGGATGCGCGGCCGCCGTTGCGGGGGAAGTAGATGGACAGGAAGCGGTGGTGCGCTTCGCGGTTCCAGGGGTCGAGCCGCAGGATGTGGGACAGCAGCCGCCAGGGTCCGGGCGGCGCGGTCAGCAGGCCCTGCGGGGCCGGGTCGAACGACCGATGGAAGCGGGCCAGGGCGAGTTGGGCCACCCATGGGGTTGGGTCCTTCGGTGCGTGGCCGGCCGCCTGCTGGCAGGCGGCCAGGGCTATCCGGGACAGCGCGGTGGCGCGGTCGTCCTTGCTGTCCGCGGCGCGCAGGGCGCGCAGGACGGCGACCCGGGCCCACAGCAGCGCCGACTCGGCGCAGGGCTCCTCGGCGACCCAACGCTCCGTCAGATCCGAGTCCCATGCCTCGGAGGCGAGCACCAGCGAGCGGTGGGCGCGTAAACCGAAGTCGTCCTGCGTCTCCCGCAGGGTTTCGGAGGCGCTCAGGTAGCGGCCCGCCTGCACATCCACGCAGGCGTCGGCCAACTGCCGGTCGTCGGCGGCGGAGTGCCAGATGTACCGTCCTTCGAAGGACGGGTGCCGCGGCTTTTTTCGTGGCTCGCGCTGGTGCCGGCTACTCACCGTGCATCCCCGTCCTCAGTCTCCATCGTCGGCGCGTGTGTCGGTCGCCAGTAGAAGCCGTCTCCCCGGTGGGGCGGGGGTGGTCACGGCTGTCAGAACGCGCCAAAACGGAAATTCCGCCCTGAGCCGCGCTTGGCCCGGGAATTACTCGGAGTTGACGGGGGCTGACTCTACGAGTGGGTTTCCCGGCGTGTCAAATACCTGCTAACGCCGTCTCGCCCGCCACTCGCCTTTGTGCCTTTGATACTGCATGGATACCAAAACGTCCCTCCGAAACAGCGGAGGGACGGCGATCGTAACGACGATCCGCCGCCCCTCCTGGTTGCCCGTTCCGCCCTGCTCGGCGGTTGGTCGAGGCGTCAGCACATTTTGTACGCGACCCGCGTCGAGTTGTACGAGCAGGTGTCGATCTTGGTGCCCCTGGAAGACCTGAGCGTGGCCGTGTCCTTGTCGTTGTTCCAGACGTACGCGGAACGACCCTGATACCGGTTGGCGGCCGTGTTGCTCCCCTTGCCGGTGTGTATGGTCACGGTTTTGTGAGCACCAAGTGTGTAAGTGGTGAAGGTATACTTGTGCTTCGACGCATCCGTTAGGGTCCAACCTTTCAGGCTCGCCGACTTGCCGGTGGTGTTGGATATCTGCACGTACTCCGCGTTGAGGCTCGCGTTCGTCCGCCGGTCCACCCCCGGGCTGTTGTAGTAGATCTTGTGCAAGTGCACGGACCCGGCCGACGCGCTCGCCGGAGTCGGCACGAGCAGCGCCCCGGCGACGGCCGCACCGGCCACGGACCCGGCGGCGAGCATGCGAAAGCGATTCATGATGTCCCTGACGTCCCCTGATCGATCCCGGGTACCCCCCTGGCGAACCCGGTAGGACAGTCAGAGTAAGGACGAACCCCCCGCACCGCCCGCCCGTTATCCAACCGGGACACAACGGCACCCTTGTGCGGCCGTCAACCAGGCGCGCATTCAGCCTCGTTCATCCGTTCGTACGGTTTCGCCGTTCCCGTTCGGGCGGCGGCCCCAGCGCGGCACACTGGTCGCATGGCTGAGGGGGACGCGGTACGCGTACGGGGTCTTCGCAAGCGGTACGGCGACGTCATGGCGGTGGACGGGCTCGACCTGGACATCAGGGCGGGCGAGGTGTTCGGCATCCTCGGGCCCAACGGTGCCGGAAAGAGCACCACCGTGGAGATCCTCCAGGGTCACCGCTCCCGCGACGAGGGCGAGGTGACCGTCCTGGGCGCCGACCCCGCCACCGCCGACCGGGCCTGGAAGGCGCAGGTCGGCATCGTATGGCAGGACGAGTCGGCGGTGAGCGAGCTGACCGTCGGTGAGACGGTCCGGCACTTCGCCCGCTACTACCCCTACCCGCGCGACCCGGCGGAGGTGATCGCGCTGGTCGGGCTCGAAGCGAAGACCGGCAGCCGTGTCAAAGCGCTCTCCGGCGGCCAGCGCCGCCGGCTCGACGTGGCCCTCGGCGTGATCAGCGACCCGAGGCTGCTGCTCCTCGACGAGCCCACCACCGGCTTCGCCCCGGTGGCCCGGCGGCAGTTCTGGGAACTGATCCGCTCCCTCGCCGACGAGGGCACCACCATCATCCTCACCACGCACTACCTGGAGGAGGCCGAAGCCCTCGCCGACCGGCTCGCCGTGATCACCGCGGGCAAGGTCGTCGCCGAGGGCGCCCCCGGCACGCTGGCCGGCCGCGCCGACGCCCGCACGACCGTCCACTGGACCGGCCCCGACGGCACCTCGCACGCCGAGGAGACCGACACCCCGACCCGCGTCGTCACCGAACTCGCCCGCCGCTTCGACGGGGAGATACCCGGACTGCGGGTGACCCAGCCGACCCTTGAGGACGTCTACCTGCGACTCATCGGACAGGAGACCCCGCGATGACCGCGGCGAATGCCCCGACTCCCGCGGGCCACCCCGATCCCGATCCCGATCCCGCGTCCGGTGCCGGCCCGGGCGCCGGCCTCGGCGCCGACCCAGGCGCCAGTCTCGGCACCGACCCCGGTCCCGCCGAGGGGCGAGGCGCGGGCGGCACCAGCCGGCTGGCCGGCCGTCGCGGCGGCCACGACGGCACCGCCACCGCACGGCTGCCCGGTGCCTGGCAACTCGGTCTGCACCGGGGCGCGATGGAGATCAAGCTCTTCTTCCGTCAGCGTGAGCAGGTCGTCTTCACCTTCGCCTTCCCGATCATCTTCCTCTTTCTCTTCGCCTCGATCTTCAGCGACAACATGAAGAACACGGGCACCAGCGCCTCCCAGTACTACGTCACCTCGATGATCGCCTCCGGCATCATGTCGACCAGCTTCCAGTCACTGGGCATCTCGATCGCGATCGAGCGGGACGAGAAGGTGTTGCGGCGGCTGCGCGGCACCCCGATGCCCCCGGCCGCGTACTTCCTCGGCAAGATCTGGCTGGTCTTGACCACTGGCATCTTCGAAACTGCGATCCTCCTCGTCTTCGGCACCACCGTGTACGGCGTGGACCTGCCCTCCACGCCCGTCAAGTGGCTGACCTTCGGTTGGGTGTTCGTCCTGGGCATCACCGGATGCGCGCTGCTCGGCATCGCGATCAGCAGCGTGCCGAAGTCCGGACGCAGCGCCACCTCCGTGGTGGTCCTGCCCTTCCTGGTGCTCCAGTTCATCTCCGGTGTCTACATCCTCATTGACACGATTCCGAACTGGATGCTCACTGTCGGCTCCTTCTTCCCGCTCAAGTGGCTCTGCCAGGGGCTGCGCGGGGTCTTCCTACCGCAGGCCGCCGCCGCCCTCGAACCGGCGGGCGCCTGGGAGTTCGGCCGTACCGCCCTGGTCCTCGCCGCGTGGTGCGTCGGCGGCCTCCTGCTGTGCCTGTTCACCTTCCGCTGGAAGAACCGCAACGACGCGTGAGACGGCGTCTGACCCGAGGAGAACAGGGCGACCTGTGGGTGAAGGAGCCCTCGGCGAAGTCGAGTTCGGCCGGCCCGCGCGGGATTGCGGTGAGCGGGTGTCGGTGGCGGCGCCGGTGCCGGCGGGATGGAGGGGCCGTGAGGAGGCGCATGGTCGTGTCCGTCCATGGACCCGGCGCGTGGCCGTATTCGATCGCGCCTGCGGGAGAGATGCGGAACGCCTGCGGATCGGTGGACGCGGTCCGTTTGCAGTACTGACGGTGATTCGATTCCATAGCCAGAGACATGGCATCCTCGAATTTCCTTGCTCGCGCGGTGAAAGGGGCCGACGCCGGTCCAGTCCCGAATGGGCGTGCTCCGACCTCGTTTTCGTCAACGCTACGACCTGCGGCGGGAGTCGTCATCCCCCCACGGGTGGAGTCCGGGTGGAGAAATTTCTCCACCCGGGAATCAACCCGGGGGTGGAGGACGCGGCGCCGTCATCACCGTACATTTTCGAGCAGCGGGAAATCCCCGCCGGGTCGTCAATTCGCATATAAGCGGAAGGGACAGTCGCCGTGAGCCAGCTGCGAGGCTTTCTCCCCTGGATCGTGTTCGCCGTCGTGTCGAGTCTCGCCTGGCAGTGGGCGGCGCTTCTGGCGCTGGCCCTGGGCGTGCTCTTTCTGGTGAAGGACCGCAGGGCGGGAGTGACCGCGGACGCGCAGATATTGGAGTTCGGCACGGTTGCCTACTTCGGTGCGCTGACCGCGGTGGCCTTCGCCGACCCTCACTCGCCGCTGCGTGATGTCGCCGGCGGACTGTCCTCGGCGTGGCTGGCGCTGATTGCAGCGGTGACGCTGTTGGTGCGGCGGCCGTTCGTCCTGGGCATCGCCAAGCGGCATACCGCACCGGAGGTATGGACCACTCCGCTCTTCCGGCGTACCTGCACGGTGCTCACCGGCGCCTGGACGATCGGTTTTACGCTCAGTGCGGTTGCCACCCTTGCCTGCGAGGCCGCCGGCTCCGGGACTCTGCCCCGGGTCATCGTCCAGGTCCTCGGCTTCGGCCTGCCGGCCGCGTTCACGCGCTCCTACGTCAAGAAGGTCCGCGATCGCGCCCGCGGCTCTCACGGCTCCCACGTCCCGGCGATAGCCGTCGGCGGCGAGACGACGTTCAGTACTGCCCCGACGGCCGGCCGGTGACGGCCCGGGGGCGGTGTGCTCGCGGTGGTCGTCGTCCCGGCACGCTGACGCGCCCCGCCGAGGGCGGGGCGCGTCAGCGTGCGGGGCGCGGGTGGAGCAGGGGCCGGGTCAGCAGGAGAGGTTGTTGCCCGCGGGGACGCCGAGGATGGAGGTGAAGTTCTCGTAGGCGTTGACGCGGTCCTGGACCTCGGCGGGGTTGCCGCCGTTGCACTCGATGCTGCCGTTGATGCTACGGATGGTCTCGCCGAAGCCGGCGCCGTTGACCATGGCGTCGTGCGGGGTCATGGTGCCCGGTCCGGTCTGGGTGTCCCAGTACCAAAGTCCGGTTTTCCAGGAGATGGCGGGATCGGTCTCGACGAGGCTGGGGTTGTCCAGGAGGTCGACGCCGAGCGCGTCGCCCGCGGCCTTGTAGTTGAAGTTCCAGCTGAGCTGGATAGGGCCGCGCCCGTAGTACGAGTAGGTACCGGCCGGGCAGCCGTAGGGCTCAGAGGCGCAGTAGTTACCGGACTTGTCGATCTCGGTGACGTAGACGAGGCCGCCGGTCTCGTGGCTGACGTTGGCGAGGAAGGCCGCGGCCTCCTGCTTCTGGACGGTGTCGCTGCCGGTGGTGGCGAAGCCCGGGTAGGCGCTGAGGGCGGCGGTGAGGCCGGCGTAGGTGTAGAAGGAGTTCCGGTTCGGGAACATCTGGTTGAACTGCGCCTCGCTGACCACGAATGCGCCGTTGGTCGGGGGCGTGGTGCCGCCACCGCCGGAGCAGCTGTACGGGCTCCAGTACCAGGTGCTGATGGTCGGGTCGTAGCCCGGGTTGTCGTGGGTGGCGATGTAGTCGCTGCCGTTGGTGTACTGCACGATGTCGCCGGTGACGTAGTTCTGGCCCGCGACCCAGGCGGGGTAGCTGCAACTGTCGTTGCCGCCGGTCGAGCCGCCGGTGCCGCCGCCTGAGTTGCCGCAGGCGCCCTGGTCGGCCCAGACGTCTGCGGAACCGGGGGTCTCGCCCTGGGTCCACCACTTCGCCGACCAGTTGTGCGCGTTGTAAGAGGCGGTTTGGCCGCCCGTATAGACAGAGGAGGAACTCCAGGCGGCGGCGCAGTCCGTGGCTGAAGCGGAGGATGCGAAGGGGACCATGACCGCCAGGCCGACCGCGACCGCGAGCGCGGTGAGGAAGGCGATGAACCGTTGTCTCGACACGTGCCACTCCTTGTGGGGGTGCGAAGTGGGACCGGAGTCAGCACTCAAACGGAAATGGTCTGAACCTGTCAATAGTCCAGACCAATTCTGAGGGGTCGATGGGAGGTCCAACGGAGAGGAATCGGCCCGGTGTTCACCCATGGGTGCCCGGTGCTGCCCGTGGGAGAGTCCTACTCGGCGGGTGAGGGGAGTGGAAGGGGGCGTGGCGGGACCGGGGTCGCCACGACGAGGGATGTGGTGGTCTGGCCGTAGAGGAGGAACTCGTCGAGGTCGGCTTCGAGGCCGTCGATGGTCGCCGTGTGGATCTTCAGCAGCAGGCAGTCCTCGCCGGTGAGCCGGTGGCTTTCGCTGACCTGTTCGTGGTCGGTCGCGAGGGCCATCAGGTTGGGCAGTTGTCCGGGGCCGGGCCGTACCCGTACCAGGGCGGTGACGGGCAGGCCGAGTGCCGATGGGTCGACGGCCATGCGGAAGCCGGTGATGACGCCGTCCTCCTCCAACCGGCGCACCCGGTCGGTGACGGCGGGCGCCGACATGCCGACGATGCGGGCGAGGGCGGACATGGGCAGGCGTGGGTTGCGGTGGAGTTCGGCGAGGAGTCTGACGTTCATCTCGTCCAGGGCCGGGTGTGGCTCGCCAAAGGAAATCCGCCTCTTCTTCTTGGATTTTCCAGGCACATTCGCTCCTAGGGCTTCAATATCGGCTTCAACGGAAGCCCGGTGCAGAGGAGAATAGCCGGGCGGTCAAGGTCGTAAACAGCGAATACGACGCCATTTCGGCGGGACAAGGGGAAGCATGCGGTATTCGCGCGTCGGGTTGTCCGGCCTGGTGGTGTCGCGGGTCGGGCTGGGGATGATGAGTTACGGCGACACCTCGCGCCGCGCCTGGCACCTGGACGCCGACGCGGCGCTGCCCCTGGTGCGGGCGGCGGCGGAGGCGGGCGGGACGTTCTTCGACACCGCGGACATGTACGACCAGGGCGCGAGTGAGGAGGTCACCGGCACTCTGCTGCGCGAGGTCTTCGGCTCCCGCGACGACTATGTGCTCGCCACGAAGGTGTACTTCCCGATGGGCGACGCGCCGACCTCGCGGGGCCTGCCCCGCAAGCACCTGCACGCCGCGGTGGACGCGTCGTTGCGCCGGCGGGGCACCGACCACATCGACCTGTACCAAATTCACCGATGGGACGACGCGACCCCGATCGAGGAGACGATGTGCGCCCTCGACGAACTCGTGCGGGCGGGAAAGGTCCGATATCCGGGGGCATCCAGCGTGTACGCGTGGCAGTTCGCCAAGGCGCAGTACACCGCCCGGGCCCACGGGTGGAGCGGATTCGTGTCGATGCAGAACCTCTACAACCTCGCCTACCGCGAGGAGGAGCGGGAGATGATCCCGCTCTGCCGCGACCTCGGCGTGCTGCCCTACAGCCCGCTCGCCCGCGGGTTCCTGACCGGCAGCCGCACCCGTGGCGGTGGACGTAGCACGGTCCGGTGCCGCAGCGACCCGCTGGCCGTCGACCGGCTGCCGTTGTCGACGGTGGGGGCGATCGAGTTCCTCGGGGTGGTCGTCCTGGCCCTCGTCGGGAGCCACAGCGGCCGCAACCTCGCCGCGCTCGCCCTGGCCGTCGGTGGGGTGGCGGTTCTCACCGATGTACGCCTGGCCGGTGAGCGCCTCGGGTTCGGATACGCCTTCGCCAACTGCGTCGGTTTCATGCTCTACATGGTCCTCGGCCACCGGATCGCGACGACCGGGCCCGGTTGGCGAACGTGACCCGGGCGAGCGGCGGAGCAGTGCGATGGCGGGGATCGACCAGCTCGGCGCGTGCATGGTCGTCGCCGCGGTGGTGGCCACCCCGTTCGGGATCGGCGACGCCGGCACCGCCTTCGTCCACCCGCTGTGGCTGCTGTGGCTGCTGTGGGGGATCGGGGTGGGAGTCTGCTCCTCCGTCATTCCCTACGCCAGCGATCAGTTGGCCATGGCCCGGCTGCCGCGGTCCGTCTTGGCCTTCCTGCTGGCGCTGCTGCCCGCGTCGTCCACTGTGATCGGGCTGGTCGTGCTTGGCCAGATACCCACCTGGCGCGACATCATCGGTGTGGCCACGGTGATCGCCGGTGTTGCGATACGCCAGGAGCAGCCGGACACGTCATGACCGGGGTCGGGGTCGGGGCCGGTTCAGGTCTCGCCGGGGCGTGGGCTCCCGCGGTTCCGGCCCGGTAGGTCGCGCAGACAGGAGCAGTATGCAGACCACGCAGCGCGCGCAGGAGGAGGACGGGTGGCCGGACGTCCCCGGCGACACCGCACTCACCATCAAGGTTCCCGAGGCGGACCCGCTGGTCCGGGCCGGGTTCCCCGCGCATGTGACCGTGCTCTACCCGTTCCTGCACGAGAGCCGCATCGACGCGCGAGTCCACCGTGAACTGGCCGAACTGTTCGCCGGGCACGACGCGTTCACCCTGACGTTCGGCGAGTTCGGACGCTATCCCGGCGTGCTCTACCTCGACCCGTGGCCGCACGACCCGGTGGTCGCGCTGACCAAGGACCTCACGCGGCGCTGGCCCGAAGCGCTGCCGTACCGGGGGATCTTCGGTCCGGGGCCCGGCCCGCACCTGACGGTCGCGGTCAGCGACGACCCCGCGGACTCCGGCGCCGCGCACGACGCGTGCGAGGCCGAACTCGCCGCGTCCCTGCCGCTGACCAGCCACGTCCGCGCGGTCCACCTGATCGTCTGGGACGGAGCACGCTGGCGGGACCGTACCGCGTACGACCTTACGAGGCCGGTCAGCTGTCGCGCTTGATCCAGTCGCTGCCGCCGTTGGGGTAGTCGTAGCCGGGGCGGTCGACGTCTGCGCTGGTGTGGAAGGGGGTGCCCTTGTCGTTGATGCTGATCGTGCCGCTGCGGGTGCCGCTGGACCAGTCCAGGCTCAGGTCCCAGCGGACGTCGTGCGCCTTGGTGTGCGCAGTGACGTAGAAGACCTCCGGGTCGGACTCGCTGACCTTGTAGGGGAAGTTGCGCTGACCGTTCAGGACCGTGGCCGTGGGGCTGCCGTTGTCGAGGTCGATGTCGAAGGTCTTGACGTCCACGCCGCCACCGCAGCCGACCCCCATCGAGTAGTCGTTCCAGGCGAGCGGGGCGCCGCTGCTGATGGCGCGTACGTGCAGCGCCTGCAGGACGACGGTGTCCGAGCCGGTGCCCTGGATGGTGAGGGCGATCCGCTGCTCGCCCGAGGAGACCCCGCCGTACGCGGCGGCCCATCGCGGCGCGTCCTGCTCGTTCCCGGGCGGGCCGACCTGCGCGGGCGCGCTGTCGACGAGGAAGTGCTGGCGGCACGGATCGTCGAAGGCGTAGGGGCGGACGCCGACGGTGAGCGGGGTGCCCTTGCTGCTGCTCCCGGTGGGCGTCGACTTCGCGCCCTGGGTGGTCACGCCCTGCGGGGCACCGGACGTGCCGCTGCTCGCGGGGGTCGACGGCGACGCGGACCGGGTGTGCCGAGACCCGGTCGGCGACGGGGTGGTGGACGGCGCCTTCGCGTCGGCCGTGTCGCTGCTCGCGGTGGCGCCGACGGCCTGCTGGTCACGGGCGTTGTCGCCGGCCCGGTCCCATGGGTGTGCGACGAGCGCCGTGGTCGCGAGCACGGCGGCCGCCGCGGCGGAGGCGATCAGCGCGTTGCGGCGCCGCCGCGGCGACGAGGGGCCACGCGGCAGCCGCACGACGACCTGGCCGTCCGGCTCGTCCGGCCCGCCGTCCCCGTCCTGCGCGGGTCCCGCTGTCAGTCCTGGTGCGGGCGACGGTCCGGGGGAGGAGGCGGGAAGTGCCGCGGTACGGTCCGACTCCGCCGCTGATCCGGTGCCCGCCGTCTGCGGCGCCCCTGCCCCGGCCGCGGGATCGGCCCAGCCGGCGCCCTGAGCTGTGTCCGGGGCCGGTGCCGGGGCGGGGGCCCACGCCGAGTCCGCGGCCGGACCGGCTGCCGCGCCCGCCGCCGCGCCCGCGACCGTACCCGCGCCGGCGTCACCCGAAGCCGCCGCCTCCGCCCGCGTCGCCGCCGCCTGATCCCCCCTGAGCCTGCGCGCCTCGTCCGCCAGCACCCAGCGCCGATGCAGCTCCACGAGTTCCTGCGGGGTCGCCCGGCACGCGCGTGCGAGGCGTTCCACCGGCGCGTACTCGTTCGGGACCGCGGTCCCGTTGCAGTAGCGGTGCAGCGTCGACGTGCTCATGTGCAGCCGCTTGGCCAGCCCCCCGTAGCTCAGTCCCGAGCGGTCCTTGAGCTCGCGCAGAAGCGTCGCGAACTGGTCCGTCTCCCTGGCTCCTGCCGCACCCGACACCCGTGCCTCCATTTCGCAGTGTCCCGTTCCAGCGTTCCAGGGGCACCGTGTTCCCCCTGCTCAGAGCGGTGTTCTGCGTTCCAGTGTCCCCAACTGTCCGCCGCGCGTGGCGGTTGGGACGGATCTCCCCACAAGCTCCCCTCATCCAAGCACTCCGACCACCAGAACCGCGAAAGAGGCACGACCTCATGTCCATCATCCGAAACACCCGTAGCCGTCTCCTCGGTGCCGCCGCGACCGTCGTGCTCGCTGCGCTCTCCCTGACCGCCTGCAGTGACGATGGATCGGGCAGCAGGAACGAGGGTGCTTCGACGGCTGACGTCTCGGCGACCTTGGCGCCCTCGGCGGGCGCCCCCATGGCCGCGGATTCCACGGCCGCGGGTTCCGCTGACGGCGGGTCCGCGCCGGCCACCACGGCGCCGTCCGGGGTCAAGCCGTCCGCGGGGTCGGGTGCTACCCGGCCGGCGGCGAAGGGTGTTCCCACCAAGGTCCCGGCCGCCTCGGGGGCGCCGGTCACCTGCCAGGGCTCCGACACGAAGGTGGTGGCGGCTCCGTTGAACCGTCCGGTGAACCACATGCTGCTCACGGTCACCAACACCGGCAGCAAGACGTGCTACCTCTACAACTACCCGGAGTTGAGGTTCACCGACGCGCAGGCGGTGCCGCCGGTCATCAAGGACTCCGTGCCGCAGGCCGTGGTCACCCTGGAGCCCGGCCAGTCCGGCTACGCCTCGGTCGCCCTGTCCGCGAGCGACGGCAGCGGCAAGAACGGCCGCACCGTGAAGAGCCTGGAGGTCTACTTCTCCGGCCGCTCCGGCGTCGGGAGCGTCGGCAGCGCCGCCCACCCCTCGCTGCCCGCCAAGGGCGTCTACATCGACGACTCCCTCGCCACCACCTACTGGCAGCAGACGATGGACCTCGCCCTGGCCTGGTGACCCCGGCGAACAACCGGCAGTGAAAGCCGAAAGCCGAAAGCCGAGAGCCGACATCCGCCCGGGCCCGTCGCGGGCCCACGGACCGATCCCTTCCGCCCGTACAACTGTTCCCCGGGCCGGCGAGTCCTACGTCGCGGGAGTTCACCGGAACATCATCCGGTCGTCGCATCATCGTTGAACGGAGCCCGAATGTCTCAACGTATCCCCCGTCGCGCCCACCGGCTGGCGCTGGCGGCTGCCGTGGCCGTGGTCAGCGCGGTGGTCGCACCGGCGGCGGTGGCCCAGGCCGCCCCCGGCGGCACCGCGCACGCGGCCACCGCGGGGGCCAAAGCCACCCAGAAGGCGCAGGTCGTCGACTTCAACGGGGACGGCCACGCCGACATGGCGGTCGGTTCGCCGTACGGGACCGCCAGCGGCAAGTCCGAGGCCGGCTACGTGTCGGTGGTGTACGGCGCGGCCGGCGGCGTCGACCAGGCGAAGCACTACCTGTTCGCGCAGGACAGCCCCGGAATCCCCGGCGGCTCCGAGGCACTTGACCGGTTCGGGTCCACGGTGGTGCCGGTGGACCTCAACGGTGACGGCTACACCGACCTCGTGGTCGGCGCCTCCGGGGAGGACATCGGCACCGACGCGTCCGGTGTCGACGCGGGCATGCTGACCGTGTTGTGGGGCAGCGCGTCCGGTCTGGGCAACGCCACCGCCATCGACACCGGAGCCACCGCGCACGCGGGGGTCGGCGGCTTCCTCCAGGCCGGCGACTTCAACGGCGACGGAAAGCAGGAACTGGTCACCTCCTACGGCAGCCAGACCCTGCGGACGCTGTCCGGGATCGGCGCGGACGGCAAGGTCGCCTCGGTCTCCGACCTCAACCTGTGGGATGTGGAGCGCGGCGACACGGTGACCCTGCACAGCATCGCGGCGGGCGACATCAACGGCGACGGCACCACCGACCTCGTGGCCCTGGTCACCGACACGGACGAGCCCGACTCCTACCGCGGCTACCTGCTGCTGGGCGGCGCGAACGGGTTCACCTACGCCGGATACGCCAAGCAGACCAGCGGGATGCGGGTGCCCGGCCAGAGCGTGGCGATCGGCGACGTGAACGGCGACGGCTACGGGGACATCGTCTTCGGCCACAGCACCGACTACTACGACAGCGACGAGGACCTGCCGGTCAAGGGCGGCGCCGTCACGATCGTCTACGGCGGCCCCCACGGTCAGAGCACCACCCTCCCGCCGGTGTGGATCAACCAGGACACCCCGGGCGTCCCGGGCGTCGGCGAGACCGGCGACGCGATGGGCGCATCCGTGGCGGTCGGTGACGTCAACGGCGACGGGTACGCCGACGTCGTCGCGGGCGTGCCCGGTGAGGACTACGACGGGCTGACCAACGCGGGCTCGTTCCTTCTCCTGCTCGGCTCCTCGAAGGGTGTCACCGGGACCGGCTCCCAGGTCTTCACGCAGAACTCCGACGGCGTACCCGGCGCTTCCGAGAGCGGTGACAAGTTCGGCGCCGTGGTCGGCGCGCTCCCGGCGACGCCCTCCGACCCGGCGCAGGTGGTGATCGGCGACCCGGACGAGAACGCCGGCACCGGCGCGGTCTGGGTGCTGCACGGCACCACCACCGGTCTGACCGGCACCGGCACCGCCAACTTCGGCTCCTCCACCATGGGCACCAGCGGGGTCGGCGCCTACTTCGGCGAGGAACTCAGCACCACCCCGGCCGACGTGGACATCAACGAGGGCGTCTGAACCCTCGCCCCGTCAACGGCCGGCCGTTGACCGTCAACGGTCGCCTGCCAACGGCCGGCCGTCGTGCGCCCGCCCCGACTGACGGGCGGGCGCACGCACGATCCCGACTGCGCCAATTCGGGGCCACACCAATCCGGGCTACGCACCCGCCGCCGTGGACGTACGGTCCGCGGCGGCGGTGTCACCCCAGCCCTGTTCGAGCGCGTCACGCAGCGCCGTGACCCGCCGCTTCCCGATCCGCTGCGCCAACTCCGCCTCCAGATCGTCGAGTACCTCCAGCGCCTGCCGGCGGCGGGTGAGACCTTCCGGCGTGAGCACGACGAGTTTCGACCGTCCCGAGCGGGGGTTCGGCACCACCTGGAGCAGCCCGAGGGCGGCGAGTTGGTGGACCATCTGGTGGGTCGCCGGGGGACTCACACCCATCTGCCGGGCCAGGTCGGACATCGGCATGCCGTCCGGATCGAGCTGGCTCAGCAGCGTCGCGTGCGCCGGACTCACCCCGCCGGCGCCGTCCTCAAGGTGCGCGGTCACGGCCGTACGGAACCAGTTGTGGGCCCGCCACAGCAGCTTGGCGAGCGGTTCCTGGGTCGACTTGTCTTCGCTGGGCACCGTGTTACCGTAGCACTGAGAACCATTAAGCTACTTAATGGTTTGCGCGGTGTCCGCCGCCCTTCCGCCGACGGCACCGCCGATCCGTGACTCAAGCGGAACGGATGGATGAGAGGCGCTCCGATGAAGCTGATCGCCCTAGAGGAAGCGTTCTGGTACGACAAGCTGCAGACCCAGGGCTCGCCGGTCGGCCATATCCCCCTGAAGCCCGAAGTGCTCGCGAACGTAAGGCGGTTGCTGCCCGACTTCACCGAGTTCAGGCTCGCGGACATGGACCGGAACGGCGTCGACCTGCAGGTGCTCTCCCTGACCGCCCCCGGCGTCCAGATGCAGCCGGACCCGCGGATCGCGGTGGCCGACGCCCGCATGGCCAACGACTTCCTCGCCACCGTCGTCGGCGAGCACCCGGGCCGGTTCCAGGGCCTGGCCGCCGTCCCGCTGCAGGACCCGAAGCGGGCCGCGGCCGAACTGCGCCGCGCCATCGAGGAACTCGGCCTGTGCGGCGCCCTGGTCAACGACCACACCCTCGGCCACTACCTGGACGAGCCGCAGTACGCGCCGTTCTGGGAGACCCTGCAGGACCTCGGCGTCCCGCTCTACATCCACCCGAACCCGGTGCCGTCCGACCACTGGAACGTCGTCCAGGGGTACCCGGGGCTGGAGCACGCGACGTGGGGCTGGAACCACAGCACGGGCGGGCACGCGCTGCGGCTGGTCTTCGGCGGCGTCTTCGACCGGTTCCCCGGCGCCCGGATCATCCTGGGGCACATGGGCGAGTTCCTGCCCGCGCAGCTCTACCGCGTCGACGCCCGCTACCGCGATCTCGACCCCGACGTGCAGCGGCCGCTGAAGAAGGCGCCCTCGGAGTACTTCGGAACGAACATCGTGATCACCACCTCCGGCGTGTTCTCGCACGCGGCGCTCGTCGACGCGATCCAGACCATCGGCGTCGACAACGTGATGTTCTCGATCGACTACCCGTTCGAGCCGACCGCGACGGCGGCCGAGTTCATGCGCACCGCGCCCCTGGCCCCACCGGACAAGGCCAAGGTCGCCCACGCGAACGCCGAGCGCATCCTGCGGCTCACCTAGCCAGCGCCGAGCCGGAAAACCGGAAGCCGCAGGTCAGCGGCTATGCCGTCAGCACTCGATCACGTTGACCGCGAGCCCGCCCCGCGCGGTCTCCTTGTACTTGACCTTCATGTCGGCGCCGGTCTGCTTCATGGTCTTGATGACCTTGTCGAGGGAGACGTGGTGGCGGCCGTCGCCGCGCATGGCCATGCGGGCGGCGGTGACGGCCTTGACCGCGGCCATGCCGTTGCGCTCGATGCAGGGGATCTGGACGAGGCCGCCGACGGGGTCGCAGGTGAGGCCGAGGTTGTGCTCCATGCCGATCTCGGCGGCGTTCTCGACCTGTTCCGGGGTGAGCCCGAGGATCTCCGCGAGGCCGCCCGCGGCCATGGAGCAGGCCGAGCCGACCTCGCCCTGGCAGCCGACCTCGGCGCCGGAGATGGAGGCGTTCTCCTTGAAGAGCATGCCGATCGCGCCCGCGGCCAGCAGGAACCGGACCACCGCGTCGTCCCGGTCGGCGGCGGAGGTGGTGGGCGAGCAGACGAAGGCGAGGTAGTAGTGCAGGACGGCCGGGATGATCCCGGCGGCGCCGTTGGTGGGGGCGGTGACGACCCGGCCGCCCGCCGCGTTCTCCTCGTTGACGGCCATCGCGTAGAGGGTGATCCACTCCATCGCGCGGGTGGACGGATCGCCCTCGGCCCGCAGCTGGCGGGCGGACTGCGCGGCGCGGCGGCGCACCTTCAGGCCGCCGGGCAGGATGCCCTCACGGGACATGCCCCGCTCCACGCAGTCCCGCATCACCTGCCAGATCTCCAGCAGCCCGGCCCGGATCTCGGCCTCGCCGCGCCAGGCCTTCTCGTTCTCCATCATCAGCGCGGAGATCGACAGCCCGGTCTCCCGGGACAGCCGCAGCAGTTCGTCGCCGGTGCGGAAGGGGTGGCGTAGCACCGTGTCGTCCAGCTTGATCCGGTCCTCGCCGACCGCGTCCTCGTCGACCACGAAGCCGCCGCCCACCGAGTAGTAGGTCTTCGCCAGCAGCACCTCGCCGGCGTCGTCGTACGCCGACAGCGTCATCCCGTTGGCGTGGTACGGCAGCGAGCGGCGCCGGTGCAGCACCAGGTCGGTGTCGGCGTCGAAGGCGATCTCGTGGGTGCCCAGCAGGCCCAGCCGGTGCTCGGCGCGGATACGGGCGACCTCGTCGTCGGCCGTCTCCACGTCGACGGTGCGCGGCGAGTGGCCGGACAGGCCCAGCAGGACGGCCTTCGGGGTGCCGTGGCCGTGGCCGGTCGCCCCGAGCGAGCCGAACAGCTCGGCCCGGACGGAGACGGTATGGGCGAGCAGCGCCTCGTTCTTCAGGCGGTGCACGAAGATGTTCGCCGCCCGCATCGGGCCGACGGTGTGCGAGCTGGACGGGCCTATTCCGATGGAGAACAGGTCGAAGACGGAGATTGCCACGGTGTTCTTAGCTCCTGGGGTTCGCGGACGCCGTTGTCCGCAGGGTGCTGCGGCCGCGCTCGGCGGGGGCGCGCTGCCGGGCCGGATACGGTGTCCCGCCGGCCGGCCGGTGGCCGGTTCGTGCCCGCCTCCCCCTTGAGCTTCGCACGGGGGAGTACCCGCGACCACGTGGCGCGGGCGGACACGAACCGGCGACCCGGCTACAGGCCCGGGTACAGCGGGTGCTTCTCCGCCAGCGCGGTGACCCTCTGCCGCAAGGGCCCGCTCTCCGACGGCGGGAAGGCCGGCGACGCGGTGAGCGTCGCCGCGATGATGTCGGCGACCTCGCGGAAGTCGTCGGCGGTGAAGCCCCGCGTCGCCAGCGCGGGCGTGCCGATCCGCAGACCCGAGGTGACCATCGGGGGCCGCGGGTCGTTCGGGATCGCGTTGCGGTTGACGGTGATGCCGACCGCGTGCAGCCGGTCCTCGGCCTGCTGGCCGTCGAGCGCGGAGTTGCGCAGGTCGACCAGGACCAGGTGGACGTCGGTACCGCCGGAGAGCACGGAGACGCCGAGTTCCGCCACGTCGGGCCGGGTCAGCCGGTCGGCGAGGATCTTCGCGCCCTCCAGCGTACGGGACTGGCGGTCCTTGAACTCGTCCGTCGCCGCGGCCTTGAACGCGACCGCCTTCGCGGCGATCACATGCTCCAGCGGGCCGCCCTGCTGCCCCGGGAAGACCGCCGAGTTGATCTTCTTGGCGAGTTCGGCCTTGGCCAGGATCACCCCGCCGCGCGGGCCGCCGAGCGTCTTGTGGGTCGTGGTGGTGACCACGTCGGCGTACGGCACGGGGGAGGGGTGCAGCCCGGCCGCGACCAGCCCGGCGAAGTGCGCCATGTCGACCATCAGGTACGCGCCGACCTCGTCGGCGATCCGGCGGAACTCCGCGAAGTCCAGCTGCCGCGGGTACGCCGACCAGCCCGCCACGATGAGCTGCGGGTGGTGCTCCTTGGCCAGCCGCTCCACCTCGGCCATGTCGACCAGGTTGGTCTCCGCGTCCACGTGGTACGCGGCGACCTTGTAGAGCTTGCCGGAGAAGTTGATCTTCATGCCGTGGGTCAGGTGCCCGCCGTGCGCCAGGTCCAGGCCGAGGATGGTGTCACCCGGCTTGAGCAGGGCGAACATCGCGGCGGCGTTCGCCTGGGCGCCCGAGTGCGGCTGCACGTTGGCCGCGTCGGCGCCGAACAGCGCCTTGACCCGGTCGATGGCGAGCTGCTCGATCACGTCGACGTGCTCGCAGCCGCCGTAGTAGCGGCGGCCGGGGTAGCCCTCCGCGTACTTGTTGGTGAGCACCGAGCCCTGCGCCTCCAGCACGGCGACCGGCGCGAAGTTCTCGGACGCGATCATCTCCAGCGTGGACTGCTGGCGGTGCAGCTCGGCGTCGACCGCGGCCGCCACATCCGGGTCGAACTCGTGCAGGGACTGGTTCAGCAGCGACATCGCGGGTTCCCTCAGTTCTCGATGAAGGCGTCGTACTCGGTGGCGGACAGCAGGTCGGACGGCTCCTCGGCGACCTTCACCTTGAACAGCCAGCCGCCCTCGAAGGGCGCGGTGTTCACCAGCGACGGGTCCTCGACGACGTCCTGGTTCACCTCGGTGACCTCGCCGCCGACCGGCGAGTACAGGTCGCTGACGGACTTGGTGGACTCCAGCTCGCCGCAGGTCTCACCCGCGGTCACCGTCGCGCCCACCTCGGGGAGCTGGACGAAGACCACGTCGCCGAGCGCGTCGGCGGCGTGCGAGGTGATGCCCACCGTGGCCGCGCCGTCGGCGGGGGCGGAGAGCCACTCGTGCTCCTTGCTGTAACGAAGCTGCTCAGGGTTGATGCTCATGGCTGAATTCTCCCGGATCGACAGGGGTGCTCGCGGGTGCGGCACGGCAAACGGAAAGCTGAGGGAAAGGGGGGCGAGGGGGAAGAACGGGGAAACGGCGAGGTGCGGTGCGGTGCGAGTCGCGGAACCGGCGCCGGGTGGGGCGACGGGGGAGCGGGCTCGGTCCGCTCAGCGCTCGCGCCGGTAGAACGGCAGCGCCACGACGTCGTACGGCTCCCGCGAGCCGCGGATGTCCACCGCGACCCCCGGCGTGCCGGGCGCCGCGTGCGCCGCGTCCACGTACGCGATCGCGATCGGCTTGCCGAGGGTCGGCGACGGGGCGCCCGAGGTGACCTCGCCGATCACCGCGCCCGAGGCGTCGGTGACCGGGTAGCCGGCCCGCGGCACCCGGCGGCCCTGCGCGACCAGCCCGACGAGCTTGCGCGGTGGCAGGTCCTTGGCCCGTTCGGCGGCGGCGCCCAGCGCGGCGCGCCCGACGAAGTCCCCGGGCTTGTCGAACTTGACCACCCGGCCGAGCCCGGCGTCGAACGGCGTGACCGAGGCGGTCAGCTCGTGCCCGTACAGCGGCATGCCCGCCTCCAGGCGGAGCGTGTCCCGGCAGGACAGCCCGCACGGCACCAGGCCGGCCGACTCGCCAGCATCGGTCAGCGCCCGCCACAGCCGCTCGGCGTCGGCCGGCGCGACGAACAGCTCGAAGCCGTCCTCCCCGGTGTAGCCGGTGCGGGCGATCAGCGCGTCCACCCCGGCGACGGTGCCGGGCAGCCCGGCGTAGTACTTCAGCCCGTCCAGGTCGGCGTCGGTCACCGCCTTCATGATCGCCGGGGCCTGCGGGCCCTGGACGGCCAGCAGCGCGTACGCGTCGCGGTCGTCGCGGACCTGCGCGTCGTACTCCGCCGCGCGCAGCGCCACCGCGTCGAGCACGGTCTGCGCGTTGGACGCGTTGGCGACGATCATGAACTCCTGCTCGCCGAGCCGGTACACGATCAGGTCGTCGAGGATGCCGCCGTCGGGCGCGCAGATCATCGTGTAGCGGGCCCGGCCCACCGCCAGCGCGGACAGGTGGCCGACCAGGGCGTGGTCCAGCGCCTCGCCCGCCTGCGGGCCGGTCACGGTGATCTCGCCCATGTGCGACAGGTCGAAGAGACCGGCCCGGGTGCGGACCGCCTGGTGCTCCTCGCGCTCGCTGGCGTACCGCAGCGGCATGTCCCAGCCGGCGAAGTCGGTCATGGTCGCGCCGAGGGCGCGGTGCAGGGCGTCGAGCGCGGTGTGACGGGGTTCGCTCATCGGTGACAGGCTCCCAGGCTCGGTCTCGGTGAAGAGGAAGGAGAGATGACGGATGGACACTCCCCATCTGTCATCGGAACCTGAGAGGTTCACCGTGAACCCCGCTCGCGCGGGCCGCGGTTTGCACCTTGGGTGGGCGGGACCGCACACCCGAGGGTGCGCCGACGGCTCCGCCGCTTTTCAGATCTGCCTCGCCCGCGCGGTATCTGTGCCTGAGAGATTCAAGGGAGGACTTGCTCCTTCGGCGCCCGTCCCGGCGCCCGCGAACTGGTCGCGTGCACAGGTCCGGGGCTCTCCCGCGCGGCCTCGAACGGCCGGTATGCAAGTTGTGGTCTTCATCATTGCATGCCCAGGGTCCCCGGCCCCCGGCAGCGGTTAGGGTTTCCCGGGCACGACGCTGCACAACGCTACAGACGCGGTACACGGGCGGACAAGGGTGGACATGGAGAATCCGGCACCGTACATATGGCCGGCGAACGAGCTGGAAGAGGTGCTGGGGGCCAGCCTCGGCAATCCGTCGGCCACACCCCGGCTGCTGGAGGTGCTCGGCCGCTCCCAGGTGTGGGTGCCGCTGCCGAACGGCGGCTCGCCGGACGCGGCCGGCCTCGACCTGCCGACCGTCGTGCTCGGCGGCGCGCCCTACGTACCGGTCTTCAGCTCCGAGCAGCAGTTCCGGCAGGCCGCGGACGGCATGTCCTGCACGGTCGCGCCGGTGCACGAGTTCGCCCGCGGGCTGCCGCCGCTGGTCGGCATCGCGGTCAACCCCGGCGGGGCGGTCGGCGTGCCGCTGCCGCCGGCCGCGGTGGCCCAGCTGTGCCGGCCGGTGCCGGGCGAGCGCGCGCCGCAGTTCTCCGGGGTACGCGGCGCGGACGCGCCCCCCGGTGCCCGGGTGCGGCTGTGGGAGCCGGGCCACGACGAGGAACCGGTGGACTTCCTGGCCGCCGCGGCCGGCGAGTTCGCGGTCACCCCGGTGCTGCTCTCCGGCCGGCGGGCGCTGGCCGCCGTGGAGGAGGAGCCGCCCGCCCTGTTCATCGGTGTGGAACTCGACCGCTGGCAGGAGGACGACCGGGCCGCCGCGATGGACGCGCTCGGCCGGGCGATGGGCGTGGCCCCGCCGCCGTGGCCGGTGCACCTGATCCTGCTGGACGTGGCGCAGGACCCGGTGGGCGACTGGCTGCTGGAGACGGTGCGGCCGTTCTTCGCCCGCGACTGAGTCCGCGACCGAGTTCGCGGGCGAGTCCGCGGGCGAGCCGCGAACCGGCTGCGGCCCGGCGGTGGTCGGGCGGTGATCGGGCCGCGGCCCGGCGGTGATCTTGGCCGCGGTCGTGTGGCGGGCGGGTCCGGCCGCCTCGCGCCCGTTCAACGGTCGTATACCTGGTCTATAGCCGGTTCCGCTTGAGTCGGTCGCCATACCGCTGGGCACACTCGACCTGGTTTGATGTCGTGCGAAGAGCAGAACGAAACGAGGGGAAAGGGGCGGTCCCACGTGATCGCGGGCGCGCAAGGCGGTGCGGCGCAGGCCGGCCATGTGGAGCAGATGCTGCTCCAGGTGGCTCCCGGCCGGTTCGACGCATACGAGAACCTGCTCGCGTCACTCGCCGAGGGCCAGGTGTGGATGCTGCTGTGGCACGGCAGTTCCGGGGCGTCCGACGCGCAGTACGGCACCATGGAGATCGGCGGGTACGGCTACGCGCCGTGCTTCACCTCGCCGCGTGAGCTGGCCGCCAGCGGCTGGAACCGCGACCACGAGGTGGTCTCCGGGCGGGACATCGCGCAGACCCTCTACCCGGACCGCTCCGGGCTGTGGCTCAACCCGCACGCGGCCGGCGGCGGGATCGGCATCCCCTGGGCGGACCTGCGCAGGATCGCGGTCGGGCTCGACCTGCTGCCCGCCGGCCCGCTCCAGATCGGGGAACCGTCCCTGCAGATGCCGCAGTTCTACGCGCTTCTCGCGCAGGCCGCGCACCGCACCTCCGCGGTGCGGGCGCTCCGGCAGGCCTGGGTGCAGCCCGTACTCGGCGAGCCCTACCTCGCGATCGGCGTCGAACTCTACGAAGGTGCCGCGCAGGCGGTGGAGTCCGTCCGCCTCATGATGCAGCAGGCGGTCGCCGGCGTACCTGACGGCGTCGCCGTCTCCACGGTGGCCATGGCCGACCCCTACGACCCGGTCGCCCTCTGGATGCGCACCTTCGGCCGCCCCTTCTTCGACAGGTAGGGCGCCCCTGACCCCCTGGTAGTGGCCGCACTTACCGGGGCGCTGGGGGTACTCGCCCTGGCTCCGCCGGGGGCACCCCCACCCAGGCGAAGCTCTGGGGGTGGGGGCACCTCCCGGCGAAGCCAGGGGGAGAACTGCGCGACAAGCCACAGCGGACCGTAAGGTCCGGGACATCACGTGGTGGGGCCGGGCGGGCGGACCACCGCGTCGAGCAACCCCAAAGGCGGGCTGCCCAAGTGCATGAGGGCACCGTGGAAACGGGGCAGGGAGAAGTCCGCGCCCCACTCCCGCTCCGCGCGCCGGCGCACCCGGAGGATCTCCAACTTGCCCCAGGTGTACCGCCCATAGCCCGCGTCGAACGTGCCGCGCCGCGCCTCCGCCGAGGCCGCCGCAGGCGAAAGGTGGGCGTCGCGCACAAAGTACCTCGCGGCCTCGTCCAGCGACAGCGCCCCTGTATGCAAACCGATCGCGCAGGTGAGCCGGGTGACCCGGACCAGCGCTTCGAGGGCCACGCCGATCGCGAAGCGCGGGTCACGCGCGCGGAACCCCTCGTCGAGGCAGACCTCCTCGACGTAGTGGGCCCAGCCCTCGGAGAACGAGAGGCTGTGCAGGAGGCGACGGACCGGGGACGGCGCCCGGCGCAGCGCGCGGCCGTGCGCGAAGTGCCCGGGGGCCACCTCGTGGAGGGTGATGGACGGCATGCTGGTGCGGCTGAAGACCGTCAGCCACTCCTCGCGCTCGTCGGCGGGCCAGTCCGCGTCGGGCGGCGTCACGTGGTACCAGGAGGGCGCGTCGGGCTCGGCCGGCGCCGACCACGTCATCATGGCCATCGCCCAGCGCCGGGACGCGGGCGCCGGGCCGACCAGGCACTCGCCGTCCACGTAGGGCGCGAGCCCCCGCTCGCGGGTGAACTCGATGGCTTCCTCGGTGAGTCGGGCCGCCTCGGCGATCACGCCGTCGGCGCCCGGGTGGTCGGCGAGCAGGCCGGGCAGCAGTTCGTCCACGTCGCTGCGCGGGTCCAGGACGCGGCAGGAGTCGGTGAGCAGTTCGGTGAGCCGGGCGCGCTCCCGGTCGGCCCGCCCGGCCAGTTCGGTGAGGTCCACCCGCACGCCCTCCTGGGCGCCCATCAGCGCGGCGAGCGCCCGTCCGCCGAGCCGGGGGTCGGGGTCGCCGTGTTCGGCGATGTGCTGGATGTGGCCGACCAGCCGCTCGTGCGCGCGCAGGGCGGCCCGTTCGACCTCGCCGGCGTCCGGGTCCAGGTCGGCGGCCAGGCCGAGCACCGAACCGAGCAGCGCCTCGGCGACCGGGGCCCGTACCTGGTCGAGCGAGGACAGTGCGGCGTCCACGGCCTCCGGCCACCGCGCGAGGTGTTCCCGGCGGGCCCGGGCGCGGTCCCCGCGCGGGGCGTACTCCCGGCCGTAGCAGGCCAGTTCGAGGTTGGACAGGTGCGGGTAGGGGTCGCGCCGGTGCAGTTCGAGCTCGCCGAACTGCACGCGCAGGGCCTCCTCGAAGACCGCAAGGTGGGCTTCGTCGTGCGGGTCCCGGAGCGGGTCGCCGCGCCGGGCGCGGGCCATGGCCGCCAGCCCGTCGCGGACTCCCTGGGGGGACAGATCCTGCACCCGGCCGTCGTATTCGTGCAGGCCCGACATCTCCCGGGCCTGGGGCATCATCAGGTCGCAGACCGCGCGCAGCCGTTCGTCCATCAACCGACCGTACCCCGAGGTACGCGTCGGTAACGATGAAAGAACCACCCACATCACAGTTGCGCATCCCTTCGCGGCCAGGTCTGGCGGGTGATCGCCAACCAGAAGAAGAATCCAGCGGCAAGACACCTTGGTGTTGACATGTCCCAACCGCAACGCGCGTAGTGGATACGCACGTCGCACGCATGATCACGTCGAGCGGCCACTGTGGGTGACCTCAGTGCCATCTGCAACTACCGCATCAAGTGCACCAACTGACGAGGAAGCCGCTACAGCGGCGGGCGCGCGCCGGTTACCCACCGGCGAGAGGGGTCGGCAAACGCCATGACCGCACCTATCGAGACCACCTCCGGACAGGCCGAAGCGCATCCGGAGGCCGTACTCAGCGGGGCCGGGCGAGGCATGATCGAGGGGCGCTCGCTCGGTCAGATCGCCTGGGGCCGGCTCAGACGAGACAAGGTCGCGATGGCCGGCGGCGTGGTGGTGCTGCTGCTGGTGCTGCTGGCGATCCTCGCCAAGCCGATCGAGATGGTCTTCAACCTCGATCCGAACGCCTTCCACCAGAACCTGGTCGACCCCGAACTGCTGTCGCCCAAGGGCGGCTGGGGCGGCATGAGCTGGTCCCACCCGCTGGGCGTGGACCCGAAGTTCGGCCGCGACATCCTGGCCCGGATCATCGAGGGCTCCTGGATCTCCATGCTGGTGGCCACCGGTGCCACCGTGCTGTCCAACGTGATCGGCACCGTGCTCGGCGTCATCGCCGGCTACTACGGCGGCTGGGTGGACAGCCTGATCAGCCGGCTGATGGACGTCTTCCTCGCCTTCCCGCTGCTGCTGTTCGCGATCTCCATCTCGGCCTCGCTGCAGGACGGCGCCTTCGGGCTGAGCGGGCTTCCGTTGCGGATCTGCGTGCTGATCTTCGTGATCGGCTTCTTCAACTGGCCCTACATGGGCCGGATCGTCCGCGGCCAGACGCTGAGCCTGCGCGAGCGCGAGTTCGTCGACGCCGCCCGCGGCATGGGCGCGCGCGGGCCGTTCATCCTCTTCCGCGAGTTGCTGCCGAACCTCGTGGCGCCGATCCTCGTCTACTCCACGCTGCTGATCCCCACCAACATCCTGTTCGAGGCCGCCCTGAGCTTCCTCGGGGTCGGCATCGCGCCTCCGCAGGCCTCCTGGGGCGGCATGTTGACCAGCGCGGTCGACGTCTACCAGTCCGACCCGCAGTACATGTTCGTGCCCGGCCTCGCGATCTTCATCACGGTGCTGGCCTTCAACCTCTTCGGCGACGGGCTGCGGGACGCCCTCGATCCGCGCAGCAAGTGATTCCGCAGGGATGACCCACCGACCCCGGGTGGCACCTCGTGTGCCGTGCGGCACCCATGGCCGACCCGGCGACTCAAATAGGAAGTGAGGGGCGTACCCCGGTATGAACACCAGAAAGGTGACCTCCGCTCTCGCGCTCTGCTTGGCGATGGCACTCGGCGTGTCCGCCTGCGGCGGCTCGGGCGGCTCCAGCGGCTCGGGCAAGAAGGACCAGGCGCTGACCTCGATCGTCAACGCGTCGAGCAAGAAGGGCGGGACGGTCACCGCCGACCACTCCACCGGCCCTGACTCCCTCGACCCGGGCAACACCTACTACGGCTGGGTGCAGGACTTCTCCCGGCTCTACGCCCGTACGCTCCTGACCTTCAAGCCGGCGGCCGGCAAGGCGGGTCTGACGGTGGTCCCGGACCTGGCGACCGGACTCGGCACCTCCAGCCCCGACGCGAAGACCTGGACGTACCACCTGCGCACGGGTGTGAAGTTCCAGGACGGCACCCCGGTGACCTCCAAGGACGTCAAGTACGCGATCGAGCGCAGCAACTTCGCGCCCGACGTGATGTCCAACGGCCCGGTGTACTTCAAGAGTTACCTGGCCGACGACAGCAAGTACCAGGGCCCGTACAAGGACAAGAGCCCGAACGGGCTGTCGTCCATAGAGACGCCCGACAACCAGACGATCGTCTTCCACCTGGCGCAGCCGTTCGCCGACTTCGACTACCTGGCGACGTTCTCGCAGACCGCTCCGGTCGAGCAGTCCAAGGACACCGGCGCCACGTACGTGCAGCACATCCAGTCGACCGGCCCGTACAAGTTCTCCTCCTACTCCGAGGGCAAGGGCGCCACGCTGGTGCGCAACCCGGAGTGGAGCAAGGCCACCGACCCGATCCGCACCGCGCTGCCCGACAAGTACGTGCTGAAGTTCAACGTCAACCAGAAGACGATCGACAACGACCTGCTCTCCGACAACCTCACCGTCGACCTCCAGGGCACCGGTGTCGAGGCGGAGACGCAGTCGAAGATCCTGGGCAACAAGAACCGGCTGGCGCACACCGACGACTCCATCGCCGGCGCCACCTCGTACATGGCGCTCAACCTGCACGTGAAGCCGTTCGACAACATCAACTGCCGCAAGGCCGTGCAGTACGCGGTGAACAAGACCTCCGTGGTCAACGCCGAGGGCGGCGCGGTCAAGGGCGACGTGGCCAGCACCCTGCTGCCCCCGTCGGTGAACGGCTACACCAAGTTCGACGAGTACCCGACCGCGGGCAACAACGGTGACGTGGCCAAGGCCAAGGCGGCGCTCGCGGCGTGCGGCAAGCCCAGCGGCTTCACCACCACGCTCACCGCGCGCAGCGACCGGCAGCCCGAGATCGACGGCGCCACCGCCATCCAGGCGGCGCTGAAGAAGGTCGGCATCACCGTCAACATCAAGACCTTCCCGTCGGACAAGTACTTCTCCAACTACGCGGGCGTCCCGGACTACGTGCACTCGCACGGCGTCGGCATGATGATGATGGCGTGGGGCGCCGACTGGCCGACCGGCTACGGGTTCCTGGACCAGATCGTCGACGGCAGCGCGATCAAGCCGTCCGGTGGCAACAACCTGATGGAGCTGAACGACCCGAAGATCAACCAGGCGCTGTCCTCGGCGATCTCCAACACCGACACCGCCGCCCGGACCAAGGCGTGGGGCGACATCGACAAGATGGTGATGGCGAACGCCTCGGTGGTGCCGCTGATCTACCGCAAGAACCTGCTCTACCGCCCGGACTCCGCCACCAACGTGACGGTCACTCAGGCGTACCTGGGCATGTACGACTTCCTGCTGATGGGTTCCTCGAAGTAGCCGCAAGGCTCCTACGCACCGAAAGGCAGGTGAAGGCTCCGGCGTCCGCCCGGTCCGGCCCCCGATCCGGGCCGGGCGGACGCCAGCCGGAACGGCCGTGACCGCTTACCTCATCCGTCGCGTGTTCGCCGCGATCGTGCTCCTTCTGGTGGTCAGCATGATCACCTTCGCGATCTTCTTCCTCGTCCCCCGCATCGGTGGCCAGACCACCACCCAGCTCGCCACGCAGTACGTGGGCAAGGACGCCAACCCGGCGGCCGTCGCGGCGATCAAGAAGAACCTCGGCTTCGACCTGCCGCTCTACGAGCAGTACTGGCACTTCCTCAAGGCGCTGGTCGCCGGCGCCGACTACCACTACGGTCCCGACCCGGTGCACTGCAACGCGCCCTGCTTCGGCTACTCCTTCAAGAGCCATGTCGAGGTCTGGCCGCAGCTGAAGTCCCGTATCCCGGTGACGTTCTCGCTGGCGATCGGGGCCGCGGTGATCTGGGTCGTCACCGGTGTGGCGGTGGGCGTGGTCTCCGCGCTGAAGCGGGGCACCATCATCGACCGGCTGTCGATGGGCGTGGCCCTGATGGGCGTGTCGCTGCCGATCTTCTTCACCGGCATCCTCGCGCTGAGCGTGTTCACCGTGCAGTGGCCGCTGTGGAGCAACGGCATGAACTACGTGTCGTTCACGCACAATCCCGCCGACTGGGCGTGGAACCTGCTGGTGCCCTGGTGCAGCCTCGCCTTCCTGTACTCCGCGCTGTACGCCCGGCTCACCCGGGCGGGCATGCTGGAGACCATGGGCGAGGACTACATCCGCACCGCGCGCGCCAAGGGCCTGCGGGAACGGGACGTCGTGGTCCGGCACGCGCTGCGCTCCACGCTCACCCCGATCGTGACCATCTTCGGCATGGACTTCGGGCTGCTGGTCGGCGGCGCGGTCATCACCGAGCAGGTCTTCTCGCTGCCGGGCATGGGCGCCTACGCCATCCAGGGTGTGACCGCCAACGACCTGCCCATCGTGATGGCCGTGACCTTGGTGGTCGCCTTCTTCGTCGTGGTCTGCAACCTGCTGGTGGACCTCGCCTACGCCGTCCTCGACCCCCGCGTGAGGTACTCGTGAGTTCCGCCGACAGGCTGCTGAAAACGCCCGCAGAACCGGCCGCCGCCCAGGACGCCTACCTGTCCGTGCGCGACCTGCGCATCCACTTCGACACCGACGACGGCGTGGTGAAGTCGGTCGACGGCCTCAGCTTCGACCTGCCGCGCGGCCGTACCCTCGGCATCGTCGGCGAGTCCGGGTCGGGCAAGTCCGTCACGTCGCTGGGGATCATGGGCCTGCACCGCACCGCGCGGGCCAGGATCTCCGGTGAGGTCTGGCTCGACGGCGAGGAACTGGTCGGCGCCCCGCCGGACGCGGTACGCCGGCTGCGCGGCCGCAAGATGGCGATGATCTTCCAGGACCCGCTCTCGGCGATGCACCCGTACTACTCGATCGGCAACCAGATCGTCGAGGCGTACCGGGTGCACCACCAGGTGCCCAAGAAGATCGCGGCCCAGCGGGCCATGGAGATGCTGGACCGGGTCGGCATCCCCGAGCCGCGCAAGCGCTTCCGGGACTACCCGCACCAGTTCTCCGGCGGCATGCGCCAGCGCGCCATGATCGCGATGGCGCTGGTGAACAACCCCGAACTGCTCATCGCCGACGAGCCGACCACGGCGCTCGACGTCACCGTGCAGGCGCAGATCCTCGACCTGATCCGCGACCTGCAGCAGGAGTTCGGCTCCGCGGTCATCATGATCACCCACGACCTCGGGGTGGTCGCCGAGGTCGCCGACGACCTGCTGGTGATGTACGCCGGCCGGGTGGTCGAGCGCGGCACCGCGGAGAAGCTCTTCGGCGAGCCCCAACACCCCTACACCTGGGGCCTGCTGGGCTCGATGCCGCGAATGGACCGGGAGCGCACCGACCGGCTCAACCCGGTCAAGGGCTCGCCGCCCAGCCTGATCAACGTGCCGACCGGCTGCGCCTTCCACCCGCGCTGCCCGTACGCCGAGTTGACCGGCGGCGCCTCCGAGACCGAAGTGCCCGAGCTGCGCGAGGTGGCCGAGGGCCATCTGTCCGCCTGCCACCTCGCCGACGAGGAGCGGGCCAGGATCTGGACCGAGGAGATCGAGCCGAAGCTGTGAAGAGCCAGGACGCAGAAGCCGGGAAGGGCCGGGACGAGACCGTGGCGGAGAAGACCTCGCTGGACAAGGGCGGTCCGGCCGCCGGCGCCGAGCCGCAGCCGCGTACCCCCGCGCCGCGCAAGCCGCCGGGGGAACCGCTGCTGAAGGTCACCGGGCTGACCAAGCACTTCCCGATCACCAAGGGCCTGCTGCGCCGCCAGGTCGGCGCGGTCCAGGCGGTCGACGGCATCGACTTCCAGGTCAACGCCGGCGAGACGCTGGGCGTGGTCGGCGAGTCCGGCTGCGGCAAGTCCACCATGGGCCGGCTGATCACCCGGCTGCTGGAACCGACCGGCGGCACGGTCGAGTTCGACGGCCGCGACATCACGCACCTGAGCACCGGCGCGATGCGCCCGCTGCGCCGCGACGTGCAGATGATCTTCCAGGACCCGTACTCGTCGCTGAACCCGCGGCACACCATCGGCACCATCGTCGGCACGCCGTTCCGGCTGCAGAAGGTCGCCACCGAGAACGGGGTGAAGAAAGAGGTCCAGGGGCTGCTGGAGCTGGTGGGCCTGAGCCCCGAGCACTACAACCGCTACCCGCACGAGTTCTCCGGCGGGCAGCGGCAGCGGATCGGGATCGCCCGGGCGCTGGCGCTGCGCCCGAAGCTGGTGGTCGCCGACGAGCCGGTCTCGGCGCTGGACGTGTCCATCCAGGCGCAGGTGGTCAACCTGCTGGACGACCTGCAGTCCGAACTGGGCCTGACCTACGTGATCATCGCGCACGACCTGTCGGTGATCCGGCACGTCTCGGACCGGATCGCGGTGATGTACCTCGGCAAGGTCGTGGAGCTGGCCGACCGCGAGACGCTCTACCGCACGCCGTTCCACCCGTACACCACCGCGCTGCTGTCGGCGGTGCCGGTGCCGGACCCGAAGCGGCGCAACCGGCCTACGGTGAAGCCGGCGGTGGCCGCGGACGGTGCCGAGGGCACCGAGGTCGCGGCGGCGAGCGGCACCGAGGGCTCGGCGGCCGAGGGGAGCACGGCGGGTACGGGGGCCGCGCCGGTCAGCAGCAACGGCCGCATCCTGCTCACCGGCGACGTGCCGTCACCGATCTCGCCGCCGTCCGGCTGCCGCTTCCACACCCGCTGCTGGAAGGCGACCGACGTGTGCCGGGACGAGCAGCCGCCGCTGGTGGAGCTGGCCCCGGGCCACCAAGTCGCCTGCCACCACCCGGAGAACGCGGCCGACCAGCGTCCGGAGCCCGCGACCCGATGAGCATGCCGCTCTTACCCGCCGGCCGCGTCGCGCCCTATCGTCGTTGACATGGTCGAAGACGCGGACAGGTCATCAGGTGGTACGCCCGAGCGCGGATTCGGCCGTACCGGAAAAGTGCTGCTGAGCATCGAGTCGGTCAGCAAGCGGTTCGGCGACCTCGTCGCCCTGCGCGATGTCGATCTCGACGTGCACGAGGGCGAGGTCGTGGTCGTGCTCGGCGCGTCCGGGTCCGGCAAGTCGACGCTGTGCCGGTGCGTCAACCGGCTGGAGACGATCGACTCCGGCCGGATCGTCTTCGACGGCCGCGAACTGCCGCAGGAGGGCACCGCGTTGGCCGCGCTGCGGGCCGACGTCGGGATGGTCTTCCAGTCGTTCAACCTGTTCGCGCACAAGACCGTGCTGGAGAACGTGGTGCTCGGCCCGACCCGGGTGCGCAAGGTGCCGAGGGACGAGGCGGTCGAGGAGGCCCGGGCGCTGCTGGACCGGGTCGGCGTGCGGGACAAGGAGTCCCGGCACCCCGCGGAGCTCTCCGGCGGTCAGCAGCAGCGCGTCGCGATCGCCCGCGCGCTCGCCATGCACCCCAAGTTGATGCTCTTCGACGAGCCGACCTCGGCGCTGGACCCGGAGATGATCCGGGAGGTGCTCGACGTGATGGTCGGCCTCGCCCGCGACGGCATGACGATGGTCGCCGTCACCCACGAGATGGGATTCGCCCGCCGGGCCGCGGACCGGGTGGTGTTCATGGACGACGGCCAGATCGTCGAGACCGGCGAACCCGACGCGTTCTTCACCGAGCCGCGCACCGAGCGGGCCCGCGACTTCCTGTCCACGATCCTCCGGCACTGACCCGTCCGTCGCCGGCCAGCCCACCCGTACCGAAGGAGATCCATGATTCCCCAGAAGAACGGCAACCGGTCGGCCCGCGGACGCGAGCGTGGCATCGGCGCTGGTGGCGGTGGCGGCGCCATCGGTGTCGGCGGCGGAGGGCGCGGCAGGGGGCGCGGCGGAAGGCGCGGGATGGCCGCCGCCGGCACGGCGCTGGCCCTGGCCGGTGCGCTCACCGCGTGCGGCGGTGGCGGCTCCTCGTCGCTGCCGTCCTCGCCCGGCGGCAAGTCCGGCGCCGGCAAGCCGTCGGCGTACACCCAGGCGCAGGTGGTCGCCGCCGCCCCGGTCGCGCCTGCCTCCGCGATCACCGCCGGCTCCTGGATGGCCAAGGTCAAGAAGCGCGGCACCCTGCTGGTCGGCGGCACCGACTCCTCCGCGATGTTCTCCCAACGCAACCCCGTCAGTGGCCAGTTGGAGGGCTTCGACGCGGGCCTGTCGCAGATGCTGGCGAAGTACATCACCGGCAAGCCCGCCACGAAGCTCTCGCTGGTCACCGTGGACACCCGCGAGACGATGCTGCAGAACGGCACCGTGGACACCGTGTTCGCCACCTACACCATCACCCCGCAGCGCGCCCAGAAGGTCGCCTTCGCCGGGCCCTACTACGAGTCGGGCGACGCGATCCTGGTCAAGGCGGGCAACAGCACGATCACCAAGCCGGCCGACCTCAACGGCAAGACGGTCGCCACCGAGGGCAACTCCACCGCCGCGCTGGACCTGAAGAAGTTCGCCCCCAAGGCCAAGACGCTGCTCTTCCAGGAGGACGGCGAGTGCGTCGCCGCGGTCAAGCAGGGGCGCGCCGACGCCTACGTGCTGGACCAGGGCATCCTGCTCGGCGACGTGGTCAGCGACCCCCAACTGAAGGTCGTCGGGCAGCCGTTCACCCAGGAGCCGTACGGCATCGGGCTGCCGAAGGCCGACCCGGAGGCGAAGGCGTTCGTCAACGCGTGGCTCAAGACCATCTACGCGGACGGCGAGTGGGCCAAGCTGTGGAAGGCCACCGTCGGCACCAAGATCGCCGGTTCACCGCCCGCGCCGCCCACCATCGGCTCCGCCGACGGGTCCTGACGAGGCGTCATGCATGAGGTCCTCCACCACCTCGGCTACCTCGCCGGCGGGCTCGGCACCACCCTGGAGCTGTCCCTGCTCGGCTTCGCCGGCGCCGTCGTCCTCGGCACGCTGCTGACGGTGATGCGGGTCAGCCCGATCCTCCCGCTGCGGGTGCTCGGCACCCTCTACGTCGAGGTGTTCCGCAACGTGCCGCTGCTGGCGTTCCTGGTGCTGTTCGTCTTCGGCCTGCCCGACGCCGGCATCACCTACTCACTGTTCACCTCCGAGGCGATCTGCCTGGCGCTGTACTTCGCCGGGTACGTCTGCGAGGCGGTGCGGGCGGGGATCAACGCGGTCCCGGTCGGGCAGGCCGAGGCGGCCCGCGCGATCGGCATGACCTTCGGCCAGTCGCTGGCCCTGGTGATCCTCCCGCAGGCGTTCCGCACCATGGTCCAACCGCTCGCCAACGTGTTCATCGGGGTGGTGCTCTCCTCGTCGCTGGGCGCGGCGGTCGGCGTCAGCGAACTCATCGGCCGCACCCAGTGGTTGGACCTGCAGTACGACGAGCCGGTGCCCACGTTCCTGCTCGCCACGGTCGGCTACGTGCTGATCACCCTCGCGGTCGGGCTGCTCGCCGGGCGGCTCCAGAAGCGGATGGCGGTGCGCAGATGACCGGACCGAACCGCGTGCTCTTCGACGCGCCCGGCCCGCGGGCCCGGCGCCGGATACGCCTCGCCACCGCGCTGTCCGTACTGGTCATCGCGGGCCTGATCGCCCTGGGCGTCCACCAGCTCGCGCGGCACGGCCAGCTCGACCACGCCCGATGGCAGCCGTTCGGGCAGTGGCCCTACCAGCGGTTCCTGCTGCAGGGCCTGGTGCGGACCCTCAAGGCAGCCGGGATGGCCGCGCTGCTCGCGCTGCCGGCCGGCGCGCTGCTCGCGCTCGGCCGGCTCTCGCCGCACCGGGTGCTGCGGCTGGCGGCCGGCGGCTTCGTCGAACTCTTCCGCTCGGTGCCGCTGCTGCTGGTGCTGTACGTCTTCCTGATGGGCATCCCGCGCGCCGGCTACACCTTCCCGGTCTTCTGGGAGCTGGTCATCCCGGTGGTGCTGTGCACGTCCGCGCTGCTCGCCGAGATCTTCCGGGCCGGCGTACTCGCCCTGGACCGCGGCCAGTCCGAGGCCGGCTACGCCCTCGGGATGCGGCGCCGCCAGGTGATGTGGCTGGTGGTGCTGCCGCAGGCGGTCCGGCTCGTGGTGCCCACGCTGGTCTCCCAACTGGTCAGCCTGCTCAAGGACACCACCCTCGGCTACGTCGTCAGCTACCCCGAACTCCTCAACCAGGGAAAGGTGCTGGGCTCCTACACGCACGACTTCCTGCAGAGCTACCTCAGCGTCACCGCGATCTACATCGTGGTCAACGCCGTGCTCTCCCAGCTCGCGGAGGCGCTGGAGCGCCGCGGCAAGCGCCGCCCGAAGGCGGGCGCCGCCGGCACCGGACCGGGACTGCCCGGGCCGCGGACGCCCGAGAGCGTCGGCGTGGAGGCGCTGCGCACGACGTAGTGGCCGGGTGCGCGTGCCGCTGTACGGCGTCAGTCAGGCGCGGCCGGCGGCGCGGGCGCGTTCCACCGCGCCGCCGATGGCGCCGGTGAGCGCGGCCACCTCGTCGGCGGTGGAGGTGTGCCCGAGGGAGAAGCGCAGCGTGCCGCGGGCATCGGCCGCCGAACGGCCCATGGCGAGCAGCACATGGCTCGGCTGGGCCACACCCGCGGTGCACGCGGAACCGGTGGAGCAGGCGATGCCCTGGGCGTCGAGGAGCAGCAGCAGCGCGTCGCCCTCGCAGCCGGGGAACGTGAAGTGGGCGTTGCCGGCGAGCCGTCCGTCGGGGGAGGGGTCGCCGTTGAGCACCGCGTCGGGTACGGCCGCGCGGACGCCGCGCACCAACTCGTCGCGCAGCGCGCCGACATGGCCGACGAACTCCGCGCGCCGCTCGGCCGCCAGCGTGCCCGCCGCGGCGAACGCGGCGATCGCGGGCACGTCGAGGGTGCCGGACCGGCTGCGCTCCTGCCCGCCGCCGTGCAGCAGCGGTACGGGCGTGTCCTCGCGCCGCAGCAGCAGCGCGCCGACGCCGTACGGGCCGCCCACCTTGTGCCCGGTGACGGTCATCGCGTCCAGGCCGCTGGCGGCGAAGTCGAGGTCGAGCTGGCCGAACGCCTGCACCGCGTCGGAGTGCATCGGCACCCCGAACTCGCGGGCGACCTCGGCGAGTTCGGGCACCGGCAGGATGGTGCCGACCTCGTTGTTCGCCCACATCGCGGTGACCAGCGCCACATCGTCGGGACCCGCGCCCCGCTCCAGCGCGGCCCGCAGCGCCTCCGGGCGCACCCGGCCGTGTCCGTCGACCGCCAGCCACTCCACGACGGCGCCCTCGTGGTCGGCGAGCCAGTACACCGCGTCGAGCACCGCGTGGTGCTCCACCGGGCTCGCCAGCACCCGCACCCGCCGCGCGTCCTCCGCCCGGCGGGACCAGAACAGGCCCTTCACGGCGAGGTTGTCCGATTCCGTGCCCCCGGCGGTGAACACCACCTCGCTCGGCCGCGCCCCGAGCGCCGCGGCCAGCGCTTCCCGGGACTCCTCGACGGTACGGCGGGCCTGACGGCCGGCTGCGTGCAGTGCGGACGCGTTGCCGGTCACCGTCAGGTGCGCGGTCATCGCCCGGACCGCCTCCGGGAGCATCGGCGTCGTGGCGGCGTGATCGAGGTAGGCCATGGTCCCCCGATTCTAAGGGTGTCCCCGACCCGCCCGGCTGCCCCGTCCTGTCGGTCCAGGGACCACCTCCCGGTGGGGGCTTGCCGCGCAGTTCCCCGCGCCCCTGGATGCGCCCGGGTTCCTCCGGGGCAAGCACGCGGGAAGCCGCACTTGCTCAGGGGCGCGTGAGGGCACCTCCCAGGCGGAGCTCTGGGGGGAGAACGGCGCGACAAGCCACCCACCGACCGCAAGGTCCCGTGCATCACAGACGGGGCAGCCGGGTGGGTCCGTTACCCCCGGGGGGCCCGCGCGAGTTGGCGGGACTGGGCGACGAGGCGGTCCGCGCTGTCCCAGACCTCCGCGTCCTCCTCCAGCAATCCCCCCGCGAGGTTGCGCGTGGTGAGAGAGATCCGCACCGGCCCGGGCGCGGGCCGGCACCGTACGTGCACGGTGAGCTCCAGCGTCGGCGTCCACCCCTTGAGCCCGAGGTCGAACGCGGTCGGCGGGAGCGCGTCGACCGCGAGCAGCAGCGACAGCGGATCGTGGTCGCGCCCGTCCGCCAGCCCGAGCCACCCGCGGATGGCGCCGACCCCGGAGGGCGCCCCGATTGCCCACCCGGCGGTCGCCGGGTCGAGCCGTACGTCCAGCCGGTCCATGATCGCGGTGGACCCGACGAACGGCGCGTTCTCCGGGGCGCTCTCCGTGCCCACGCACGCGTCGTACCCGGGCATCTCCGGCGGCCGCGCCGAGGTCCGCACCTCGTCCGTCAGCGCGTCGAGGTCGCCGTAGGCGGTCAGCACCCGCAGCCGCTCCACCTCGTCGCCGTGCTCGTCGTACTGGAAGACCGACGCCTGCCCAGTGGACATGCTCCGCCCGGCCCGGGCCGTCTGCGTCCGGACCACCGCGGGGCCGGGCTGCGCCGAGGTCAGATAGTGCGCGGTGATCGTCAGCGGGTCCGGGTGGGGCAGCTCCTCGCGCAGCGCGCGGGCGGCCACCGCGAGCAGGTACCCGCCGTTGATCGCCGAGACGATCGTCCACCCCTCGGACAGCTCCGCGTCGTACGTCCCGGGCTCGCCCGCCCGGGCCCGGACCGAGGTGTCCCGGTCGAACTCGCTGTCGCCGATGGCCGCGGGGGCCGTGCTCTGTGCCATACCGCATGTTACCCAGCGGTATGGCCGGCCCGTCCAGTCCTCCCGGGCAAAAACTGAGCGAGCGCTTAGGGTTCGGGGGCGTGGGGGAGCGGGCTCGCGGCGCCGTCTCCTGTGGTGCCGTCGGTCGACGGTCCCCCGCATCGCCTCCCTCCTCCGCCTTGGACGCGAAGCCGGAAGCCGCGTGGCGCCGCCCCTTGATCCACTCCCCACTACCCCCCAGATTGTTGGCGGCCGGCCCCGGCCGCAGCGCTGCCGCCGCCCACGCGGGTGAGCCGTTCGGTGATCTCGGCGAGCCGGGCGCGTGCCGCCGGGTCGTACGCCCTGTCGTGCGCCCGCGCGTCGGTGAACCGGTCGAAGTAGCGGCCGGTGACGCCGGCCAAGGCCGGGTCGGCGATCAGCCGGACCGTCGGCGCGACCCCTTCGGCGGTGCCGACGACCGGCGTGAAGCCGTACTCGCGCACGCCCGGGGTGTCCATGAGGTGGGCCGGATGTACGGCGTTCACCGTGATCCCGCGGTCGGCGAACTCCTCGGCCAGGTCGAAGGTGGACATGATCATCGCGAGTTTGCTCCGGCAGTACGCGTCGAGCCCCTCGTAGCCGCGCTCCAGCATGACGTCGTCGAAGTCGACGGGTGTCTGGCCGATCGAGGCGACGTTGACGACGCGCGCGGGCGCCGAGGCGGTGAGCAGCGGCAGCAGCGCGCGGATCAGCGCGTAGGGCGCCAGGTGGTTCACGGCGAACCGCAGTTCGTGGCCCTGGCGGCTCACGTCGCGCCGGGCCGGCTCGCTGCCGCCCCCGGCCGCGGCGTTGTTGACCAGCACGTCGAGGCGGGGTTCCGCGTCGATGACGCGGGCGGCCATCTCCCGCACCTGGTCGAGGTCCGCCAGGTCGGCGAGGTAGCCGCGCGCGGCCGCGCCCGGAGCGGCGGCGCGGACGGCCTCGACCGCCTCCTGGAGCCGCCCGGGGTCGCGGCCGTGCAGCAGGAGGGTCGCGCCGTCGCCGGCGAGATGGCGGGCGAGGTCCCAGCCCATGCCCTGGGTGGCGCCGGTGACGAGGACCACCTTGCCGTGCAGGGGGCGCGGGTCCGTGTGTGCGACCGGGGTACTCATGCCCTGAGATATATCAAGGCATTGATACATCTTCAAGTCTTGTCATCAGTTCACATCTGTACGATGGGTGGTATGGGACTGCCAGAAGGCGAGCGGCTCGGGCTGGACATCAAGCGCGCGGAGCAGGTCCTGATGGCCGCGAAGGGCGCCGCCCTGAAGCCGCTCGACCTCACCGTCGCGCAGTACGCCGCGCTGTTCGCCCTCTCGGGCAGCCCCGGTATCTCAGGCGCCGCGCTGGCTCGGGCCTGCCTGGTCACACCGCAGGCCATGACCGCCGTCCTGAAGACCCTCGAAGAGCGGGGGTTGGTGACCAGAACGGCGCACCCTTGGCACCAGAAGGTGCTGGAGACCCGCCTCACCGACGAGGGAGCGGCGCTTCTCGACCGTGCCGACCAGCGGGCCGTACGTATCGAGCGCCGGATGTCCGACGCGCTCACGCCCCAGGAGCGCGCCGCGCTCAAGGACCTGCTCGGCCGCTGTGTCGGCGCGTTGCACGACGACCGGGACGGCGGCGAGGCGGGCCGGGACGGCGCGGGCTGAGCCCGGCCGGGCGCCGGCGAGCGCCGGCCGAGCGCGCGCCGGAAAAGGGCGGGCGGGCGGGGGAGGGCGGGCCGTTACCCTGGTCGGGTGACCGATTTCCCGACTGAGCCCCCGCGACAGCGGCTCCGCGTGCTGGCAGCCATGAGCGGCGGCGTCGACTCCGCGGTCGCGGCCGCCCGGGCCGCCGAGGCGGGCCACGACGTGACCGGGGTGCACCTCGCCCTGTCCGCGAACCCGCAGAGCTTCCGTACCGGTGCCCGCGGCTGCTGCACGCTGGAGGACTCCCGGGACGCCCGGCGCGCCGCCGACGTGATCGGCATCCCCTTCTACGTATGGGACCTCGCCGACCGCTTCCGCGAGGACGTGGTGGACGACTTCGTCGCCGAGTACGCGGCCGGCCGCACTCCCAACCCGTGCCTGCGCTGCAACGAGAAGATCAAGTTCGCCGCGCTCCTCGACAAGGCCCTCGCCCTCGGCTTCGACGCGGTCTGCACCGGCCACTACGCCGCCGTGCGCACCGCCCCCGACGGCAGCCGCGAACTGCACCGCTCCGGCGACGTCGCCAAGGACCAGAGCTACGTCCTCGGCGTCCTGGACCAGCGGCAGCTCGCCCACGCGATGTTCCCGCTCGGCGACACCGCGGCCACCAAGGACGAGATCCGCGCCGAGGCCGAGCGCCGCGGCCTCACGGTGGCCCGCAAGCCCGACAGCCACGACATCTGCTTCATCGCCGACGGCGACACCCAGGGCTTCCTCGCCCAGCGGCTCGGCACCCGCGAGGGTGAGATCGTCGACGAGAGCGGCGCGGTGGTCGGCACCCACACCGGCGCGTACGGCTTCACCGTCGGCCAGCGCAAGGGCCTGCGGCTCGGCGTCCCCGCCGACGACGGCAAGCCGCGCTACGTCCTGGACATCTCGCCGGTGGACAACACCGTCACCGTCGGCCCCGCCGAGGCGCTCGACGTGACCGCGCTCACCGCGATCCGCCCGCGCTGGTGCGGCACCCCGCCGACCGGCCGGGCCGCGTACACCGCGCAGTTGCGCGCCCACGGCGAGGAGGTGACCGCCACCGCCGAACTCCTCGACGGCACCCTGCACGTCACCTTCGCCCAGTCGATGCGCGGCATCGCCCCGGGTCAGGCGGTCGTGCTCTACGACGGCACCCGCGTCGTCGGCTCGGCGACGATCGCCACCACCGACCGCGACCGGGATCGCGACCGGGATCGTGGCCGGAACCGGCCCACCCCGGCCGCCGCCGGACGCACCGCATGACCGACCCGACGACCGATCCCGTGGTGGACTCTGTGACCAGCTCCGCGAACGACTCCGCGACCACTCCCGTGGGCACCCCCGCGGCCGACACGGCGACCGGCGTCGTGACCGGTGCGGCACCCGGCACCGCGGCCGACACGGCCACCACTGCCGACACGGCCACCGCTGCCGCCACCGGTGCCGCCGGGCCGCGGCCGACCCGCCCGCTCAACATCTGCGTGTTCCTCTCCGCCGCCGACCTGCCCGACCGCTACACCGCGCCCGCCCGGGAGTTCGCCGACCTGCTCGGCAGGGCCGGCCACACGCTGGTCTGGGGCGGCTCGGAGTCCGGCCTGATGAAGGTCGTCGCCGACGGTGTGCAGCAGGCCGGCGGGCGGCTGGTCGGCGTCTCCGTCGAGTTCCTGCGCGCCAAGGCCCGCGCAGGCGCCGACGAGATGGTGATCGCACCGGACCTCGCCACCCGCAAGGCCGAACTGCTGCGCCGCTCCGACGCGATCGTGGTGATGGTCGGCGGCACCGGCACGCTCGACGAGGCGACGGAGATCCTGGAGCTGAAGAAGCACGGACTGCACGCCAAACCGGTGGTCCTGCTCAACAGCGCGGGTTTCTACGACGGGTTGGCCGCGCAGTTCCGCAGGATGGAGGAGGAGGGCTTCCTGCCCTTGCCGCTCTCCGAGCTGGTGCACTTCTCCGACGACGGCGCCGACGCGCTGGCCTACCTCCAGGAGCACGCGTGAGCGTCCACCTCGTCACCGGTGCCGGGTCCGGGATCGGCGCGGCGGTGGCCCGAAGGCTGCTGGCCCGCGGCGACGAACTGTGGCTGCTGGCCCGCGACGCGGGCCGGGCCCGGCAACTGGCCGACGCGTTCCCCGGGGCGCGGACCCTCGTCGGCGACCTCGCGGTCCCGGCCCGGTTGTCCTGGGCGCTGGAGAAGCAGGCGCTCCCGGACCGGCTGGACTCCCTCCTGCACAGCGCCGGCACCGTCGACCTCGGACCGGTCGGCGACCTCACCCCGAAGCTGTGGGAGCACACCCTCGCGGTGAACCTCGTCTCGCCCGCCGAACTCACCCGGCTGCTGCTGCCCCAACTCCGGCTCTCCCGGGGCACCGTGGTCCTCGTCAACTCCGGCGCCGGGCTCCAGGCACACGCCGAGTGGAGCGCGTACGCCGCGAGCAAGCACGGGCTCAGGGCCCTCGCGGACTCGCTCCGCGCGGAGGAGCAGGCGCACGGCGTACGCGTCACCACCGTGTATCCCGGGCGGACCGCCACCCCCATGCAGCAGAAGGTCCACCAGCAGGAGGGCAAGCCCTACGACCCCTCGCGCTGGATCGACCCCGAGTCCGTCGCCACGACGGTTCTCTCCGTCCTCGACCTCCCGCGCGACGCCACGATCCCCGACGTGACGCTGCGCCCCGCGCGGTAAGCGGTCCCCCCGGGGCGGACACGCGAACCCCGGCGGCGGGGAGCCGTCTACGCTGCCACCGTGAGCACCGAGGCGACCACCGAGACCAGCGAACGTTTCACCCTGCCCGAGGGCGCCGCGACAGGCGTGGGCTCGATGCCGGGGGGAGACGCGCGAGAATCCGCCCGGGTGGCCACGGAGGCCGTCGGCGCGCTGCCGTACCTGCCCGAGCTGCCGGCCCGCGGCCCGGGCGCGGACATGATCGGCCGCACCCTCGGCCTGCTGGTGGAGCTGTACGCACGGGTGGAGCCCAGCGGCTGGAGGTTCGGGGACCGACCGGGGCGCGACACCAAGCGGGCCAGGTCATGGCTGGGCGAGGACCTGGACGCGCTGGAGGAGTTCACGCAAGGACACCAGGGCCCGTTGAAGATCCAGGCGGTCGGCCCGTGGACGCTGGCCTCGGCCGTCGAACTGCACAACGGCGAGGCGGCGCTACGCGACCCCGGCGCGGTCCGCGACCTGACCGCGTCCCTCGCGGAGGGCCTGACCGCGCACCTCGCGGACGTCCGCCGCCGCGTGCCGGGCGCCGCTCTCCTGCTGCAACTGGACGAGCCGGGCATCACCGCGGTGCTGCGCGGCGAGATCAGGACCGCCAGCGGCTACCGCACCCACCGCGCGGTGGACCGGGCGGTCGTCGAGGGCGCGCTGCGCGACCTGGTCGACGCGGCGGGAGCGGCCGGCGCCGCCGTCAGCGTCCACTCCTGCGCCCCCGAGGTGCCGTTCGCGCTGCTGCGCCGGGCCGGGGTCGCCGGGGTCTCCTTCGACTTCGACCTGCTCACCGAGCGTGACTGGGACGCGTTCGGCGAGGCCGTGGAGGCCGGCACCGCGCTGTTCGCGGGTGTCGTGCCAGGCACGGATGCCCCGTTGTCAGACCCAGCGGGTAGCGTCAGTGGTGTTCGGGCGCTGTGGCGCAGGTTGGGACTGGCACCGGGGGCGTTGGGGTCCTCCGTCGCCATTACCCCGTCCTGCGGTCTGGCGGGGGCCTCACCGGCCTATGCCCGTGCCGCGCTCGTGCACTGCGCGAGGGCGGCACGCTCGCTCGTCGACAACCCAGAGTGACGCCGGAGTGCGGCCGCTTGCGGCCCGATTGGTAGGAGGGACACGGACGTGGCAGCCGAGCAGGAGGCCGGCCGGGCGGACATCCCCGCCGAGGCCCGTGAGGAGCACGCGCGCCTGGCCGAGCAGGTCGAGGAGCACCGCTTCCGTTACTACGTGAACGACGCACCGGTCGTCAGCGACGCCGAGTTCGACCGGCTGCTGCGCCGGCTGGAGGCGATCGAGGAGCGGCACCCGGCGCTGCGCACCCCCGACTCGCCCACCCAGAAGGTCGCGGGCGCTTACGCGACCGAGTTCACCTCGGTCCAGCACCGCGAGCGCCTGCTCTCGCTGGACAACGCCTTCAGCGACGAGGAGTTGACCACCTGGGCCGACCGGGTCGCGGCCGAGCTGGGCCCGCCGGACAACACCCGCAGCCCGTACCACTTCCTGTGCGAGCTGAAGGTCGACGGCCTCGCGGTCAACCTGACGTACGAACAGGGCCGGCTCACCCGCGCCGCCACCCGCGGCGACGGCCGCACCGGCGAGGACATCACGCCCAACGTCCGCACTATCGCCGACATCCCCGACCGGCTGGCCGGCGACCGGGTGCCCGACCTGGTCGAGATCCGCGGCGAGGTCTACTTCCCCGGCGAGAAGTTCGAGGAGCTCAACGCCCGGCTGGTCGAAGGCGGCGACAAGCCGTTCGCCAACCCGCGGAACGCGGCGGCCGGCTCACTGCGCCAGAAGGACCCCCGGATCACCGCCACCCGCCCGCTGCGCATGGTGGTGCACGGCATCGGCGCCCGCGAGGGCTTCGACATCGACTGCCAGTCGCACGCCTACGCCCTCCTCCACGAGTGGGGCCTGCCCACCGCCCGCTACAACAAGGTGGTCGACTCGCTGGCCGCCGTCCGCGAGTTCATCGCGTACTACGGCGAGCACCGCCACGACGTCGAGCACGAGATCGACGGCGTCGTCGTCAAGGTGGACGAGATCCCGCTCCAGGGCCGGCTCGGCTCCACCTCGCGCGCCCCGCGCTGGGCCATCGCCTGGAAGTACGCCCCGGAGGAGGTCAACACCAAGCTCGTGGACATCCGGGTCGGCGTCGGCCGCACCGGCCGGGTGACGCCGTACGCAGTGGTGGAACCGGTCACCGTGGCCGGCTCCGAGGTCGAGTTCGCCACCCTGCACAACCAGGAGGTGGTGAAGAAGAAGGGCGTCCTGATCGGCGACACCGTGGTGCTGCGCAAGGCCGGCGACGTCATCCCGGAGATCCTGGGCCCGGTGGCGGACCTGCGGGACGGCAGCGAGCGGGAGTTCGCGATGCCCGCCGAGTGCCCCGAGTGCGGCACCGCCCTCCAGCCCATGAAGGAAGGCGACATCGACCTGCGCTGCCCCAACGCGCGGCGCTGCCCGGCCCAGTTGCGCGAGCGGATCTTCTACCTCGCCGGCCGCCGGTGCCTGGACATCGAAGCGCTCGGATACGTCGCGGCGACCGCGCTCACCCAGCCGCTCGCCCCCGACCAGCCGCCGATGGCCGACGAGGGTGACCTCTTCGACCTCGACATCGAGCGCCTGCTGCCGATCCGCTCCTACGTCCTGGACCAGGACAGCGGGCTGCCCAAGCGCGACCCGGAGACCGGCGAGGAGAAGGTCGTCACCTTCTTCGCCAACCAGAAGGGCGAGCCGAAGAAGAACGCGCTGTCCATGCTGGAGAACATCGCGGCCGCCAAGGAGCGCCCGCTGGCCCGGGTGATCACCGGCCTGTCCATCCGCCACGTCGGCCCGGTGGCCGCCGAGGCGCTCGCCCGCGAGTTCCGCGACCTGGACCGGATCAAGGACGCCGAGGAGGCCGAGCTGGCCGCGGTCGACGGGGTCGGGCCGACCATCGCCGCCTCGCTCAAGCAGTGGTTCGCGGTGGACTGGCACCTGGAGATCATCGAGAAGTGGCGCGCGGCCGGCGTGAAGTTCACCGAGGAGGGTTCCGACGAGGGCCCCAGGCCCCTGGAGGGACTGACCGTGGTGGTGACCGGCACGCTCACCGGGCACACCCGCGACGGCGCGAAGGACGAACTGGGCGGCCGAGGCGCGAAGGTCACCAGCGCGGTCTCGAAGAAGACGCACTTCGTGGTGGTCGGCGACAACCCCGGGTCGAAGTACGACAAGGCGGTCCAGCTGAAGGTCCCGATCCTCGACGAGGCCGGCTTCGGGGTCCTCCTCGAACAGGGTGCCGACGCGGCCCGCGCGATGGCGGTGAACCCGCCGGAGCCGGCGTCCGACCCGGAGCAGGCGTCCGACCCGGACCCGGCAGCCGATGATCCGGCGCCGGCCGCCGACACGCCGTCCGATCCCGCCCCAGGCACGGCATCCGACGGCGAATCAGACTGACCTAGGGCCTGTCGTTCGGATCTCCGCGGCGTCGCGGCGTCCGGCACGCACATCTGCCGCGTTCTCGTCGGTCGCCGACGCTCCGCGTCGTCTCCCTCCTCCGCCTTGCAGTTGCACGCACCGGACGCCGCTCCTTCATCCACGGAGATCCAAACGACAGGCCCTAGCGCCACATGTCACCCGATCGGCCTATATCAGACGGGGGAGTTCGGGCGCGAACCCACCGGGGCGCACTGAAGCATTGACGGCCGATCGGTGCCCGCGGCGCGCTGTCGCGGCCTACTGTTGAGGAGCGCTCCTGTCGGGGCGGCAGGATCGCGGCGGCCCATCGGCCGAACCGCGTCCCCCGGCACCCGCGCACCTGCTTGCTTCATGGGCTGTGAGAGGGACACGGGTATGGAACCCACGGAGAGTGCCGGAGCGGCACGGCTGCCCCGAAGCAGCGTGGCCGCGCCCGTTCTCCCCGCGAGCCCGGCGCCCTTGGTGCGGTGGGCCGTACTGGTCGCCGCGGCCGCCGCGCTGGCCGCCGGTGTGGGCCGGCTGCTGGACAACGGCGACGCGCTGTTCCCCGGCGGCCGGATCGGCTGGGCGCTCGCCGTCCTCAGCGGGATCATCGTCGGCCATCTCGTCGCGATGGGGCGCGACCGCTGGTGGGGCGGCACCGGTTCCGGTGCCGCCCTCGTGCTCGCGGTGCTGCTGCTGTTCGGCTGGGTGCCCGCGGTGCTGGTCAGCCTCGCGGTGGTGGTGCTGGTCGGCGCCGCCCGCCGGCACCACTGGCGGCAGGCCGGGCTGCACGGCGCGATCGACATCCTCGGCATCGGCGCCGGCGCGCTCAGCCTCGACCTGTTCGGCATCCACCCGTCCGTGGCGCACCCCTGGACGACGGCCGACTGGGGCTGGTCGGCGCTGCCCTGCGTCGTGGTCACCGCACTGGCCTACCTCGCGGCGACCCGGGTGCTGCTGTGGGCCGCGTTCGCGCCGCGCGGCGGGCTGCCCACGGTGGCGCGCACCGCGCTGGTCCGGCAGGGGCTGGTCGGCGCGGCCCTGCTCGGCATCTCCCCGCTGATCCTCGTCGTCGCCTGCGACCAGCCGGCGCTGCTGCCGCTCTTCGCGGTCCCGCTGATCGCGCTCGACTCCACGCTGTGGATCGTGCACGCCCGCGCCGAGGAGCAGTTGCGCGACCCGCTCACCGGCCTGCCCAACCGCCAGTGGCTGCTGGAGCGCACCTGGTCCGCGATCGACGCCGCGCGGACCGTCGGCCGCGCCGAGCCGGGCGAGCCCGCGCCCGCGGGCTGGGGCCGGGTCGGGCTGATCCTCATCGACCTCGACAAGTTCCGGTCGGTCAACGACACCCTCGGGCACCTGGCCGGCGACCGGCTGCTGCTCCAGGTCGCCGACCGGCTGCGGCTGGCCCTGCCGCGCGGCGCCGAGGCGGCCCGGCTCGGCGGCGACGAGTTCGCGGTGCTGCTGCCCGCCTGCGACTCCGCCACCCGCGCGCAGCGGATCGCCCGCACCCTGGTCGCCGCGCTCGGCTCACCCCTCAGCCTCGACGGGCTGACGCTGGTGCTGGAGGCCAGCGCCGGCGTCAGCGTCTTCCCCGAGCACGCGTCCGACGCGGAAGGGCTGCTGCGCCGCGCCGACGTGGCGATGTACCAGGCGAAGCGGGACCGCAGCGGCGCGGAGGTCTACGAGGCCACCCGCGACGCCAACACCCCCGACCGGCTGGGACTGCTCGGCGACCTGCGCAGGGCGCTGGACGCGGGCGACGTCGAACTCCACTACCAGCCGAAGGTGCGGTTCGACGGCCAGGTGGCCGGGCTCGAGGCGCTGGTCCGCTGGGAGCACCCCGAGCGGGGCCGGGTCAACCCGGAGGAGTTCATCGCGATGGCGGAGACCTCCGGGCTGATGCCGCGGCTCACCGAGTACGTCCTGGACACCGCGCTCGCCCAGATCGCCCGGTGGCGGGCGATGGGCCTGGACGTCCCGGTCGCCGTCAACGTCTCGCCGCGCGACGTGCACAGTCCGGGGTTCGCCGGGGCGGTGGCCGCGCGGCTGGCCCGCCACCAGGTGCCGCCCGGCTCCCTCCAGCTGGAGATCACCGAGCACGTCCTGCTGGAGGACCCGCAGCGTGCCGCCGACACGCTCAACGGGCTCACCGGACACGGCGTGAAGATGTCCCTGGACGACTTCGGCACGGGCTACTCGTCGCTGGTGCACCTGCGGCGGCTGCCGGTCAGCGAGCTGAAGATCGACCGCTCGTTCGTGGCCCGGCTGATCGCGGACGCCGAGGACGCGGAGATCGTGCGCTGCACCATCGACCTCGCGCACTCCCTCGGGCTCATGGTCGTGGCCGAGGGAGTCGAGGACGACGAGACGTGGGAGCGGCTGCGGGACCTGCGGTGCGATGCGGTGCAGGGGTGGCTGGTCGCCGCCGCGATGCCCGAGCAGGAGGCGACGCACTGGCTTCAGGCGCGGGGGGACCGCGGCTGGCAGCGGCCCGCGGCGGCGCTTCCCGCGAAGCGGGCGTAGCGCCCCTGGTCCGTACCCGCTTCCGCGGAGGCACCCCCCCGGGGGGGAAACGGGGTGCGGGGACTTCCGCGGGGCACCGTAGGATTGGGCACCCATTGACATCTCACCCCGCAGAGGACCGCTGCATGCCTGGCATCACGCCCGAGGAGGTCGCCCACCTCGGCCGGCTGGCGCGGATGGAGCTGTCACGCGAAGAGTTGGACCACTTCGCCGGACAGCTCGACGACATCATCGGCGCCGTAGCCCGTGTATCCGAGGTGGCCGGCGAGGACGTCCCGCCGACCTCTCACCCGCTGCCCCTGACCAACGTGATGCGCTCGGACACCGTCCGGCCGTCGCTGACCCCGCAGCAGGCGCTGTCGGGTGCGCCCGCGCAGGAGCAGCAGCGCTTCAAGGTCCCGCAGATCCTGGGGGAGGACTGACGCCGTGACGGACATCATCAGGCTCACCGCCGCCGAGACGGCGCAGAAGATCGCGTCCGGCGAGCTGACCGCGGTCGAGGTGACCGAGGCGCACCTGGCCCGGATCGAGGCCGTGGACGAGAAGGTGCACGCGTATCTGCACGTGGACCGGGAGGGCGCGCTCGCCCAGGCCCGCGCGGTGGACGCCAAGCGCGCCGCCGGGCAGGAGCTGGGCCCGCTCGCCGGGGTGCCGCTGGCGCTGAAGGACATCTTCACCACCGAGGGCGTACCGACCACCGTCGGCTCCAAGATCCTGGAGGGCTGGCTGCCGCCGTACGACGCGACGGTCACCAGGAAGCTGAAGGCCGCCGACGTGGTGATCCTCGGCAAGACCAACATGGACGAGTTCGCGATGGGCTCCTCCACCGAGAACAGCGCGTACGGCCCGACCGGCAACCCGTGGGACCTCACCCGTATCCCGGGCGGCTCGGGCGGCGGCTCGGCCGCGGCGCTCGCCTCGTACCAGGCGCCGCTGGCGATCGGCACCGACACCGGCGGCTCGATCCGGCAGCCCGCCGCGGTCACCGCCACCGTAGGGGTGAAGCCGACCTACGGCGGGGTCTCCCGCTACGGCATGGTCGCCTTCTCCTCCTCGCTCGACCAGGGCGGCCCGTGCGCGCGCACCGTGCTGGACGCGGCGCTGCTGCACGAGGTGATCGCCGGCCACGACCCGATGGACTCCACCTCGGTCGACGTCCCGGTGCCGCCGGTGGTCGAGGCCGCCCGCAACGGCGACGTCAAGGGCCTGCGGATCGGCGTCATCCAGGAGTTCGGCGGCGAGGGCTACCAGGCCGGCGTGGTCCAGCGGTTCGACGAGTCAGTGGAACTGCTGCGCGAGCTGGGCGCCGAGATCGTCGAGCTGTCCTGCCCGTCGTTCACGTACGCGCTGGCGGCGTACTACCTGATCGCGCCGTCGGAGTGCTCCAGCAACCTGGCCCGCTTCGACGCCATGCGCTACGGCCTGCGGGTCGGCGACGATGGGACCAAGTCCGCGGAGGAGGTCACCGCGCTGACCCGCGAGGCCGGCTTCGGCCCCGAGGTCAAGCGCCGCGTCATCCTCGGCACCTACGCGCTCAGCTCCGGCTACTACGACGCCTACTACGGCTCCGCGCAGAAGGTCCGCACCCTGATCACCCGCGACTTCGAGCGCGCCTTCGAGCAGGTGGACGTCATCGTCTCGCCCACCACGCCCACCACGGCGTTCCCGATCGGCGAGCGCGCGGACGACCCGCTGGCGATGTACCTCGCCGACCTGTGCACCATCCCGGTCAACCTGGCCGGCAACGCGGCGATGTCGCTGCCGTGCGGCCTCGCCCCGGAGGATGGTCTCCCGGTGGGCCTGCAGATCATCGCGCCCGCGCTCAAGGACGACCGGCTCTACCGGGTCGGCGCCGCAGTAGAGGCCGCCTTCGTGTCGAAGTGGGGCCACCCGCTACTTGAGGAGGCACCGCAGCTATGAGCACCCAGACGAAGTCCGCGGCGAAGAGCACCAGCGGCAAGCACAACGGTTCGGCGGACCTGTCGGCCAAGGGCGGCAAGAGCAAGAGGGGCACCTACCTGTCCATCGGCACCTCGCTGTTCAGCGCCTTCACCGCGGTGAAGAAGGTGCGTTCCGCCCGCAGCGAGGAGGACAACCTCCAGCTGATCGACGCCGTGCTGCGCGCCGCCGCGGTGACCACCGGCATCGTGCTGCTCGTACGCGAGCTGCGCCGGCTGAGCGATGACGACGTCCTTGCGGACTGACGGACCGACGGAGAAGAGGTACAGGGAACAGTGACCGTCACGGACCTGCTGTCCTACGAGGACGCGCTCGCGTCGTACGACCCGGTGATGGGCCTGGAAGTCCACGTGGAGCTCGGCACGCGGACGAAGATGTTCTGCGGCTGCTCCACCGAGCTCGGCGCCGAGCCCAACTCGCAGGTCTGCCCGACCTGCCTGGGCCTGCCGGGCGCGCTGCCGGTGGTCAACGAGATCGGCATCGAGTCCGCCATCAAGATCGGCCTGGCGCTCAACTGCGAGATCGCCGAATGGTGCCGGTTCGCCCGGAAGAACTACTTCTACCCGGACATGCCGAAGAACTTCCAGACCTCGCAGTACGACGAGCCGATCGCCTTCAACGGCTACCTGGACGTCCAGCTGGAGGACGGCGAGATCTTCCGGGTGCTCATCGAGCGCGCCCACATGGAGGAGGACACCGGCAAGTCCACCCACATCGGCGGCGCGACCGGCCGTATCCACGGTGCCTCGCACTCCCTGCTGGACTACAACCGGGCCGGCATCCCGCTGATCGAGATCGTCACCAAGCCGATCGAGGGCGCCGGCGCCCGCGCACCGGAGGTGGCCCGCGCCTACGTCGCCGAACTGCGCGAGCTGATCAAGGCGTTGGGGGTGTCCGAGGCCCGGATGGAAATGGGCCAGATGCGCTGCGACGTCAACCTGAGCCTGCGCCCGCACGGCCGGGAGAAGTTCGGCACCCGCAGCGAGACGAAGAACGTCAACTCGCTGCGCAGCGTGGAGCGGGCGGCCCGCTTCGAGATCCAGCGGCACGCCGCGGTGCTCTCCTCGGGCGGCACCATCGTGCAGGAGACCCGGCACTTCCACGAGGAGGACGGCTCCACCGCCTCCGGCCGGATCAAGGAGGAGGCGGAGGACTACCGCTACTTCCCCGAGCCGGACCTGGTGCCGGTCGCCCCGGCTCGCGAGTGGGTCGAGGAACTGCGGGCCGGGCTGCCCGAACTGCCGCTGGCCCGCCGAGGGCGGCTCAAGCAGGAGTGGGGCATCTCCGACTTCGAGATGCAGTCCGCGCTCAACGCCGGTGCGATCGACCTGATCACGGCCACCATCGACGAGGGCGCGGACGCGGCCTCGGCCCGCAAGTGGTGGATGGGCGAACTGGCCCGGCACGCCAACGAGACCGGTGCGGAGCTGTCCGCGCTGGCGATCACCCCGGCGCAGGTGGCCAGGGTCGCCGCGCTGGTGGCGGCCGGCGATCTCAACGACAAGCTGGCCCGGCAGGTCATCGAGGGCGTGCTGGCCGGCGAGGGCGACCCGGACCAGGTGGTCGACAAGCGCGGGCTGAAGGTCGTCTCCGACGACGGCGCGCTCGGTGCGGCCGTCGACCAGGCCATCGCGGACAACGCGGCGGTCGCCGAGAAGATCCGCGGCGGCAACCTCGCGGCGGCCGGCGCGCTGATCGGCGCGGTCATGAAGCTGACCCGCGGCCAGGCGGACGCCAAGCGGGTGCGCGAACTGGTGCTGGAGAAGCTCCAGGGCTGACCCGGAGGACGTCTCCAGGGCGACCTGGACGACACGCCCGAGGAGGCGGCACCCCCGATCCGGGGGTGCCGCCTTTATCCTTTTCGGACAGTTGTGAGGAGCAGCACGAAAGCCGCAAAGGATCTCTTTCTCCTGGCACAGTAGGCGGCACGTATCGCCACGGGACACGCGGGGCGTACCGACCACGCAACCGCACCCGCAAGGGGACAGCAGCCCATGGCCGTACTCGCCCGGTGGTGCCTCAGCCGCCGACTCACCGTCGTCCTGCTGTGGCTCACCGCACTCGTGGGACTCACCGCCGCTGCCACGGTCGCCGGCTCCGCGTACTCCCAGAAGTACGAAGCGCCGAACACCGAGTCCAGCCACGCCGCGGACCTGCTGCGAACCGCGTTCCCCGGACAGGCCGGCGACTCCGACTCGATCGTGTGGCACACCGAGCACGGCACGGTACGCGCCGGCGCCGTCGAGCAGACCATGACGAAGGTGCTCGACCAGGCCCGCGCCCTGCCCGGCGTCACCTCCGTGATCAGCCCCTACGGCTCCTCGGGCGCCGCCCAGATCAGCTCCGACGGCCACACCGCCTACGCCACCGTCGGCTACGGCAAGGACGCCGACGGCGTCAGCCGCGGCCAGGCCCAGGCGCTGGTGGACACCGCCAAGGCGGGCCAGGGACCCGGCCTGGAGGTCGAACTCGGCGGTGAGGCGGTCGGCAACACCGAGGCGGCCAGCGCCCACCTGAGCGAGGTGGTGGGGGTCGCGGTGGCCGCGGTGGTGCTGCTGGTCGCCTTCGGGTCGTTCGCGGCGATGCTGCTGCCGATCGCCACCGCGCTGATCGGCTGCGGCACCGCCTACATGGGCACCGTGCTGCTCGGCCACGCGATGACCGTCGCCGACTTCGCCCCCATGCTCGGCATGCTCATCGGGCTGGGCGTCGGCATCGACTACGCGCTGTTCATCGTCACCCGGCACCGCAAGGGCCTCAAACGCGGGCTGTCCGTCGCCCGGGCCGCCGAGGAGGCGGTGGCCACCACCGGCAAGGCCGTGGTCTTCGCCGGCGGCACGGTGTGCGTGGCGGTGCTCGGCATGCTGCTGCTCCGGCTCAGCTTCCTCAACGGCGTCGCGGTCGCCGCCTCGCTGACGGTCCTGCTCACGGTGGCCGCGTCGGTGACGCTGCTGCCCGCGCTGCTCGGCTTCATAGGCCAACGGGCGCTCAGCAGCAGGGAGCGGCGGGCGCTGGCACACGGCGGCGGCTGCCAGGCCGCGCAGCACCGCCGATCCGAGGAGCACGCCGGTTGCCGCGGCGCCGACACCCCCGCGCAGCCGGCCACCGGCGTCGCCGCGCGCTGGTCCGGGTTCGTCTCCCGGCACCCACGGCTGCTCGGCGCGCTCGCCGCCGTCGTCATGGTGGTGCTCGCGCTGCCCACCTTCTCGCTGCACATGGGCACCTCCGACCAGGGCAACGACCCCTCCACCGCGACCACCCGCAAGGCGTACGACCTGCTCGCCGACGGCTTCGGGCCCGGCACCAACGGCCCGCTCACCCTGGTGGCCACCACCGACAGCGCGGGCGCGCTGGTCGCCCTCGAACACCTGCCGCAGACCCTCCGGGACACCCCAGGCGTCGCCTCCGTCAGCGGCCCCGACATCGACGCCTCCGGCAGCACCGGCGTCATCACGGTGGTGCCCGACAGCTCCCCGCAGTCCACCGCCACCTCCCACCTGGTCGACGAACTGCGCCACGACGTGCTGCCGACCGCGGAGAAGGGCACCGACCTCCAGGTCTACGTCGGTGGTTCCACGGCCAGCTACGACGACTTCGCCGCGGTGGTGATCGGGAAGCTCCCGCTCTTCGTCGGCTGCGTGGTGGGGCTGGGCTGCCTGCTCCTGCTGCTCGCGTTCCGCTCGATCGGCGTCCCGGTCAAGGCCGCGGTGATGAACGTCGCCGCCGTCGCCTCCTCCTTCGGCGTGGTCACCGCGATCTTCCAGTGGGGCTGGGGCAGCGAATGGCTGGGCCTGGGCCGGGCCGGGCCGATCGAACCGTTCCTGCCGGTGATCCTCGTCCCGGTGCTGTTCGGGCTCTCCATGGACTACCAGGTCTTCCTGGTCAGCCGGATGTACGAGGAGTGGCGGGAGACCCGGGACAACCGCCGGGCGGTACGCGTGGGGCTCGCCGAGACCAGCCGCGTGATCAACTCCGCGGCGGTCATCATGGTCGCGGTCTTCCTGGCGTTCGTGCTCAGCGGGGACCGGGTGATCGCGATGTTCGGCATCGGCCTGGCCGCGGCGGTCGCCCTCGACGCCTTCGTGCTGCGCACCCTGCTGGTCCCGGCGCTGATGCACCTGCTCGGCCCGGCCAACTGGTGGCTGCCGGGCTGGCTGGACCGACGGCTGCCGCAGCTCAACATCGAGACGGTGCCGACCGCGCGGCCGCCCGCCGCCGCACCCGTCCCGTCACCGGCCGGCGCCGTGCCACCGGGCGCCGTGCCGCCGGGCACGGTACCCGCAGGCGCCCTGACCGCGGTCGAGCCACCCGCGGGGCGCGTCACCGTATGACCGCGGCGGATCACCGGGGCGCGTGACCCCGGCGCGTGCCCGTACCCGGGCGCGGTCCGGCTCAGTCCGTTCGACGCCGACTAAGGCGCCCTCAGGTGTCCTATAAGGCGTCTAAGGCCCCGCGCGTTCGGATAAGGCACCGGCTAAGGCGCATCTGAGTACTGCCTAGGCAGATCGTGCGGCCGCCTAGGCACATGAAGGCCCCGGCAGGCAGCGGAACTTCGGGAAGCTGCCCGATGTGGCCGACCCCCCTTGGAGACGAAGCTAGGAGGCACAAAGAGAGCAGCACTTCCAAGGAGCAGCCAGATGTTTGCTTACGAACTCCACCAGGCCCGTAGCGCCGAACTCCGCCGTCGCGCCGATGAGCGTCGCCTCGTCGAGGAGGCGAAGGCCGGTCGCGCCGCGCAGCGCCGGGCCCGCGCCCAGGCGCGCCGCGCCCAGCCGCACACCGCGGCGCGCACGGACGCCGAGGGGGCGTCTCCCTCCGATCGCGCCGGCACCTCCCGGGTCGGTTCCACCGATCGCTCCGGCGCGGGCTCCCTCGGCCGCGTCCACCGGGCCCCGAGCCCGCGTGGCGCGGCATGACCACCCAGCCGGCGACCCGGGGTGCGGCGAGGAACGGGCCCGCCACCGCACCCCGGGCCGTAATCGGTGTCGCTACAGGCGCCGGGCGTGCGATGCTCGGAAACGTGCAGACGCAGTCCCTCAGCCCCGAGTTCATCGGCCGCGACACCGAACTGGCCCGGCTTGTCGCCGCGCTGTCCGCCGCCGACGGCTGCGAGCCGCAGGCGGTGCTCATCGGCGGCGAGGCGGGCGTCGGCAAGACCCGGCTCACCGAGGAGTTCATGGCGGCGGCGCGTGCAGCGGGGGCCGTCACCGCCATCGGTGGCTGTGTGGAGATCGGCGCGGAGGGCCTGCCCTTCGCGCCGGTCTCGACCGCGCTGCGCCACCTCTACCGCACCCTCGGCACCGAGCTGACCAGCGCCGTGGCCGGCCAGGAGGCCGAACTCGCCCGGCTGCTGCCCGAACTGGGGGACAGCGGCGCCGGCCGCCGCGACCAGCACGACGAGGAGGGCCGGGTCCGGCTCTTCGAACTCACCGCCCGCCTGCTGGAGCGGCTGGGCGCCGACCGCACCCTCGTCGTGGTCGTCGAGGACCTGCACTGGGCCGACCGCTCCACCCGCGAACTGCTCTCCTACCTGTTCCGCTCGGTGCAGCGCGCCCGGTTGCTGATCGCCGCCACCTACCGCAGCGACGACATCCACCGCCGGCACCCGCTGCGGCCGTTCCTCGCCGAGACCGACCGGCTGCGTACCGTCGAGCGCATCGAGCTGAGCCGCTTCAGCCGCGACGAGGTGGGGCGCCAGCTCACCGCGATCCTCGCCGAGACCCCGGGCGAGGCGGTGGTCGACGACGTGTTCGCCCGCTCCGACGGCAACCCCTTCTTCGTCGAGGAACTGGCCTGCAGCATCCGCGGCGACTGCCTCAGCGGCATCAGCGACTCCCTGCGCGACCTGCTGCTGGTCCGCGTCGAGCAGCTGACCGAATCGGCCCAGCGGGTCGCGAAGTTCGTCGCCGAAGGCGGCAACGCCGTCGAGTACCGCCTGCTGGACGCCATCACCGGCCTGAGCGAGGACGACCTGCTCGACGCGCTGCGCACCGCCGTCGGCGCCAACATCCTGCTGCCCTCCGACGACGGCGACGGCTACCGCTTCCGCCACTCCCTGGTCCGCGAGGCGGTCGGCGACGACCTGCTGCCCGGCGAGCGCAGCCGGATCAACCGCCGCTACGCGGAGGCGATCGAAGCCGACCCGTCCCTGGTCCGGGCCGGCGAGCGCGCCGCCCGGCTGGCCAGCTTCTGGTACGCCGCACACGACCCGGCCAAGGCGCTGCCCGCCGTGCTGCGCGCCGCCGTCGAGGCCCGCGACCGGCGCGCCTACGCCGAGCAGTACCGCCTGCTGGAACGCGCCCTCGAACTGTGGGACACCGCGCCCGCCGAGGTCCGAGAAGCGCTGCGGCTGGCCGACTTCGTCGAGGCGTACGCCCCACTGGTCCGCGCCGAGTACACCTCGGCGGCCCGTACCGGCGACCCGGAACGGCCGATCCACTTCCTGGACCTGCTCGCCGAGATCACCGTCGCCGCCCGGCTCGGCGGCGAGCGCGAACGCGCCTACACGATGGCCAAGCGGGCGCTGCGGCTGATCGAGCTGGACGGTGCGCAGGACCCGCTGCGGGCCGCCTGGTTCTGGTCCCAGCGCTCCCGGCTGATCGAGGACCTGGGCCGCGGCGACGGCTGGGAGGAGCTGGGCAGGGCACAGGAGCTGGTCCGCGGGTTGCCGTCGTCGGCCGCGCACGCCGAGGTGCTGGCGCAGACCGCCGGCTGGATCATGATCCACAACCCCAGTGCCGCGGGCATCACCGCCGCCGAGCAGGCCGTCGAGTTCGCCCGGCGGGCCGGGACCCGCGACACCGAGTTCCAGGCACGGATCACCCTCGGCGTCCTCCAGGCCGACTGCGGCGACGTCGAAGGCGGCATCGCCGAGATGGAGGACGTGCTGGCACAGGTCGTCAAGTTGTCGCTGCCGAGCCTCATCGCCCGCGCGCACGGCAACCTCGCCTCCGTGCTCGAAGGCGCCGGCCGATCCGTGGACGCGCTGCGGGTGGCCCGCGCCGGGCAGACCCTCGCGGACTCCCAGATCTCCGGGCTGACCCGATCCTGGATGCTCCTCGACGAGGGCGAGTCGCTGCTCTCGCTCGGCCGCCTGGACGAGGCGGCGGCCTGCCTCACCGAGGCCAACCGGCTGGTCCCCAGCGCCTATCTGAAGGCGGGCGGCGAGCTGCTGTTCGGCTTCCTCGCCCTCATCACCGGCGACATCGACGCCGCCGCCGGGCACCTTGCCGCCGCCGCGGACGGGCTGCGCAGTGACAGCCAGCCGCAGCACCAACTGCCGCTGATGCTGCTCGGCATGCGAGTCGCGCTCGCCCAGGGCCGGACCGCCGACGCCGGCGCGGAACTGGCACGCGCGATCACGCACGGCTTCCCGCTCGGCTCGTCCCGGTTCGCCTGGCCGATCATGGTCACCGGCGCGCGCATCGACCCCGAGGCCGTACGCTCCGCCGCGGCGCAGCTGGCCCGGCCCACCTCGCTGAGCCGGGCCTACGCGGCACTGCTCGACGCCGAACTCGTGGGCGACGACACCGCGTTGTGGGCCGCGGCCGAGGATGCCTTCGCCGCCGAGGAGCGGCCGCTCGAACTGGCCCGGGTCCGGCTGTGCCGCGCCGAGGCCCTGCTCGCCGAGGGCGGAGCCGGCGCGCGCGACGAGGCCGGCCGCCTGCTCGGCCTCGCCACCGCCACCGCCACCGGGATCGGTGCGGTGCCGCTGGCCGGGCGGGTCGCCGAGCTCGCCCAGCGCGCGCGGCTGCGCACCGCCCCCGAGGACCCGGTCCGCACCCTCGGGCTCACCGCCCGCGAGCGCGATGTGCTGCGCCTGGTGGCCGACGGCCGTACCAACCGGCAGATCGCCGAGGAACTGTTCATCTCCCCGAAGACGGCGAGCGTCCACGTCTCCAACATCCTCGCCAAGATGTCCGTGTCCACCCGCACGGAGGCCGCGGCGCTCACCCATCGCCTCCAGCTCTTCCCGAAGGCGCGATAGCGCGATAGCGCGAGGGCCGAGCGCCGCCGGGAGCAGCGGCCCCTTGCGGCGGCCGCCCGGCCGCTGCTTGCCTGCGGCCCGGTCGCGCGCCGCCTGGTTGGCCGTCGGCGGGGTCAGGAGACGGTTCAGGAGACGGTGAGTCGGAGGACGCGGTCGTCGCCGGAGTGCGCGGTGCCGCGGTCGTCGGTGTTGCTCGTGGTGAGCAGCAGCGTGTGGTCGTCGAGCGCGACGACGGTACGCAGCCGACCGTACTTGCCGTCGAGGAACGCCTGGGGTGCGGCGGACGCCTTGGCCCCGGCCAGCGGGACACGCCACAGCCGGCCGCCCTTGAGGGAGGCCATCCAGATGCAGCCCGCCGCGTAGGCGATGCCGCTGGGCGAGGCGTCGGCGGGGTGCCACTGCTCGACCGGGTCGACGAAGCCCGGGTGGTGGGCGATGCCCTCGACGGTGGGCCAGCCGTAGTTCTTGCCCGGCTCGATCCGGTTCAGCTCGTCCCAGGTGTCCTGCCCGAACTCCGAGGCCCACAGCCGCCCTTGGTCGTCCCAGGCCAGGCCCTGGACGTTGCGGTGGCCGGGGGAGTAGACGAGCGAGCCGGGCGTCGGGTTGTCGGTGGGCACCTCGCCGTCCGGCGTCATCCGCAGGATCTTGCCGCCGAGCGAGGACATGTTCTGCGCGAGCGACCGCTGCCCGGTCTCGCCGGTGCCCGCGTAGAGGTCGCCGTCGGGCCCGAAGGCGATCCGGCCGCCGTTGTGCAGGGAACCGGTGGGGATGCCGCGCAGGATCGTGTCGGGCGCGCCCAGTTGCTCACCCTTGGGCCGCGACGGGTCGTACAGGAAGCTGGCGATGCGGTTGTCGGACTCGGTCGAGAAGTAGGCGTAGACGAGGTGGTCGGAGCCGTAGTCCGGTGAGACCGCCAGCCCCAGCAGGCCGTTCTCGCCGCCCTTGGTGTGGGTGACGCCGGGCACCAGGCCGATCTGGGTGACGGAGTGCGTCTTGGGGTCGATCCGTGAGATCCGGCCGGTGTCGCGGGCGGCCACCAGCAGGCTGTCGTCGGGGAGTTGGACCAGGCCCCAGGGGGCGCTCAGCCCGGTCGCGACGGTGGCGGTGACCTTCACGGTGCCCTTCGCGGGCGGCGTGGACGCCGGGGCGGACGGGGTCGCGCCCCCGGAGGGCGCGGCACTGCCGCCCGCGGGCGGCAAGGCGGGTGCGCTGCGCCCCGTCGGATGCGCCAGGTTGGGCGAGGCCGACGAGGAGCACCCGCCGACCAGTACCGCCGCCAGCACCCCCGCGACCCACGCCCCACCGCGCGCCGACGCCCGTACGGACCTGCCGCTAGCCTTCACCGTCAGCTCCCGCAACCGTCGATCCACCAGTTCTGCCGGACCCGGTTCCGCCGGGCCCCCACCAGCCAAGCACACCACATCTCGCCCTGGTGAAGGGCCCGTTCACGATCAGCGGGACAGCGGCACGCGGCCGGACGGGCAGCGGGGGCATCGGTGAACCGGCGTCCGGTGCCGGGGACCCGGGTTCGCCGGGGCCCCCGGACCCGCCGGGGCCGCTTCGCCGCGGATTCCGGTGGGCCCTGGCCGTGTGGGGGAGTCTCCCCTCGCCTGACGGCTGGGGGCGCCCGTATCGCCTTGCGATCTGGGGGCCCATGAGCCCTGGGTCGTGGGGGAGGGTCGGGCACCGCGGGCTCCGTCCACCGGGCGGACGGTGCCGCCTTCCTCACACGGCCGAGCCGTAGGGAGTCGTGGGGTCAGTTCCACGAGCCCTGGGTCGTGGGGGAGGGTCGGGCACCGCGGGCTCCGCCTACCGTGCGGACGGTGCCGCCTTCCTCACACGGCCGAGCCGTAGGGAGTCGTGGGGTCAGTTCCACGAGCCCTGGGTCGTGGGGGAGGGTCGGGCACCGCGGGCTCCGCCTACCGTGCGGACGGTGCCGCCTTCCTCACACGGCCCAGCCGTATGGACCCGCGGGGTCAGTCCCACGACCCCTGGGCCGCCGGCAGCGCGGCGATCTCGGCGAGGTCGGCCGCGGTCAGGACGAGGTCCGCGGCCGCCGCGTTCTCCGCCGCCCGGTCGGCCGACCTGGTGCCGGGCACCGGCACCACCGAGGGGCTCTGCGCGAGCACCCAGGCGAGCGCGACCTGCGCGGCCGTCGCGTCGTGCCGGGCGGCCACCCGGCGCAGCCCGGCCACGATCGGCTGGTTCGCGGCCATCATCTCCGCGGTGAAGCGCGGGTGCCGGGCCCGCATGTCGTCCCGCTCGAAGCCCTCACCGGGGGTGAGCGTGCCGGTCAGGAAGCCGTTGCCCAGCGGCATCGCGGCGAGGAAGCCGATCCCGCGCGCCACGCACCACGGCAGCAGCTCCGCCAGCGCCTCGGGCGCCCACACCGACAACTCCGCCTGCACGCAGCCGACCGGGAAGACCTGCTGGGCCCGGCCCAGCTGGCGGATCGTCTCGTCGTGCAGCCGGCCGCGGCCCGCCCGGCCGCCCCTGCTCCGCCCGCCGCGCGCGCCCACCGCGCACAGGCCCAGCGTGCGCACCTTGCCCGCCGCGACCAGCTCGGCCATCGCCCCCCACGTCTCCTCGACCGGCACCTCGGGATCGATCCGGTGCAGCTGGTAGAGGTCGATCGTGTCGGTCTGCAGCCGGCGCAGCGACGCGTCGCAGGCCCTGCGGACGTACGACGGGCGGCCGTTGGCCACGATGTGCTGCTCGCCGACGAGCAGCCCGCACTTGGTGGAGACGAACACGTCCGCCCGCCGCTCCTTGAGCACCCGTCCGAGCAGCAGCTCGTTGGTGAACGGGCCGTACATGTCGGCGGTGTCCAGCAGGGTGACCCCCGCGTCGAGCGCGGCGTGCACCACCCGCAGCGAGTGCCCGCCGGACCGGCGCCCGCCGGGCGCCTGCGCGCCGTCCTGCCGCGAGGCGCTGTAACCCCAACTCATCGGCATGCAGCCGAGGCCGACCGCGCCCACGTCGAGCGCCGTGGCCCCGACCCTTCTGCGCTCCACCCGTCACAACCTCCTTGCGCCGCCCCACTGTGCCATAGCCTCCTGACCATGAACGACACCACCCGAACCGACCCCACCCCAGGCCAGAGCGCGTCCACCGACCGCCCCACGGTGTGGCTGTCCCTGCCGCCGGCCGAGATCGACGGACTTCCGGACGCCTTCGACTACGTCTTCTGGGACGGCGCCGAGGAGTTCCCGGCCGATCCGGCCGACGCCGCCTTCTACGTCGTCCCGTACATGAAGGGCCCGGTCGCCGGCGGGCGCCCGCTCGCGCGGATGCGCAACGTCCGCGTGGTGCAGACGCTCAGCGCCGGCGTCGACCACATCGCGCCCCACCTCGGGCAGTTGCCGCCCGGCGTCCAGCTCTGCAATGCCCGCGGTGTGCACGAGGCCAGCACCGCCGAACTCACCGTCGCCCTCATCCTCGCCTCGCTGCGCGGCATCCCCCGCTTCGTGCGCGGGCAGGACAACGAGAAGTGGTACTCCGGCTTCTACCCGGCGCTCGCCGACCGCCGCGTGGTGATCGTCGGATACGGCTCGATCGGCGCCGCCGTCGAGGACCGGCTGGCCCCCTTCGAGTGCACGGTGGAGCGGGTCGCCCGCACCGCGCGCTCCTCGCCGCGCGGCCCGGTGCGCGCCATGGACGAGCTGACCGGGCTGCTGCCGGGCGCGGACGTCGTGGTGCTCACCACCCCGCTCACCGAGCAGACCCGCGGTCTGGTCGACGCCCCGTTCCTGGCCGCGATGAAGGACGGCGCACTGCTGGTGAACGTCGCGCGCGGGCCGGTGGTGGACACCAAGGCGCTGCTCGCCGAGACGGAGTCGGGGCGCCTGATCGCGGCGCTCGACGTCACCGACCCCGAGCCGCTGCCGGCCGGCCACCCGCTGTGGCACGCGCCGGGCGTGCTGATCAGCCCGCACGTCGGCGGCAGCACCTCCGCGTTCCTGCCGCGCGCCCAGCGGCTGGTGCGCGCGCAGTTGGAGCGGTTCGCCGCGGGCCTGCCGCTGGAGAACGTGGTCGCCGAGAGCTGATCGCCCGCCGGCGGCCGAACGCGCCGCGAGGCGGCGGGACATGGCCTGGTACGACCGGCAACCCCCTGACGGTTACACACAGTAGGAAGTACCTATCCCAGAGTGACCAATCTGGTGTATCGTCGGCATTCGGGGGCACGTCGTGACCGAACGACCACGGGCGCGGCGCTGTGAACGACGACAGAGTGAGGGGGGCGGGCGATGCAGGACCGACAGCGAGAACCGATCACGCGGCGCCGGCGTACCGCGGCACACCGGACCGCACCATGAGCACCGGAGGAGCCGTGCTCGCGGCACCGCAGACCACCGCAGAGGACCAGGGGCACGCCACCGTCGGCCTGCTGCCCCAGCTCCTGCTGGCCCTGGTCTGCGGCGGCTACACCACCGGCGCCTCGCTCGGCTGGGGGAGCCACGAAGCCGCCCTGATCATGGGCGACTTCGGGCTTGCCGCCGCCGCGGCCGCCGCGGCCGTCTCCGCGCTGCTGTACGCGCGCCGCGCCGCCGGCCCGCACCGCCTGGCCTGGCTGCTGTTCTCCTGCTCCTCGGCGATGACCGCCTTCGGCAACGGCATCTGGGGCTGGTACGAAGTGGTACTGCGCCGCCCCGTGCCGCAGACCTCCGCCGCCGACTTCTGCTTCCTGATGTTCGCCCCGCCCGCGATCATCGGGCTGCTGGTGCTCGCCAAACGCCCCGTGACCAGAGCCGGTTGGGTGTGTCTCGCACTGGACACCTGGCTGATCGGCGGCTCGCTGCTCACCCTGTCATGGAGCCTGGCGCTGGCCCGCACCGCCGCGATCGACGGGCCCAGTACCGCCCGAATGGCCCTTTCTCTGGCGTACCCGCTGCTGGACATCGTGCTGGTGAGCATGGTGCTCGCGCTGCACTTCCGGCGTGCCGGGGTCAACCGCGCCGCGGTCAACACCGCGATCGCCGCCCTCGCGCTCACCGTGCTGTGCGACGCGCTGTTCACCTCCCCGCTGCTGCGGGCGCACTACCGCTCCGGGCAGGTGCTCGACGCGGGCTGGTTCGCCGGCAGCCTGCTGCTGGCGTACGCCCCCTGGGTCGGCGCCCGGCTGTACGCACACGCGCACTCCTCCCGCAGGACCGGCGCCACCACCCGCCGGGTCGCCACCTCGCTGACCGCCCTGACCCCGTACCTGGCCGCCGCGGTCTGCACCCTCGGCATCCTCTACAACGTGATCACCGGCCAGAAGTGCGACCGCGTCGTGCTGCTCACCGGCTGCACCGTGGTCATGGCCCTGGTGGTCCGGCAGGGCATCATGCTGCTCGACAACATCGCGCTCACCCAGGAACTGGCCCACAAGGAGAACCACTTCCGCTCCCTGGTGCAGGGCTCCAGCGACGTCATCATGATCGCCGCGCCCACCGGCGTGCTGCGGTACGTCAGCCCCGCCGCCCAGGGGGTGTACGGCCGGGACCCGGAGGAGATGGTCGGCACCGAACTGGCCGCGCACATCCACCCCGACGACCTGGGCCGGGTCCTGCACGAGGTGCGCCGCTTCCTGGCCGCCCCGCCCGGCGAGGAACCGTCGACGCGCATCGAGTGCCGTATCCGCGCCGACCGACCCGACCGCGCCGACCGATCCGAGCGGGCGGACCGATCCGAGCGGGCGGACCGGCCGGACCGTTCCGAGCGGTCCCGCGGCGGCCCCGGCGAACGCTCCCGCGGCGGCCGGCACGGCTGGCTGGACATCGAGTCCAGCGTCACCCGCTACCAAGGCGGCCTCATCTTCAACAGCCGCGACATCACCGAACGCGTCAGGCTGCAGGCCCAGTTGCAGCACAACGCCTCGCACGACCCGCTCACCGACCTGCCCAACCGCGCCCTGTTCCTCGAACGGCTCGGCCGGGCGGTCGGCGGCCGCCGGTCCGGTGACGCCAGGGCCGCCGTGCTCTACGTCGACCTCGACGGGTTCAAGGCGGTCAACGACACCGTCGGCCACCAGGCGGGCGACGACCTGCTCATCCAGGCCGCCCGCCGGCTGCGGGACACCCTCCGCTCCGGCGACATCGCCGCCCGGCTCGGCGGCGACGAGTTCGCCGCGCTCATCTCGGGCCCGGACACCGGCCAGGCCGCGCACCCGGCCCCGTATCCGGCGCACGCCGCGTACTCCGGGCACACCGCCGACCACCCCGGGTACCCGCTGGGCCACCCGACGTGTCCGGCGCACCCCGGCGGCCATTCCGGCCACTCCGCGTACCTGGGACACGGCCCGATCCCCGGTCCCCGGGCGGCCCCCACCGAGCCGCCGTCCGGCTCGGGCCTGGGTTCCGGCTCCGGCCCGGCGGCCCGCGCCGTCGAGGACCGCGTCCGCGACATCGCCGACCGGCTGCGCACCGTGCTCTCCGAGCCCTACCGGGTGGACGGCGTCGAGGTCCGGGTCGGCGCGAGCGTCGGCATCGCCTTCGCCGAGCCCGGCGCCGCCCCCGGCGACGTGATGCGCCACGCCGACCTGGCGATGTACCGGGCCAAGCAGTCCGGCAAGGGCCGCGTCGAGCTGTACGCCCCCCGGCTCCAGGCCGATGCCGTGCGCCGCACCGAACTCGCCGGCCGGGTCAGGAAGGCGCTCGACGACGGCGAGTTCACCCTGCTGCACCAGCCCGTCGTGGAACTGGTCGGCGGCCGGATCACCGGCGTGGAGGCCCGCCCCCGCTGGCGCACCCCGCAGGGCCTGCTCTCCACCCCCGCCGAGTTCCTGCACGCCGCCGGTGAGGACGGCGAGCGCGGGTTAGAGACCGCGCGGCTGCTCGACCGCCTGCTGGACCAGGCCGTCGAGCAGGCCGCGCTCCGCTACGGCGCCGGCCACCGCGTCCCGGTCACCGTACGGCTGTCCGCGCGCCGCCTGCTGCACCGCGACCCACCGGTCACCGGCATCGAGAGGCTTCTGGCCCGCCACGAGCTGCCGCCCGGCGGCCTGATGGTCGAACTGTCCGGCGGCGACCCGCGGATCGCGCCGGAGGAGCTGGAGCGCCGGCTGGCCGGCCTGCGGCGGCTCGGGGTGCGGATCGCGCTCGGCGGCTTCGCCGCCGGATACGGTTCGCTGGGCGCCCTGCGCACCCTGCCGGTCGACGTGATCAAACTCGACCGCGCCTTCACGGAGGGCGTGGTCGAATCCAGCCGGCTGCACAAGATCACCCGCGGCCTGCTGGGCATCGCCGCCGACCTCGGCATCCGCGCCGTCGCCGACGGCATCGACCGGCCCGAGCAGGTCCAGGCGATGCGCGAGATGGGCTGCGCGCAGGGCCTGGGGATGGCCTTCTCCGGCCCGCTCGACGAGCACCACCTGCGCGGTTCGCTGGCCCGCGGTGGCTACCCGGTGTGCTCGAATGCTGAGACGCCCGTCCCACCGGCTTGACACCCGAGCGGGGGCGGGAGGAGGGTCTGTGCCATGCGCACCCGAATTCTCGTACTTGGAAAGCGCGTCGGCTGACCGAGGCATCACCCGCCTCGCACCGCACCGGCGCGCTCCCCTCGCTTGCCTCACGGCACGAGGGGTTTTTTGTTGTCCGGCACCAGAACGCCGGCGCAGCCACCGCAGTACCAGAGCACCGACGCACCACCGCAAACCCTCATCTTCGAGAGAAGAGAACGCAGATGACCGAGCAGGCCACCGGGTCCCACCACCCGCAGCGGAGCCGCAGCGCGGCGCCCGCCGCCCCCGCGGAGCGCATGACTGGTGCACAGGCCCTCATCCGCTCCCTCGAGGCCGTCGGCGCCGACACCGTATTCGGTATCCCGGGCGGCGCGATCCTGCCGGCGTACGACCCGCTGATGGACTCCTCCAAGGTCCGCCACGTGCTGGTCCGGCACGAGCAGGGGGCCGGCCACGCCGCCACCGGCTACGCGCAGGCCACCGGCAAGGTCGGCGTGTGCATGGCCACCTCAGGCCCGGGCGCGACCAACCTGGTCACCCCGATCGCCGACGCGCACATGGACTCGGTGCCGATCGTGGCCATCACCGGCCAGGTCGCCTCGAAGTCCATCGGCACCGACGCCTTCCAGGAAGCGGACATCTGCGGCATCACCCTGCCGATCACCAAGCACAACTTCCTGGTCACCGACCCGGCGGAGATCCCGCGCACCATCGCCGAGGCGTTCCACATCGCCGGCACCGGCCGCCCCGGCCCGGTGCTGGTCGACATCGCCAAGGACGCGCTGCAGAACCAGACCACCTTCAGCTGGCCGCCGCAGCAGGACCTGCCCGGCTACCGCCCGGTGACCAAGCCGCACGCCAAGCAGATCCGCGAGGCCGCCCGGCTGATCAACGAGGCCCGCCGCCCGGTGCTGTACGTCGGCGGCGGCGTGCTCAAGGCCCGCGCCACCGCGGAGCTGCGCATCCTCGCCGAGCTGACCGGCGCGCCCGTCACCACCACCCTGATGGGGCTCGGCGCGTTTCCCGACAGCCACCCACAGCACGTCGGCATGCCGGGCATGCACGGCGACGTCTCCGCGGTCACCGCGCTGCAGAAGTCCGACCTGATCATCGCGCTCGGCGCCCGCTTCGACGACCGCGTCACCGGCCGGCTGGACACCTTCGCGCCGTTCGCGAAGGTCGTGCACGCCGACATCGACCCGGCCGAGATCTCCAAGAACCGGGTCGCCGACGTGCCGATCGTCGGCGACGCCCGCGAAGTGCTCGCCGACCTGATCGTCGCCGTCCAGGCCGACCACGAGGCCGGCCACCGCGGCGACTACACCGACTGGTGGCGGCAGCTGTCCTTCTGGCGCAACACCTACCCGCTCGGCTACGAGGTGCCCGAGGACGGCAGCCTCTCCCCGCAGCAGGTCATCGAGCGGATCGGTCAACTCGCCCCCGAGGGAACGCTGTTCGCGGCCGGAGTCGGCCAGCACCAGATGTGGGCCGCCCAGTTCATCAAGTACGAGCAGCCCGGCACCTGGTTCAACTCCGGCGGCGCCGGCACCATGGGCTACGCGGTGCCCGCCGCGATGGGCGCCAAGGCGGGCCGGCCGGACGCCACCGTGTGGGCGATCGACGGCGACGGCTGCTTCCAGATGACCAACCAGGAACTGACCACCTGCGCCCTGAACAACATCCCGATCAAGGTCGCCATCATCAACAACGGCGCCCTGGGCATGGTCCGCCAGTGGCAGAACCTCTTCTACGGCGAGCGGTTCTCCAACACGGTGCTGCACTCCGGCGCCGAGAGCGTGCCCGGCTCCACCCAGGGCGTCGGCTCCATCAAGAACCGCGGCACCCGGGTGCCGGACTTCGTCAAGCTCTCCGAGGCGATGGGCTGCGTCGGTCTGCGCTGCGAGTCCCCCGAGGAACTGGACGCGGTCATCGCCAAGGCGAACGAGATCAACGACCGCCCGGTGGTCGTCGACTTCATCGTGCACGAGGACGCCATGGTCTGGCCGATGGTCGCGGCCGGCACCTCCAACGACGAGATCATGGCGGCCCGAGATGTCCGGCCTGACTTCGGTGACGGCGCGGAGGACTGACGCCCGAGCTCCCGCAGTGGGCGGCCGAGGAACGAGGCCGTCCGCGGAGGGAGAGAGCAGGAAGTCCGACCAGAAGAGCGGCCGACTGACGTCCGACGAAGGAAATCACAGACATGTCCAAGCACACCCTCTCCGTCCTGGTGGAGAACAAGCCCGGCGTCCTCGCGCGGATCACCGCGCTGTTCTCGCGCCGCGGCTTCAACATCGACTCCCTCGCGGTCGGCACCACCGAGCACCCCGAGATCTCGCGGATCACCATCGTCGTCAACGTGGTGGACCAACTGCCGCTCGAACAGGTCACCAAGCAGCTCAACAAGCTGGTCAACGTGCTGAAGATCGTCGAGCTCGACCCGTCGGCGGCGGTCGCCCGTGAACTCGTGCTGGTGAAGGTGCGGGCCGACAACGAGACCCGGTCGCAGATCGTGGAGATCGTGCAGCTCTTCCGCGCCAAGACCGTCGACGTCTCCCCGGAGGCCGTCACCATCGAAGCCACCGGCGGCGCCGACAAGTTGGAGGCCATGCTCAAGATGCTGGAACCGTTCGGCATCAAGGAGCTGGTCCAGTCCGGCACCATCGCCATCGGCCGCGGCGCCCGCTCCATCACCGACCGGAGCCTGCGCGCGCTCGACCGTTCCGCGTGAAGCAGCGGATCGGCCGGCGCGGGTGATCCGCGCGCCGGCCGATCCGTATGGCGAGACCCCGAAACCCCTTCTCGCCCACCCGTCGTACGGTGGGCCGTACCAACCGATCCAAGGAGAGACCCGAAGTGGCCGAGCTGTTCTACGACGACGACGCCGACCTGTCCATCATCCAGGGCCGCAAGGTCGCGGTCATCGGCTACGGCAGCCAGGGCCACGCCCACGCGCTGTCGCTGCGTGACTCCGGCGTCGATGTGCGCGTCGGTCTGCACGAGGGCTCCAAGTCCAAGGCGCAGGCCGAGGAGCAGGGCCTGCGCGTGGTGACGGTCGCCGAGGCCGCCGCCGAAGCCGACGTCATCATGATCCTGGTGCCCGACCCGATCCAGGCCCGCGTCTACGAGGACTCCATCAAGGACAACCTCAAGGACGGCGACGCCATCTTCTTCGGCCACGGCCTCAACATCCGCTACGACTTCATCAAGCCGCCGGCCGGTGTGGACGTCTGCATGGTGGCCCCGAAGGGCCCGGGCCACCTGGTCCGCCGTCAGTACGAGGAAGGCCGCGGCGTGCCGTGCATCGTGGCCGTCGAGCAGGACGCCACCGGCAAGGCGTTCTCGCTCGCGCTCTCGTACGCCAAGGGCATCGGCGGCACCCGCGCCGGCGTCATCAAGACCACCTTCACCGAGGAGACCGAGACCGACCTCTTCGGCGAGCAGGCGGTGCTGTGCGGCGGCACCTCCGCGCTGGTCAAGGCGGGCTTCGAGACCCTGGTCGAGGCCGGCTACCAGCCGGAGATCGCGTACTTCGAGTGCCTGCACGAGCTGAAGCTCATCGTGGACCTGATGTACGAGGGCGGCCTGGAGAAGATGCGCTGGTCGGTCTCCGAGACCGCCGAGTGGGGCGACTACGTCTCCGGCCCGCGGATCATCAACGAGAACACCAAGGCCGAGATGAAGAAGATCCTCGGCGAGATCCAGGACGGCACCTTCGCCAACAACTGGATCGCCGAGTACAACGCGGGCCTGCCGAAGTACAACGAGTACAAGAAGGCCGACGAGGGCCACCTGCTGGAGACCACCGGCCGCAAGCTGCGCAAGCTGATGAGCTGGGTGGACGAGGAGGCGTAAGGCCGCGCCGGGGCGACCCCCCGGACGAATGCCGGACGAGCGTCGCTTCGTACACCGGCCGGTCCCCTGAACAGGGGAGAACCGGCGGGGTTTGTACGAAGCGACGCAACCCTTGTGGGTGATCCTTCCATTTCGGCGATGGCGCTGGTCCACCCCGCCGATACACTCCCTTAACAAGCGCGTCAGGCTCACAGCGTCGTGCGTCTTCCACGCGGCATGCCATCCCCTGATGGGTGGGCTTCCTGTTCACTCGCTCCGCGGACGGCCTCGTACCTCGGCCGGCCACTGCGCGAGCTCAGGCGTCAGCCCACTACCCCGCCCTCCCCGGAGCGGCCCCACGGGACCGGCCGCCCCCGCAGGAACAAGTGAGGACCACGTGAGCCAGAAGCCTGTCGTACTCATCGCAGAAGAGCTGTCGCCGGCCACGGTCGACGCGCTCGGCCCGGATTTCGAGATCCGGCACTGCAATGGCGCGGACCGAGCCGAACTGCTGTCCGCGATCACCGATGTCGACGCCATCCTGATCCGCAGCGCCACCAAGGTCGACGCCGAGGCGGTCGCCGCCGCGAACAAACTGCGGGTCGTCGCCCGCGCGGGCGTCGGCCTGGACAACGTCGACGTGGCCGCCGCCACCAAGGCCGGCGTGATGGTCGTGAACGCCCCGACCTCCAACATCGTCACCGCCGCCGAGCTCGCCTGCGGCCTGATCATCGCCACCGCCCGCAACATCGCGCCCGCCAACTCGGCGCTGAAGGCCGGTGAGTGGAAGCGCAACAAGTACACCGGCGTCGAGCTGAGCGAGAAGACCCTCGGCGTGGTGGGCCTGGGCCGGATCGGCGTCCTGGTCACCCAGCGGATGTCCGCCTTCGGGATGAACGTCGTCGCGTACGACCCCTACGTGCAGCCGGCCCGCGCCGCCCAGATGGGGGTCAAGCTGCTCACCCTGGACGAGCTGCTGGAGGTCTCCGACTTCATCACCGTCCACCTGCCGAAGACCCCCGAGACGCTCGGCCTGATCGGCGACGAGGCGCTGCACAAGGTCAAGCCGTCGGTGCGGATCGTCAACGCCGCGCGGGGCGGGATCGTCGACGAGGAGGCGCTGGCCGCCGCGCTCAAGGAGGGCCGGGTGGCCGGCGCGGGCCTGGACGTGTACGCGAAGGAGCCGTGCACCGACTCCCCGCTCTTCCAGTTCGACAACGTGGTGGCGACCCCGCACCTGGGCGCCTCCACCGACGAGGCGCAGGAGAAGGCGGGCATCGCGGTCGCCAAGTCGGTGCGGCTCGCGCTCGCCGGTGAACTGGTCCCGGACGCGGTCAACGTGCAGGGCGGCGTCATCGCCGAGGACGTCAAGCCCGGGCTGCCGCTCGCCGAGAAGCTGGGCCGGATCTTCACCGCGCTGGCCGGCGAGGTCGCCGCCCGCCTCGACGTCGAGGTCTGCGGCGAGATCACCCAGCACGACGTGAAGGTGCTCGAACTCAGCGCGCTCAAGGGCGTGTTCGAGGACGTCGTGGCCGAGACGGTGTCGTACGTCAACGCGCCGCTGTTCGCGCAGGAGCGCGGGGTGGAGGTCCGTCTCACCACCAGCTCCGAGTCGCCCAACCACCGCAACCTCGTCACCGTGCGCGGCACCCTCGCCGACGGCACCGAGGTGTCGGTCTCCGGCACGTTGGCCGGCCCGAAGAACCTGCAGAAGGTCGTCGCGGTCGGCGACGAGGACGTCGACCTCGCGCTCGCCGACCACATGGCCTTCCTGCGTTACACCGACCGCCCGGGCATCGTCGGCACCATCGGCCGCATCCTCGGTGAGGTCGGCGTCAACATCGCCGGCATGCAGGTCGCCCGCGCGGCCGCCGGCGGCGACGCCCTGGTGGCGCTGACCGTCGACTCCACCATCCCGGCCGGTGTCCTCACCGACATCGCCGACGAGATCGGTGCGACGTCGGCCCGCGCCGTCAATCTCACGGACTGAATTCCGGACGACGATTGCGCGTACGCTTGATTTGAGCGCTCTGACCAGGGAACACCGGTACTACAAATAACCCTTTTGGGTGGTAGCGCCGGTGTTTTCTGGCGTTCATCTGATCAATACCGACAAGATCCCGTCCATGGGAGGACAGATGACTGCCGAAAAACTCCCGGACTGGGTTTTCCCCCCTCCGGGTGGCTTCACCGCGGACGACCTCGACCGCATCCCCGATCTCCCGCCGCACACCGAGCTGATCGACGGGAGCCTCGTTTTCGTGAGTCCGCAGAAGAGTTTTCACGCTCTGGTCTTGGATCTACTTGTCTACACACTTCGTGGCTTGGCGCCGAAGGACCTCAGGGTGCGCCGGGAAATGACCATCGTGCTGGACAGGGAGAACCGGCCGGAACCGGACCTGACGGTGCTGCACGAACGGGCGGTACCGGCTGGCGGACACGCCGAGACGAGCTACCGGGCCGAGGACGTGGTCCTCGCCGTGGAGGTGGTCTCGCCGGAGTCCGCCGGCCGTGACCGGGCGCGCAAGCCGCAGCTCTATGCAGACGCGGGCATCCCGCACTTCTGGTTGGTCGAGCGGATGGACAGCGGTCGTCCAGTCGTCCACACCTACGAGTTGGACCGGCTCGGCCACGCGTACGCGCTCACCGGCATCCACCACGACCGCCTCAAGCTCTCCGCTCCGTTCACCATCGACATCGACCTGACCGAGATCGACAGCATGTAGCCGTATACGACCGCGGTGCGGTCCGCCCCTCTACAGGCGGGCCGCCTTCAGGGCCATGTGGAGCAGGAGGCGGGACTCGCCGTCGGAGAGGTCGAGTCCGGTGAGCTGCTCGATGCGGGACAGCCGGTAGTAGAGGGTCTGGCGGTGGATCGCCAGGGCGGTGGCGGTGCGGCCGGCCTGGCCCGCGTGGTCGAGGAACACCTCGGCGGTGTGGGCGAGTTCGCGGTGTGCCGCGGTGAGCAGAGGAGCGATCGCCGGGTCCGGTGGGGCGTCGGCCGGCAGCGCGGTGAGCAGCCGGTACGGGCCGATCCCCGACCACTTGGCGATCGGGCCGAGCAGCGGCTGGGCCCGGGCGGCCCGGGCGGACGCGGTCGCCTCCTGCCAGGCCCCGGGCAGCGCGGCCAGCGCGGTGCGCGCGTCGCTCACCCCCGCGACCAGCCCGTCCGTCTCGGCGGCACCGGTGCCGGTGCCTGGCTCGGCCGCGTCCCTGCCCGCCCCCGCAGCCTCACCCGCACGTGCACCCGCACTCGCCGTCGCGCTCGCCGCGAGCGCGGACAGCACCCGGGTCGCGGCCGTCCGCGCGGGCGCGAGCACCTGCGGCGAGCGCAGCCGTACCAGCACCGCGACCGTCTCCCAGCGGCCCCACCCCGGCACCCGCACGATCGCCGCGGCGCCCGGCACCGTACGCGCGCCCGGCAGGTCGTCCGTGTGCTCGGCCCAGCGGTCCGGCGGGGACGCGGCGAGCCGCTTGCCGCCCCGGTCCGGCGGCCACACGCACACCAGCGCGTGCGGCTCGTCCGCGTCCGGGCCCAGCGCCTTGCGCAGCGAGTCCTCCGCGGTGTCCCGAGCGGCCCGGGTCGCCCCGGTGAGCAGCGCCCGCAGCGCCTGGGCTGCCTCGGTCCCGGCCACCGACATCGCGGCGAGCCGGTCGCCGATCCGTGCCGCGACCGACATCGCCGCGCTGAGCTGCGCGGGGGAGTGGTCGGCCTCGTCGAGCAGCCAGACGTAGCCGTAGACCACCCCGCCGTGCCGGACCGGCAGGCAGAGCCGGCCGGTGAAGACGCCCGCCGAGGGGGCCGCGGGGATACGGATCGGGGCGGTGGCGCGGGCGATGCCGAACCGCTCGAACCAGGCGCGGACCTCCGCGGTCGAGCGCCGGGTCAGGATCGATCGGGTCCGCACCGGGTCGACCGCCGCTTCGTCGTCGCCGTCGTGCACGCCGAACGCGATCAGCCGGAAGTCCCGGTCCTCCAGCGTCGCGGGCGCCCCGAGCAGCGCCGAGACCTCGTCCACCAGATCCTGGAAATCACCGTAGTCAGCGGCCACGCGTCCATTCTCCCTCATCGCCCTCATACATATGTATGAGGGGTCGCACCCGGATGCGTGACAGGTGTCGATGGCCCGCGCGGCGGCCGGTACCTAGATTCACGGTGACGGCACGTGATCCGTGCTGCCGCTCCGGTGCGGCGGTACCCCCGCCGCACCCACAACCCTTTCCCCTCCGCTGTCCCGCCACCCGCCAGGAGGCTCCCAGTGCTCGGTCCCGTGCTGCTCGCCGCGTCGCGCAGCGACCGGCTGCGCCGCGTCGTCGCCGCCGCGCCCGTCACCCGTCCGGTGGTCGAGCGCTTCGTCGCGGGTGACGCGCTGCACCCCGCGATGGACACCGTCCACGCGCTGACCGCGAGCGGTCTCGACGTCACCCTCGACCACCTCGGCGAGGACGTCACCGACCGGGCCACCGCCCGGCACACCCGCGACGCCTACCTGCGGCTGCTGGAGACGCTGGCCGCCGCGGACCTCGGCGACCGCGCCGAGGTCTCGGTGAAGCTCTCCGCCTTCGGCCAGGCGCTGCCCGACGGCGGCCACGACGTCGCGCTGGAGAACGTCCGCGCGGTCGCCGAACTCGCCACCGCGACCGGCACCACCGTCACGCTCGACATGGAGGACCACACCACCGTCGACTCGACGCTGGCCGTCCTGCGCGAGCTGCGCCGCGAGCACCCGCGCACCGGCGCCGTGCTCCAGTCGTACCTTTTCCGCACCGAGGCCGACGCCCGCGACCTGGCCACCGCCGGCTCGCGGGTCCGGCTGGTCAAGGGCGCCTACAAGGAGCCCGCGCACGTCGCCTTCCAGGACCGCAAGTCCGTCGACCGCGCCTACGTCCGCGCGCTGCGGACCCTCTTCGAGGGCGACGGCTACCCGATGGTCGGCTCGCACGACCCGCGCATGATCGCCATCGCCCAGGACCTCGCCGCCCGCGCCGGCCGCGCGCCCGGCTCCTACGAGTTCCAGATGCTCTACGGCATCCGCACCGCCGAGCAGCGGCGACTCGCGGCGGCCGGAGAGCGTATGCGCATCTATGTCCCCTACGGCGCAGACTGGTACGGCTACTTCATGCGCCGCCTCGCCGAGCGCCCGGCGAACCTCGCCTTCTTCCTGCGCTCCTTCGCCCCCAGCCGCTGAACCGATCCCACAAGGAGACACGCTCCATGGACGCTGTGACCCAGGTCCCCGTGCCGGTCAACGAGCCGGTGCACACCTACGCGCCCGGCAGCCCGGAACGCGCTCGGCTCGAAGCGAAGCTCAAGGAGCTGGCCGGCAACCCGATCGAGCTGCCGCTGGTGATCGGCGGCCGGGAACGGCAGGGCGGCGGTGACCGGTTCGAGGTGGTGCAGCCGCACAACCACGCCGCCAAGCTGGGCAGCGGCGCCGCCGCCGACAGCCAGGACGCGCGGGACGCCGTGGACGCGGCGCTGGCCGCCGCCCCGGCCTGGCGCGCCACCTCCTTCGACGACCGCGCCGCCATCATCCTGCGCGCCGCCGAACTGCTGGCCGGCCCCTGGCGGGAGACGCTGGTCGCCTCCACCATGCTCGGCCAGTCCAAGACGGTGCAGCAGGCCGAGATCGACAGCCCCTGCGAGCTCGTCGACTTCTGGCGGTTCAACGTCCACTTCGCCCGGCAGATCCTCGCCGAGCAGCCGGTCGCCAACGCGCCCGGCGTGTGGAACCGGCTCGACCACCGCCCGCTGGAGGGCTTCGTCTACGCGATCACGCCGTTCAACTTCACCGCGATCGCGGGCAACCTGCCCACCGCCCCCGCGCTGATGGGCAACGTGGTGGTGTGGAAGCCGGCGCCCACCCAGACGCACTCCGCGCTGCTGCTGATGCGGCTGCTGAAGGAGGCCGGGCTGCCCGACGGTGTCATCAACCTGGTCACCGGGCGCGGCGAGGCCGTCTCCGAGGTGGCGCTCACCCACCCCGACCTGGCCGGCATCCACTTCACCGGTTCCACCAAGACCTTCCAGTACCTGTGGCGCACGGTCGGCGAGAACATCGAGGGCTACCGCTCCTACCCGCGGATCGTCGGCGAGACCGGCGGCAAGGACTTCGTGGTCGCCCACCCGTCGGCCGACCCGGCGGTGCTGAAGACCGCGCTCACCCGCGGCTCCTTCGAGTACCAGGGCCAGAAGTGCTCGGCCTCCTCGCGCGCCTACATCCCCCGCTCGATCTGGGAGGGCGGCTTCAAGGAGGAGTTCGCCGCCGAGGTCGACGGCATCACCATGGGCGACGTCACCGACTTCACCAACTTCGTCGGCGCCCTCATCGACGAGGCCGCGTTCGCCAAGAACAAGGCCGCGATCGAGCGCGCCAAGGCCGACCCGGCCGTCGAGGTGGTGGCCGGCGGCACGTACGACGACTCGGTCGGCTGGTTCGTCCGCCCGACGGTGCTGCTCTGCACCGACCCGGGCAACGAGATCTTCCGCCAGGAGTACTTCGGCCCGCTGCTCGCCGTGCACGTCTACGACGACAGCGACGGCACGGCCTTCGACGCGATGCTCGACCAGATGGAGTCCGTGGCGCCGTACGCCCTCACCGGCTCGGTCGTCGCCCGCGACCGCGCGGCCGTGGCGCACGTGATGGAGCGGCTGCGCTTCGCGGCCGGCAACTTCTACATCAACGACAAGTCGACCGGTGCCGTGGTCGGCCAGCAGCCCTTCGGTGGCGCCCGTGCCTCGGGCACCAACGACAAGGCCGGCTCCGCGCAGAACCTCCTGCGGTGGACCTCGACCCGTGCCATCAAGGAGGCGCTGGTCCCGCCGACCGACTACCGCTACCCGCACCAGGGCTGAGCACCTCGGCCCCTCGTTCCGCCGCCCCCGTCTCCTGACCCCCGTGGAGACGGGGGCGGCTTCCATGACGGGCTCCGTGGTGGCTTCCCCGCGGGCTGCCGTTTCGGGCGGCCCTTTTGGGGCTGCCCGAAACGGTTTTCGCAGCGCGGGGGGGCCGAACGGACGACCGGCCGTCTCAGATAGTAGGAAGTCCGAGTAATCCTGGCGACAGGACGTCCGCTGTGTCCTAGCTTTGGAAGAAGCCGAACGTTTCCCGCTCGATCGAGCGGACGGCGGACAGGAGTCCGGCGCACTCCAGGCGGGGTCACCCCCCGCGGCGCGACTCTCCGCCCGCGTTCCATGGCACGTCTCACCTCCACCCGTCTCCACCGCTTTCCAATGGAGTTGATCACCATGGACGAGACCGCCCGCCAGAACGCCCTGCGCGCCCTGCAGCGCTCCATGGACCGCCGCGACAACGGCGGCTCCACCGGCCACGAGCACTGAGCCGTAGCCGTACCCACCCCCCACCCCGTACCCACACACCTGCGTCCGACATGCGGACATGCCGTGTCATAGGTCAAGACGCGGAGTAGGGTGCCCCGCATGTCTCGCAGCATCAACCTCGCAGTGATCCCCGGCGACGGAATCGGTCAAGAAGTCGTCACCGAGGGTCTCAAAGTCCTCGCCGCGGCCCTCCCGCAGGAAACCAAGCTGGAGACGAAGGAGTACGACTTCGGCGCCAAGCGCTATCACGCCACCGGTCAGACCCTCACCGACGCGGACCTCGCGGAGCTGAAGGCCCACGACGCGATCCTGCTCGGGGCGATCGGCGACCCGTCGGTGCCGTCCGGCGTGCTGGAGCGCGGTTTCCTGCTGAAGCTGCGGTTCGCCTTCGACCACTTCGTCAACCTCCGGCCCAGCAAGCTGTTCCCCGGCGTGGGCACCCCGCTCGCGGGCAGCCCGGACATCGACTTCGTGGTGGTCCGCGAAGGCACCGAGGGCCCGTACACCGGCAACGGCGGCGCGATCAGGACCGGCACCCCCGCCGAGGTCGCCACCGAGGTGAGCCTCAACACCGCGTACGGCATCGAGCGCGTGGTGCGCGACGCGTACGCCCGTGCCCAGGCCCGCCCGCGCAAGAAGCTCACCCTGGTGCACAAGAACAACGTGCTGGTGCACGCCGGCGGCCTGTGGACCCGGGTCTTCGAGGCGGTCGGCAAGGAGTTCCCCGACGTCAGCACCGACTACCTGCACGTCGACGCCACCATGATCTTCCTCGTCACGCAGCCCGAGCGGTTCGACGTGATCGTCACCGACAACCTGTTCGGCGACATCGTCACCGACCTCGCCGCGGCCGTCTCCGGCGGCATCGGCGTGGCGGCGAGCGGCAACATCAACCCCAGCCGCGAGTTCCCCTCGATGTTCGAGCCCGTGCACGGCTCGGCCCCGGACATCGCCGGCCAGTCCAAGGCCGACCCGACCGCGACCGTGCTCTCCGTCGCGCTGCTGCTGCGCCACCTCGGCTACGACGCGGAGGCCGACCGGATCGACGCCGCCGTCCAGGCCGACCTGGCCGAACGCACCGGCGGCCCGGCCCGCTCCACGGTGCAGATCGGCGACGCGCTGGCCGCTCGCGTGGCCGGCTGACCCGGCAGAGCCGGCTCCACAGGTACGACCCGGCCCCGTCGCTGCGATAATCAGTGGCGGGGCCGCTGCACGGCGGGAAAGTAGGACGTCCTAGCAGTACGTTCAAGGGCGTCAGCGACATGGTGAAGGAACTGAAGATGACGACGCCCACGATCGAGTTGAAGCCCTCCTCGCACCCGCTGCCCGCGGCCGAGCGCGAGGCGATCCTGTCCGACCCCGGTTTCGGACGGTACTTCACCGACCACATGGTCACCATCAGGTGGACTGCCGGCCGCGGCTGGCACGACGCCCAGCTCGTCCCGTACGCCCCGCTGTCGGTCGACCCGGCGAACATGACGCTGCACTACGCGCAGACGATCTTCGAGGGCCTCAAGGCGTACCGCCAGCCCGACGGCGGCGTGGCCACCTTCCGCCCCGAGGCCAACGCGCTGCGCTTCCAGGCGTCCTCGCGGCGGCTGGCGATGCCCGAGCTGCCGGTGGAGACCTTCATCGAGGCGTGCGACGTGCTGGTCCGCCAGGACAAGGACTGGGTGCCCACCGAGGGCGAAGCCTCGCTCTACCTGCGGCCGTTCATGATCGCCACCGAGGTCGGGCTCGGTGTCCGCCCGGCCGACGAGTACCTCTTCCTGGTCATCGCCTCCCCGGCCGGCGCCTACTTCTCCGGCGGCGTCAAGCCGGTCTCGGTCTGGCTCTCCGAGGAGTACGTCCGCGCGGCCCCCGGCGGCACCGGCGCGGCCAAGACCGGCGGCAACTACGCGGCCTCCCTCGTCGCCCAGGCGCAGGCCATCGAGCACGGCTGCGACCAGGTGGTCTGGCTCGACGCGATCGAGCGGCGCTGGATCGAGGAGATGGGGGGCATGAACCTGTACTTCGTGTACGGCAACCGGATCGTCACGCCCTCGCTCACCGGTTCGCTGCTGCCCGGGATCACCCGGGACTCGCTGCTCGCCATCGCCGCCGACCTCGGGTACGAAGTCGGCGAGGGCCGGATCAGCGTCGAGGACTGGAAGCACGGCAACGAGGACGGCACCCTCACCGAGGTGTTCGCCTGCGGTACCGCCGCCGTGATCACCCCGGTCGGCTCGGTCAAGTCCACCCGGGCGAACTGGACGGTGGGCGACGGCGGTCCGGGCGAGGTCACCATGCGACTGCGCTCCGCGCTGCTCGACATCCAGACGGGCCAGGCCGCCGACCCGCACGGCTGGATGCACCCGCTCGGCGTGTAGCCCCCCCGAGACGCTGGGCCCCCGCCTCCGCGGCGGGGGCCCAGAACGTGAGACGGCAACCCGAATGGCGGAAAGGTGTGCCACACTGCAGCTGTGTCCTCGTACGCCACGCTGATTATTGGCCGCAGGCACGCCGGTCCGCAGTGACGCTTCCGCTGAACCCAAGTGGAACGCCACCGTGCCTCAGACCCGCGTGCAGACCTCTCGCATCCGCGAGGGGTTTTTTCGTTTCCCGGCCCACCCGCGCCGGAGGCGGGAGCGCACGAGGAGACTGGGGGCAAGTGGAGTCGGAACCTCCGGATGGTGAACGCCGTTCGGGGGTAACCCCACCCACCCGACAGGAGTTGCAACTGCCATGACCGCCGAACCCGACGACAGCTTCCACGTCTTCGACACCACGCTGCGCGACGGCGCGCAGCGCGAGGGCATCAACCTCACCGTCGCCGACAAGCTGAGCATCGCGCGGCACCTGGACGACTTCGGTGTGGGCTTCATCGAGGGCGGCTGGCCCGGTGCCAACCCCCGCGACACCGAGTTCTTCGCCCGGGCCGCCGCCGAGCTGGAGCTGGAGCACGCCACGCTGGTGGCGTTCGGCGCCACCCGCCGCCCGGGCGCCAAGGCCGCCGACGACCCGCAGGTCAACGCGCTGCTGGAGTCCGGCGCGCCGGTCATCACGCTGGTCGCCAAGTCCCATGACCGGCACGTGGAACTGGCACTGCGCACCACGCTGGAGGAGAACCTGGAGATGGTCCGCGACACCGTCGCGCACCTCGTCGCCCAGGGCCGCCGGGTCTTCGTGGACTGCGAGCACTTCTTCGACGGCTACCGGGCCAACCCGGCGTACGCCACCGCCGTGGTCAGCGCCGCGCACGAGGCCGGCGCGTCCGTGGTGGTGCTCTGCGACACCAACGGCGGGATGCTGCCCAAGCAGGTGCAGGCGATCACCGCGCAGGTGCTCGCCGACACCGGCGCGCGGCTCGGCATGCACGCCCAGGACGACACCGGCTGCGCGGTCGCCAACACCCTTGCCGCGGTGGACGCCGGCGCCACGCACGTGCAGTGCACCGCCAACGGCTACGGCGAGCGGGTCGGCAACGCCAACCTCTTCCCGGTCGCCGCCGCGCTGGAACTCAAGCACGACCGGCGGGTGCTGCCCGAGGGCGCGCTCGGCGAGATGACCCGGATCTCGCACGCCATCGCCGAGATCGTCAACCTGCCCTCCTCCACGCACCAGCCGTACGTGGGCGTGTCCGCGTTCGCGCACAAGGCCGGGCTGCACGCCTCCGCGATCAAGGTCGACCCGGACCTCTACCAGCACATCGACCCCGAGCGGGTCGGCAACACCATGCGGATGCTGGTCTCCGACATGGCCGGCCGCGCCTCGATCGAGCTGAAGGGCAAGGAACTCGGCATCGACCTCGGCGGCGACCGCGAGTTGGTCGGCCGGGTGGTGGCCCGGGTCAAGGAGCGTGAGCTGAAGGGCTACACGTACGAGGCCGCCGACGCCTCCTTCGCGCTGCTGCTGCGCGACGAACTCCAGGCCGGCCGGCCGGACGGGCCGCGGCGCTTCTTCCGCACCGAGTCCTGGCGCGCCATCACCGAGGACCGCCCCGACGGCTCGCACGCCAACGAGGCCACCGTGAAGCTGTGGGCGAAGGGCGAGCGGATCGTCGCCACCGCCGAGGGCAACGGCCCGGTCAACGCGCTCGACCGCGCCCTGCGGGTGGCGCTGGAGCAGATCTACCCGCAGCTCGGCACGTTCGCGCTGGTCGACTACCGGGTCCGTATCCTCGAAGGCCGTTCCGGCACCGACTCCACCACCCGGGTCCTCATCACCACGTCCGACGGCGCGGCCGAGTGGTCCACGGTCGGCGTCGCCGACAACGTCATCGCCGCGTCCTGGCAGGCACTCGAGGACGCCTGCGCCTACGGCCTGATCCGGGCCGGCCTGGAGCCGCAGGACTAGGGGCCCGGGTAGGGCCGCAGGTCAGGGCCCCGCGGCTGCCCCGCCGTACCCCCGCCACCTCCGCCGCGGGAAAACCGGTCGATCCGGCGGCCGCGGGGCCCTAACCTGCGGGGCGTGACGGAGACCGTGGAAGAGAAGATCGTCGTACGCCCGGCCGAGGCCGCCGACGCCGCCGCCATCGCGCGGGCGCACATCACCTCGCGCGAGGTCGCGATGCCGTGGCTGCCGCCGCGCAAGCGCACCGACGCGGAGGTGGAGCGCTGGGTGCGCGAAGTGGTGCTCATCGAGGCGGACGTGTGGGTCGCGGTGGACGCCGGCGGCGCGGTGCTGGGCTACGCGGCGGTGGAGGGGGAGTGGCTGGAGCACCTGTACCTGCTGCCGGAGGTGCGGCGGCGCGGCATCGGCTCGCTGCTGCTGGCCCGGGCGAAGGAGCACCGGCCGGACCGGCTGGACCTGCACGTCTTCCAGCGCAACACCGACGCGCGGGCGTTCTACGCGCGCCACGGCTTCACGGTGGTGGATCTGAACGACGGTTCGCGGAACATGGAGCGTGAACCGGATATGACGCTGCGCTGGACCCCGGTGACCAACGGCACATCTACTGACGGGTAACCGTCGGGCGCTCGCGGTCGTAGGGTGAGCGCCACACCCTCGACCCGACACCACCGGGAGATCGCATGCGCTCGGCGAAGGACTTCTTCCGCCCGCTGGCCGTGGGGGCGCCGGCCCCCGTCAGGGACGTGCCGTTCCGCCCCTCGCGAATGATCCACTTCTTCGACCCGGGCAACGAGAAGATGGCGGCCAAGATGCCGTCGATCGCGCCGAAGGTCGACGTGCTGCTGGGCAACCTGGAGGACGCGGTCCCGGCCGACCGCAAGGAGGCGGCCCGGGCCGGCCTGGTGAAGATCGCCCGGGCCACCGACTTCGGCGACACCCAGCTGTGGACCCGGATCAACAGCCTCGACTCGCCCTGGGCGCTGGACGACCTGCTCACCCTCGGCGCCGAGATCGGCGACCGGCTCGACGTCGTGATGGTGCCGAAGGTCGAGGGCGCCCACGACATCCACTACGTCGACCGACTGCTCGCCCAGCTGGAGGCGAAGGCCGGGCTGACCCGGCCGATCCTGGTGCACGCGATCCTGGAGACCGCGGCCGGTGTGGGCAACGTCGAGGAGATCGCCGCCGCCAGCCCCCGGATGCAGGGCATGTCGCTCGGCCCGGCCGACCTGGCCGCCAGCCGCCGGATGAAGACCACCCGGGTCGGCGGCGGCCACCCCGGCTACCTGGTGCGCGAGGACCCCGCCGCGGGTGCCCCGGTCGACGCCCCCCGGCCCACCTACCAGCAGGACCTGTGGCACTACACGATCGCCCGGATGGTCGACGCGTGCGCCGCGAACGGCATCCTGCCGTACTACGGGCCGTTCGGGGACATCAAGGACGTCACCGGGTGCGAGGACCAGTTCCGCAACGCCTTCCTGCTCGGCTGCGTCGGCGCCTGGTCCCTGCACCCGGTGCAGATCGACATCGCCAAGCGGGTCTTCTCGCCCGCCCCCGAGGACGTCGCCTGGGCCCGCCGGGTGATCGAGGCGATGGGCGACGGCACCGGCGCGGTGATGATCGACGGCAAGATGCAGGACGACGCCACCTACAAGCAGTGCCGGGTGGTCGCCGAACTGGCGGACGCGCTCGCCGCCCGCGACCCCGAACTCGCCCGCGCTTACGCCGCCGCCACCGCCGCCGCCGAGGAGGCCGCCCGATGAGCACCTCCGCCGACCTCTCCGCGAGCGCTTCCGATTCCGCCCCGCGCCCGCGCCGCTCGGTGCTCTACATGCCCGGCGCCAACGAGCGCGCCCTGGAGAAGGCCAGGACCCTCCCCACCGACGCGCTCATCCTGGACCTGGAGGACTCCGTCGCCCCCGACGCGAAGGCCGAGGCCCGTGAGCGGGTGGCGGCCGCCGCGGCGAGCGGCGCGTACGGCCACCGCGAGGTCACCATCCGGGTCAACGCCCCCGGCACCCCCTGGCACGCCGACGACCTCAAGGCCGCCGCCGCGGCCGGCCCGGACGCCGTCGTCGTCCCCAAGGTGGACTCCGCGCGGACCGTTCGGGAGGTCGAGGCGGCACTGGAGGCGGCCGGCGCCCCGGAGCGGACCGCCGTCTGGGCGATGCTGGAGACGCCGGCGGCGCTCTTCGACGCGCGGGCCATCGCCGAGGCGTCACCGCGGCTGACCGTCCTGGTGATGGGCACCAACGACCTCGCCAAGGAACTGCACGCCGAGCACGTCCCCGGCCGGGCCCCGCTGCTCGCCGGGCTGTCGCTCGCCCTGCTCGCCGCCCGCGCCGCGGGCAAGGTCATCTTGGACGGTGTCTACAACGACGTCCACGATCTGAGCGGCTTCGAGGCGGAGACCCTCCAAGCCCGGCAGTTCGGCTTCGACGGCAAGACCCTGATCCACCCGAAGCAGCTCGAACCCTGCAACCGGATCTTCGCGCCCACCCCGGCGGAGATCGAGCGCTCCGGGCGGATCATCGCCGCCTTCGAAGAGGCCACGTCACAGGGGCGCGGCGTGGTCACCGTGGACGGCCGGATGATCGAGAACCTGCACGTCGAGGAGGCCCGGCGGGTACTCGCGCTGGCCGAGGCCGTCGCCGGACGCTGACGGCGATCACCGCCTTGGCGGCATGAACCCGCCAAACGGGGCGGGCTCCGGCCCGGGCCTCCGGACCCCGCCCCACCTCGCCGTCTGTCGAGACCCACCAGGCAGAGCCGGTGGACACTGTACGAAGTAGATGGCCCGTTCCGACCCCGCACGCTCGTACTGTCAATACATGACCACATCGCAAGAGCTGCCCGTCCCGGCGAACGACGCCCGGGGGCGCGTCGTGGAGCTTCGTGCGATCCGCGAGGAGGTGCGTCGGGGGCCCAGCGAGAAGGCCACGGAGGCGCAGCGGGCGAAGGGGAAGCTGACCGCGCGCGAGCGGATCGAACTGCTGCTGGACGAGGGCTCGTTCCGTGAGGTGGAGCCGCTGCGCCGGCACCGGGCCACGGGCTTCGGGCTGGAGGCGAAGCGGCCGTACACCGACGGTGTGATCACCGGGTGGGGCACCGTGCACGACCGGACCGTGTTCGTGTACGCGCACGACTTCCGGATCTTCGGCGGCGCGCTGGGCGAGGCGCACGCGCAGAAGATCCACAAGATCATGGACATGGCGATCTCGGCCGGCGCGCCGCTGGTGTCGCTGAACGACGGCGCGGGCGCCCGTATCCAGGAGGGCGTCTCGGCGCTCGCCGGGTACGGCGGGATCTTCCAGCGCAACACCCGCGCCTCCGGCGTCATCCCGCAGATCTCGGTGATGCTCGGCCCGTGCGCGGGCGGCGCGGCCTACTCCCCGGCGCTCACGGACTTCGTGTTCATGGTGCGGGAGACCTCGCAGATGTTCATCACCGGCCCCGACGTGGTGCAGGCGGTGACCGGCGAGGAGATCAGCCAGAACGGCCTGGGCGGCGCCGACGTGCACTCGGCGGTCTCCGGCGTGTCGCACTTCGCCTATGACGACGAGCAGACCTGCCTGGAGGAGGTCCGCTACCTGCTCTCGCTGCTGCCGCAGAACAACCGGGAGAACCCGCCGGCGGCGGAGAACCAGGACCCGGTGGACCGCCGCAGCGACGTGCTGCTCGACCTGGTGCCGGCCGACGGCAACCGGTCGTACGACATGCACAAGGTGATCGAGGAGATCGTCGACGACGGCGAGTACCTGGAGATCCACGAGCGCTGGGCCACCAACATCATCGTGGCGCTCACCCGGATCGACGGCCAGGTGGTCGGCATCGTCGCCAACCAGCCCGCCTCGCTCGCCGGTGTGCTCGACATCGAGGCGTCCGAGAAGGCGGCCCGCTTCGTACAGATGTGCGACGCGTTCAACATCCCGATCATCACTCTTCTGGACGTACCCGGCTTCCTGCCCGGCGTCGCTCAGGAGCACGGTGGAATCATCCGGCACGGCGCCAAGCTGCTCTACGCCTACTGCAACGCCACCGTCCCCCGGATCTCGCTGATCCTCCGGAAGGCGTACGGCGGTGCCTACATCGTGATGGACTCGCAGTCGATCGGCGCGGACCTGACGTTCGCGTGGCCGACGAACGAGATCGCGGTGATGGGCGCGGAGGGCGCGGCGAACGTGATCTTCCGTCGGCAGATCGCCGACGCCGACGATCCGGAGGCGATGCGGACCCGGATGGTCAAGGAGTACAAGGCCGAGCTGATGCACCCGTACTACGCCGCCGAGCGCGGCCTGGTGCACGACGTGATCGACCCGGCCGAGACGCGTGAGGTGCTGGCCGGCTCGCTGGCCATGCTCCGCACGAAGCACGCCGACCTGCCGTCCCGCAAGCACGGCAACCCGCCGCAGTGATCCCTCGACCGCAGCCGGTGAGCGCCACGTTCCTGAACGCGGCGCACACTCCGGCCGACCCCGATCATCCGAACGACCCGGACCACCTCGGCAAGCTGCCCGGCGGTTCACCCTTGGAGACCATCGTGAGCACTCCCACGGATTCGCTGGTGCGCGTCGAGAAGGGTCACGCGGACCCCGAGGAGCTCGCCGCGCTCACCGCGCTGCTGCTGGCGCGTGCCGCGGCCGGCGGTGCGGATGAGGCCGCGCACACCGCGCCGGTGCGTTCCACGGCCGGCTGGCGGCGTCTCGAGCGCACCCCGGGCTTCCGCGCCCCCCACTCCTGGCAGGGCTGACGGCCCCTGACCCCCCGGGGTGGTGCGTTCTGTCGGTTCAGGGACCACCTGCCGGGGGGCTCGCGCAGTTCCCGCGCCCCTGGATTTGCCCGGGTACTCCCGGGGCAAGCATGCGAGAAGCCGCACATACTCAGGGGCGCGTGGGGGCACCTCCCAGGCGAAGCTCTGGGGGAGAACTGCGCGACAAGCCACCCACCATGCGCAAGGTCCCGTGTCACACAGGACGGGGCACCCCGGAGGGTCAGGCCAGCTTCGCCAGAGCCGCGTCGATACGGGTCAGGGTGCGGTCGCGGCCCAGGACCTGGAGGGACTCGAAGAGGGGCAGGCCGACCGTACGGCCGGTGACCGCGACGCGGACCGGCGCTTGGGCCTTCCCCAGCTTGAGACCGTGCTCCTCGCCGGCCGCGAGCACCGCGTCCTTGAGCGACTCGGGGGCGGACCAGTCCGCCCCCGCCAGCTTCTCCCGGGCCGTGCGCAGCAGCGCGTCGGAACCCTCCTTCATCGCCTTCGCCCACGACGCCTCGTCGTCGACCGGCTCGTCGAGGAAGAGGAAGTCGACGTTCGCGGTGATGTCGGAGAGCACCGCCACCCGGGTCTGGGCGTACGGCGCGATCGCCTGCCACGCGGCCTCGTCGAAGGACTCCGGCGCCCAGGGCGCGAAGGGAGCGCGCAGCCACGGCGCGCACGCCTCGGTGAACTCCTTCACGCCGAGCCGCCGGATGTGGTCGGCGTTGATCGCCTCGGCCTTCTTCAGGTCGAAGCGGGCCGGGTTGGCGTTGACGTCGGCGATGTCGAACTTCGCCACCATCTCCGCGATCGAGAAGACGTCCTGGTCGGCGGAGTACGACCAGCCCAGCAGCGAGAGGTAGTTGAGCAGCCCCTCGGGCAGGAAGCCGCGCTCCCGGTACAGGTTGAGCGACGCCTGCGGGTCCCGCTTGGAGAGCTTCTTGTTGCCCTCGCCCATCACGTACGGCAGGTGGCCGAAGGCCGGGACGGCCTTGGCGACGCCCAGCTCGATCAGCGCGTCGTACAGCGCGATCTGCCGCGGGGTGGAGGAGAGCAGGTCCTCGCCGCGCAGCACGTGGGTGATCTCCATCAGCGCGTCGTCCACCGGGTTGACCAGGGTGTACAGCGGCGCTCCGTTGGCCCGCACGATGCCGTAGTCCGGCACGTTCTCCGGCGTGAAGGTCAGCTCGCCGCGGACCAGGTCGGTGAAGACGATCGGGCGGTCCGGCATCCGGAAGCGGACGATCGAGGCGCGGCCCTCGTCCTGGTACGCGCCGATCTGCTCGGCGCTGAGGTCCCGGCAGTGGCCGTCGTACCCGGAGGGGCGGCCGGCCGCGCGGGCGGCCTCACGGCGGGCCTCCAGCTCCTCGGTGGTGCAGTAGCAGTCGTACGCGTGCCCGGCCTGCTTCAGCCGCAGCGCGACGTCGGCGTACAGGTCCATCCGCTGGGACTGCCGGTAGGGCGCGAACGGGCCGCCGACCTCGGGGCCCTCGTCCCAGTCCAGGCCGAGCCAGCGCATCGAGTCCAGCAGCGCCTGGTACGACTCCTCGGAGTCGCGGGCCGCGTCGGTGTCCTCGATGCGGAAGACCAGGGTGCCCTGCTCGTGCCGGGCGAAGGCCCAGTTGAACAGCGCGGTGCGGACCAGCCCGACGTGCGGGTTGCCGGTCGGGGAGGGGCAGAACCGGACGCGGACGCCGGTGTCGCCGGAGGTGGGGGAGGAGGGTGCAGGAGCGGATGCGCTAGCCACGCGAGATCACCTTGTTGGTGAGAGTGCCGATGCCTTCGATGGTGACGGCGACCTCGTCGCCGGGGAGCAGCGGGCCCACGCCCGCGGGGGTGCCGGTGAGCAGGACGTCACCGGGCAGCAGCGTCATCGCCTCGGTGATGTTGACGATCAGGTCCTCGACCGAGTTCAGCATCTGCCGGGTGCGGCCGGCCTGGCGCAGTTCGCCGTTGACCGTCGCGGTGATCGCGAGGTCGCCGACGGCGTCGAGGTCGAGGCCGGTCTCGATCCACGGGCCGAGCGGGCAGGAGGAGTCGAAGCCCTTCGCCCGCGCCCACTGCTTCTCGGTGCGCTGGGTGTCGCGGGCCGTCACGTCGTTGGCGCAGGTGAAGCCGAGGATCACGTCCTTGACCCGGTCCCGCGGCACATCCCGGCACAGACGGCTGATCACGACGGCCAACTCCGCTTCGTGGTGCACCTCGTGGGAGAACGATGGGTACACGATCGGGTCGCCGGGGCCGATCACCGAGGTCGACGGCTTGAAGAACGCCCAGGGCGCGTCCGGCACCTCGTGGCCCAGTTCCGCGGCGTGGGCCGCGTAGTTGCGGCCGATGGCGACCACCTTGTTGGGCAGGACGGGCGACAGCAGCCGCACCTTGTCCAGCGGGACCTTCGTGCCGGACAGCTCGAAGTCCGCGAAGGGCACGCCCTTCATGATGTCGACGACAAGAGCCTCGGGGCCGCCGGTGGGGTCGCCCTCGACCGCTCCGAACGCCACGTTGCCGTCGATGGAGAACCTGACGATGCGCATGCGCTCAGCCTAGCGGCCGGCCCGGCCTCATCCGACTCGGTGATCGCCGCAGGTCAGCGTCGGACTCAGGGGGCGACGGGCGTCTGCGGCAGTTCGTTGAGTACCGTACGACGCGGGTTCGCGGTGCGATGCGGCAGCGTGTTCACCGCGGTTTCGGCGGATTCGCCGGCGGTCGGGTCCACCACGGCCGGCGTGCCGGTCAGTTCGGACGCGTCCTTGAGGTGCGCGAGAGTGGTGCGCCGCGGGTTGGCGATCATCTGACGGAACATCAAGGTGGTCTTCATCTGCCGTGTGGACCTCGGGTCTCGGTGGTGGGGGCGGGCCGCGGTTGACATCACCGCGACTTCTGTAAAGCACCAGGCTAGTGCCGCCCATTCCCGCCGTGGCCGGGCGCAGACATCTGACGCTCTGTGATTTTGCTCACGAACTACGGCGCATTTCCCGCCATTCGGACAATCGGCGCGCGCGGGCGAATCGGGCAAAGTGCACGGAGGTGTGGAAATGGTCGCTTGTCGCCGGAGTGGGCGCGGCCTGACACCGGTGCAACCAGTTACCATCGCGGCCCGTAATCGCCCCATATCGCCGCCCTGGCGCTCGACGCTGTGTGTATGGACCATCGCGACGAGTGACACATTCCAACAGGACGGCTGCGGGCCTTGTTGGGAGATCCGGCACTGTGCTGGAATTCCCCGGACCGCCGCATCACAACGAACCGGCGCGCAGGGGGCGCGGACGGAACACCGAGCGGCGGTGAAGGGCACATCAGCCGTCCCGCGACCCGGGTCGGCCTGAGCCCCCATGACTCGACACCGTCCCTTCAGCCTTACGGCGAGGGGCGCCTGGTCCAGAGGTTGCGACGCTAGTGCAGGGACGTTTCAAGAGGGACAGCGGCGCTGCGGGCGACTCGGAGCGGCAGCCCGGCGGGGCCGGCAACGGCTCCCAGGCCGCGGCCGACTCCGGAACCGCCACGCCGGGTACCACTGCGGCCCCCGGGCGGATGAGCATGCCCAGCGGCCTCGAAGCCGGCAAGATCACCGGCCTCGACGGCAAGCCCGGCCCCCGAATAGCCATGCGCAACTGGCGCATCAGCACCAGACTCATCTCGCTGCTGGCCCTCCCCGTGGTCACCGCCTCCGCCCTCGGCGGCCTGCGCATCAACAACTCGGTGGACAACATCCACCAGCTCGAGCACATGAAGACCCTGACCGACATCACCGAGCAGGCCACCAACCTGGCCGCCGCCCTCCAGGAGGAGCGCGACAGCTCGGCGGGCCCGCTGTCGGCCAACCAGAAGAGCAACGACGCGGTGGCCGCCTCCCGCCAGGCCACCGACCGCGACCTCAAGCTCTACGAGCAGGCGACCGACAACATCTCGGACTCCGACCCGGTCTTCAGCGGGGTCCGCGCCACCCTGGTCGCCATCGGCGGCCAGCTCGCCAACCTCAACGAGATCCGCAGCGAGGCGTACACCTCCCAGTCGGGCATCGCGCAGACCGTCTCCGAGTACGACGGTCTGGTCACCTCGCTGCTGTCGCTCTCCCAGGACATGGCGCAGGCCACCAGCAACTCCGAGATGATCAAGGCGACCCGCGCGCTGTCGGCGTTCTCCTCCGCCAAGGAGTACGAGTCGATGCAGCGCGCGGTGATCAGCGCCGCGTTCGCCAGTGGCGGCAAGCTCAACGCCGACGAGTACCAGTCGGTGAAGTGGGCGGCCGTCGACGAGAACACCGCGATCACCCGGTTCATGAAGGTCTACGGCACCGACGCCGCCGCACTGCTGCGCCCCATCCAGGGCGACAACGACACGATCGCCGCGCACGACAACGAGCGCGAGCGGATCGCCAGTTCGCAGACCGCGATCACCAAGATCAACAGCTCGTACCTGGACTGGGACGACGCGGCGAAGACCAAGATCGACGCGATGAACCAGATCGAGCGCTCGCTGCTCAGCGAGATGCAGCAGAAGTCGCTGCACCTGCAGAGCGAGGCGAAGCGCGAGGCGCTGATATCCGGCGCGATCATCCTGCTGGTCCTCGGCGTCGCCGTGGTCGGCGCGTTCGTCGTCGGCCGCTCGATGGTCCGCTCGCTGCGCCGGCTGCAGCAGACCGCCCAGGACGTCGCCCAGAAGCGGCTGCCCGAGCTGGTCAAGCAGCTCTCCGACACCGACCCGCAGGACGTCGACACCTCGGTCGAGTCGATCGGCATCAACAGCCGCGACGAGATCGGCCAGGTGGCCCGCGCGTTCGACGAGGTCCACAGCGAGGCGGTCCGGCTCGCCGCCGAGCAGGCGCTGCTGCGAGGCAACGTCAACGCGATGTTCACCAACCTCTCCCGCCGCAGCCAGGGCCTCATCCAGCGCCAGCTGTCGCTCATCTCCGAACTGGAGTCGCGCGAGGCCGACCCGGACCAGCTCTCCTCGCTGTTCAAGCTCGACCACCTCGCGACCCGTATGCGCCGCAACGGTGAGAACCTGCTGGTCCTCGCCGGTGAGGAGCCCGGCCGCCGGTGGACCCGCCCGGTCCCGCTGGTCGACGTGCTGCGCGCCGCCGCGTCCGAGGTGGAGCAGTACGAGCGGATCGAGTTGACATCGGTGCCGTCGGCCGAGGTCACCGGCCGTATCGTCAACGACCTCGTGCACCTGCTCGCCGAGCTGCTGGAGAACGCCACCTCGTTCTCCTCGCCGCAGACCAAGGTGCGGGTCACCGGTCACTCGCTGCCCGACGGCCGCGTGCTGATCGAGATCCACGACACCGGTATCGGCCTGTCCCCGGAGGACCTCGCCGACATCAACGAGCGGCTGGCCAACCCGCCCACCGTGGACGTCTCGGTCTCCCGCCGGATGGGCCTGTTCGTGGTCGGCCGGCTGTCCCTGCGGCACGGCATCCGCATCCAGCTGCGCCCGTCGGACTCCGGCGGCACCACCGCGCTGGTCATGCTGCCGGTCGACGTCACGCAGGGCGGCGCCAACGCGAACGCGAAGAACGCGGGCCCCGGCGCGCGTCCCGCGGGTGCCGTCGCGGGCGGTGCCGGCACCGGCATCGCGGGTGCGTTCGGCAACGCGGGCCAGGCCGGCGGCAACCGTGCCGGGCAGCGCGGCCAGGTCGGCGCGGGCGCGGCACGCCCCGCGCTCCCCGGTGCCGGGCGACCGGCCGCCGGCCCTGGCGACCAGGGCGGCCCCGGCGGTCCCGGTGGCCAGCAGCAGGGCGGCCCGCGCTGGGCCGCGCAGGACAACCAGCAGCAGGGCTTCGGCGAGGACACCCCGCGCGGCCACGAGGACGTCGAGGCGCCCGCGTTCGACGCCTTCGACCAGTCCGGCCCCGGCGGGCGGCCGCAGCCCGGCCCCGGCCGGCACGGCCAGCACGGGCAGCCGACCGGTCCCGGCGCCCCCGGGCCCCAGGGCCCCGGCGGCTTCCCGGTCCCGCAGCCGCAGAACACCGGCCCCTCCGGCTTCCGCTCCGACGTCTTCGGTGGCCGCTCCGGCCCCGCGCCGCGGCACGGCGGCGGCCCCGGCGCCGGCGAGTCCCCGGCGGCGGCCCCCGGCGGTCCCGGCGACACCAGCCAGTTCCCGGCGGTCCGCGCCGACGGTGGCGCGCCCACCGGCCAGGACGACGGCTCGCAGAACCGCCTTCCGCAGCGCGGTTCCCGCGGCCCCCAGGGCACCCCCGGCTGGAACTCCGACGACCAGCGTGGCGGTCGTCCGGGCGACACGGGTTCCTTCCCGGTCCCTGGTGGTTCCGGTGGTCCTGGTGACACCAGCCAGTTCCCGGCCGTGCGCAACGACGGTTTCCCGCAGGGGCAGCGTCAGCCGCAGGGTCAGGGTGGCGGTCGTCCCGGTGACACAGGCTCGTTCCCGGTCCCCGGTGGTTCCGGTGGTCCTGGTGACACCAGCCAGTTCCCGGCGGTGCGTAACGACGGTTTCCCGCAGGGTCAGGGTGGCGGTCGTCCCGGCGACACGGGCTCGTTCCCGGTCCCTGGTGGTTCCGGTGGTCCTGGTGACACCAGCCAGTTCCCGGCGGTGCGTAACGACGGTTTCCCGCAGGGTCAGGGTGGCGGTCGTCCCGGCGACACGGGCTCGTTCCCGGTCCCCGGTGGTTCCGGTGGTCCTGGTGACACCAGCCAGTTCCCGGCCGTGCGTAACGACGGTTTCCCGCAGGGGCAGGGCGGCGGTCGTCCCGGCGACACCGGTTCGTTCCCGATCCCCGGTGGCCCTGGTGACACCAGCCAGTTCCCGGCCGTGCGCAACGACGGTTTCCCGCAGGGGCAGCGTCAGCCGCAGGGTCAGGGTGGCGGTCGTCCTGGTGACACGGGCTCCTTCCCGATTCCCGGTGGTTCCGGTGGTCCCGGCGACACCAGCCAGTTCCCGGCGGTCCGCTCCGAGGACGGCTCCGGCTCGTACCCGGCACAGCAGCCCGGGCCCGCGCGGCCCGGCGGGATGCCGCAGCGCGGGCCGCGCGGCCCCCAGGGCACCCCGGGCTGGAACCCGCAGGGTCAGGGCGGCCAGCCGCAGCAGCGGCCGGACGCGTACGACACCGGCTCGCAGCCGATGCCGGGCCTCGGCGACACCAGCGGCCAGTACCCGATGCCGCACCAGCCGCAGCAGCACAACGGGCAGCAGCACAACGGGCAGCCGTACCAGGGCCAGCCGGGCGGCCCGCAGCACGCGCCGCGCCCCGAGCCCCAACTCCCCGGCCCGGCCGAGCCGATGGCGCTGCCCCCGGCCCCGACCCGGGGCGACGAGCCGACGCCGATCTTCGCGTCGATCGAGTCCGACTGGTTCCGTACCGGCCAGGCCGAGCGGATGCAGCAGATCCACGTCGAGCAGAGCGCGCGGGGCCAGCAGGCGCCGCCGCCCCGTCCGGTGGGCCGCACCGCCCCGCCGCAGCGCCCGCGTACCGACCGGCCGGGACCGAACCCCGCCGGCGGCCCGCAGCGCCTCACCGGTGGCCCGCAGCCGGCCACCCAGGCCACCGCGCCGGCCGGCCAGGGCCAGCAGACCCAGAGCCAGGGCCAGGACCCCGCGGCACACAACAGCGCGCAGAGCGGCGCCCAGGTGCCTGCCGCACCGAGCGCCCAGCCGCTGCCGCGGGAGACCCCGAACTGGCGTACCTCGCCCAACGACGCACTGCGCCAGCGGGCCGAATCCATCCGGGAACCCACCGCGGGCGGGGTCACTCCCTCCGGCCTGCCGCGGCGGGTCCCCCGGGCGAATCTCGTCGCGGGCGGCGCGGCTCCCCAGCAGGCCCCCCAGGGCGGCCCGCAGGTCTCCCGCTCCCCCGACGACGTGCGCGGACGTCTGACCAACCTCCGCAGGGGCATCCAGCAGGGCCGCCAGGCCGGCGGTACCGGTACCACCGACGGCCGTGGTCTCGGCATGAACAACCAGGAGCGCTAGTTGAGTGCGATGAGCCAGGCGGCACAGAATCTGAACTGGTTGATCACCAACTTCGTGGACAACACCCCGGGGGTGTCCCACACGGTGGTGGTCTCCGCCGACGGCCTGCTGCTCGCGATGTCTGATGGTTTTCCGCGTGATCGTGCGGATCAGTTGGCGGCGGTGGCCTCGGGGTTGACGTCGTTGACCGCTGGTGCCTCCCGGATCTTCGAGGGGGGCAGTGTGAACCAGACGGTGGTGGAGATGGAGCGGGGCTTCCTTTTCATCATGTCGGTGTCGGATGGTTCGTCGCTGGCGGTGCTGGCGCATCCGGAGTGCGACATCGGTCTGGTCGGCTACGAAATGGCCCTGCTCGTCGACCGCGCGGGTGCCGTCCTGACCCCCGACCTTCGGGCCGAACTCCAGGGCAGCCTGTTGAACTGAGCACCGCACCCCGCCGCCGGGTGACCCGCACGCATCCGCGGACAACCGCCCGCACAACAGAACGTTCCCGTACTTCCGCACCAGCCATAGCACTGCCCGGACACGGAGGACCCTCATGACCCCGCCACCCGCCTCGCCGGGCCCGTACGGCGCGTCCCACCACGCGCCGTACGGGGTGGAAGGCGACCAGCCGCTGGTGCGGCCGTACGCCATGACCGGTGGCCGTACCCGGCCTCGCTACCAGCTCGCGATCGAGGCGCTGGTCAGCACCACCGCCGACCCGGCGCAGTACGCGGGACTGCTTCCAGAGCACCAGCGGATCTGCCATCTGACGCGTGAGATCAAGTCGGTGGCCGAGATCTCCGCTCTGCTCGCGATACCGCTCGGTGTGGCCCGGATTCTTGTGGCCGACCTCGCCGAGGCCGGCATGGTCGCCATCCACCAGCCCGGCAGCGGCGAATCGGGCGGCCAGCCAGATGTGACATTGCTTGAGAGGGTGCTCAGTGGACTTCGGAAGCTCTAGGCCGCAAGCGCAGCAGCCGGCGTACGGCGCGCCGCCGGTGCGGTCGACCACCTCCGCGAAGATCGTGGTGGCGGGTGGCTTCGGCGTGGGCAAGACCACGTTCGTGGGTGCGGTGTCGGAGATCAACCCGCTGCGCACCGAGGCCGTGATGACCTCGGCGTCGGCCGGGATCGACGACCTGAGCCACGTGCAGGACAAGACCACCACCACCGTGGCGATGGACTTCGGGCGCATCACGCTCGACGACGACCTGATCCTCTACCTGTTCGGCACCCCGGGCCAGGACCGCTTCTGGTTCATGTGGGACGACCTGGTGCGCGGCGCGATCGGCGCCGTGGTGCTGGTGGACACCCGGCGGCTGGCGGACTGCTTCCCGGCGGTCGACTACTTCGAGAACAGCGGGCTGCCGTTCGTGATCGCCCTCAACGGCTTCGACGGCCACCAGCCCTACCGGCCGGAAGAAGTGCGCGAGGCGCTGCAGATCGGTCCCGAGGCGCCGATCATCACCACCGACGCCCGGCACCGTGGCGAGGCGAAGAGCGCGCTGATCACGCTCGTCGAGCACGCGCTGCTGGCACGTCTCAAGTAGCTTGTGCCGCCGGCGATTTCGCCGGCCGGTAACGCGAGGACCCGTTATGTCGCACGACGTAACGGGTCCTTGCTCTTCATAACATTTCGAGAGAGTTTCCGGGAGGTCGCGAACACGGCTCGCGCTCGGCCGGTGCCACCGCGTGTACGTCTGTCTTATGGTTTGCTCAGCCTTTGGACTTATGCCCTTTTTATCTCTAGCCTTCTCACGGAGCCCGCCGGAAGCCAGACGTTTGGCGTGCACCTGCATGACGTGCTGGAATTCGCAGAACCTGAGCGTAGGAACGGCCGTCGTTGTTGCGCCGTCGCCGAGAGGTTGTTGGTCCAGTGAGGAACACGAGGCGAGCTGAGGCGGGTACCGGGCAGGGCCCGCGTGGGAACTTCACTCCGCCACAGCGTCCGGGCAGCAGCCCGGAGCCGGTGGCCGAGGACATGCCGGGGCCGGGCGGCCGGTTCAGCGCGCGCAACTGGCGGATGGCCACCCGGCTGAACGCCATCCTCCTCATCCCGGTCCTCGTCGCACTCGTGCTGGGCGGCTTCCGCGTCAACAGCGCCGTCAGCACCTGGCAGCAGGCCGACGACGCGGTGCACATCGCCAACCTCGTCCGCGCCGCCGCCACGTACGGCAACGCGCTGGAGAACGAGCGCGACACCACCGTGGTGCCCCTGCTGGCAGGCCACCGCGACGCGCAGGAGGTGTCGTCCGCCTACGCCACCACCGACGCCGCCGCCCGCGCCTTCGACAAGGCCGCGATCGGCATACCCGACGGCGCCGACCTCAAGCGCCGGATGGCCAGCTTCCGCAGCGTCGAGCCGCAGCTCCCCTCGCTCCGTAAGTCCGCCTTCACCGGCCAGCTCTCCGGGGTGCAGACCGAGGAGTGGTACGTCAGGATCCAGCACCCGCTGAGCGAGCTGTCCAACGAACTCGGCTTCGGCACCGGCAACAGCGCCTCCTACGGCCGTACCCTGTACGCCATCTCGCTCGCCAAGGCCGCCGAGTCGCTGACCCGCTCCATCGGCGTCCACATCCTCGTCGAGAAGCACCCCTCCGCGCAGGAGCTCGCCCTCCAGAAGACCGCGCTCGGCTCGTACCAGTACCTTGAGGGCATCGCGCTGGAGGAGTACGACGGCGGTGGCAGCACCGCGGACCAGGCCCGGCTCAAGGCCGCGCAGGACAACGCGGTCAAGCAGGGCCAGGCGCAGATCACCACGGCGCTGAACAAGGCGAAGGCCGCGCACACCGCCTACGTCGTGCCGCCGGACCTCACCAAGATGGTCACCGACCTGACGGACCCGGCGTACACCGTCGCCCGGCTCGACGCCGAGGGCGTCACCCCCGCGTCCTACCTCTCCGCCGCCACGCTCTCCTTCGACGCCTACCGCTCGGTCGAGACCCACCTCGCCGACCAGGCCGCCGCGGACTCCTCGCACCTGGCCTCCCACGCCAAGCGCGACGTGTTCATCAACTCCGCGATCGTGCTGGTCGCGCTGATCATCGCGTTCATCGTGGCCGCGCTGATGGCCCGCTCGATGTCCCGCAACATGCGGCGGCTGCGCGCGGCCGCCTTCGACATCGCCGAGACCCGGCTGCCCGCACTGGTCGACCAGCTCTCCCGCACCGACCCGGGCCGGGTGAACACCCAGGTCGCGCCGATCCCGATCAACACCCGGGACGAGATCGGCGAGGTCGCCCGCGCCTTCGACCAGGTGCACCGCGAGGCGGTCCGGCTCGCCGCCGAGCAGGCGCTGCTGCGAGGCAACGTCAACGCGATCTTCACCAACCTCTCGCAGCGCAACCAGGGCCTCATCCAGCGCCAACTCAGCCTGATCACCGAGCTGGAGAACAACGAGGCCGACCCCGACCAGCTCGAGAACCTCTTCAAGATGGACCACCTCGCCACCCGTATGCGGCGCAACGGCGAGAACCTGTTGGTGCTCGCCGGCGAGGAGCCCGGCCGCCAGTGGAACCAGCCGGTGCCGCTGGTGGACGTGCTGCGCGCCGCCGCGTCCGAGGTGGAGGCGTACGACCGGATCGAACTGGTCGGCATACCCGAGACCGACATCCACGGCAGCGCGGTCAGCGACCTGGTGCACCTGCTCGCCGAGCTGCTGGAGAACGCCACCTCGTTCTCCTCGCCGCAGACCAAGGTGCGGGTCACCGCGACCCGGCTGCCGGACGGCCGGGTGATGGTCGAGATCCACGACAAGGGCATCGGCCTGACCGCCGAGGACTTCGCGGACATCAACCACAAGCTCGCCGACCCGCCCACGATCGATGTCGAGATCGCCAAGCGGATGGGCCTGTTCGTGGTCGGCCGGCTCTGCGAGCGGCACGGCATCCGGGTCCAGCTGCGCCCCTCCGGCGAGCAGGCCGGCACCACCTCGCTGGTGATGCTGCCCGAGCCGATCACCCACGGCGGTGGCGGCGACCCGGTCGAGCCCGACAGCGACTTCACCGTCTCCCGGATCGTCCCGGAGCACGCGGCCGACCAGCCCGGCCTGCTGCGGCCCGAGGTGAACGGGCAGCGCACCGCGGCCGAACTCGGCTTCGACGACTCCCGCTACGACGAGAACGGCCCGCGCGCGCTCGACCCGGTCGGCCGCTCGCTGCTGCGCGAGGAGCGCCGCGCCCAGCTGGAGGCCGCCGCCTCGGACCGTCAGGACGGCGAGCAGCCGGTCGAACTGCCCCAGCAGCGAAGGGAATCGGCCGACTTCGACCCGGTCGGCCAGGACCTCGGCGGCCAGGACCTCGGAAGCCAGGACTTCGGCACCCAGCAGCCGGCCGCCGGGGACTTCGCCGGCCAGGGCGGCTACCCGCAGGGGTACGCCCAGGAGTACCCGCAGGGATACACCCAGGGGTACGACCCCAGCTTCGACCCGGCCTACCAGCAGCAGGCGTACGAACAGGGCTTCCAGCCCGGCTACCAGCAGCAGGGCTACACCGAGCCGGCGGGCGGATGGGGTCAACCTCCTGCCGAGGCCCCGGCGGAGAACGGCTTTTCGGCCGGTCCGGCGCAGAACGGTTTCTTCGAGCAGCAGTACGGGACCGGTTCCGGCCAGACCTACGACCCCGCGGCGCCCTACGTCGAGCAGCCCGGATACGGCACGGAGTACCAAGACGGCGGTCAGCAGGCCGGGTTCCCGGGGGCTCCCGGTTACGGCCCTGCTCAGGAGGGATGGCCGCAGGACACACCGGAGGTAACGGAATCCGTTCCGCCGCTCCCCGAGGGACCCTCCGAGAGCGTAGTCTCGCCTTCGCTGACGGACGCCGGTCTACCGCGCCGCGAACGGCAGCGCACCAGCCCCTCCGACCAGCAGTCCGATCAGCAGCCCAGCGAGCCGAGCCGGCAGCCGGGTCCGAACCCGCAGGCCGCGCCGCCCGCGGGGGAGCAGCCCGCCCAGGAGTCCACCGATCCCCACGAGCAACCCCAGCCGGACGGCACCGACTGGCGGTCGACGAACGACGAGCACTGGCAGCGGGCCGAGTCGGTCCGCGAGCCCAAGGCAGGCGGGGTCACCCCCTCCGGCCTGCCACGGCGGGTACCCAAGGCCAACCTGGTCCCGGGTGCCGCGGCACAGACCCCGCAGGGCGGCCCACAGGTCTCCCGCGCACCGGAGGACGTACGTGGCAGGTTGAGTAATCTGCGACGTGGCGTCCAGCAAGGGCGCACTGCTGGAACTGACACGAACGGACAGGCCGCCGACAGCCGATTCGGCGGCCCCCAGAACCAGGAGCGCTAGTTGAGTCCGATGAGCCAGGCGGCACAGAATCTGAACTGGTTGATCACCAACTTCGTGGACAACACCCCGGGGGTGTCCCACACGGTGGTGGTCTCCGCCGACGGCCTGCTGCTCGCGATGTCTGATGGTTTTCCGCGTGATCGTGCGGATCAGTTGGCGGCGGTGGCCTCGGGGTTGACGTCGTTGACCGCTGGTGCCTCCCGGATTTTCGAGGGGGGCAGTGTGAACCAGACGGTGGTGGAGATGGAGCGGGGCTTCCTTTTCATCATGTCGGTGTCGGATGGTTCGTCGCTGGCGGTGCTGGCGCATCCGGAGTGCGACATCGGTCTGGTCGGCTACGAAATGGCCCTGCTCGTCGACCGGGCAGGAAGCGTACTCACCCCCGACCTTCGGGCCGAACTTCAGGGCAGCTTGCTCAACTAACGCATGGGCGGCGGGCACGCCCGGGCACCTGCCAGGTGCTCGGGTGGCAGCGCGGCCGTTTCAGGAGGAGGACTCGTGAGCACTTCCCCCGGTGGAGACCCGTACGGCAACCAGCCCCAGCAGCCGGCGAACCCGTACACCTACCCGTCGGCGCCCGACCCGGAGCAGCAGCCCGGGCAGCCCGGCACGCCCTACCGCCAGCCCCGCATCCAGCCGTACGCCCCGCCGCAGGCCCCGCCACCGCAGGGCCAGACGCCGGGGCAGCGCCAGGGCCAGCACGGCCGCCCGCCGGCGCAGGGCCAGGGATACGGCCAAGGTCAGGGCCAGGGGTACGGCCAGGGGCAGGGCCGGCACGACGCGGGCCGCTCACGCACACCCTCAGGACTGGTCCGCCCCTACGCCATGACCGGCGGGCGGACCCGGCCGCGCTACCAGCTCGCCATCGAGGCGCTGGTCAGCACCACCGCCGACCCGGAGCGCCTGCGCGGGCAGCTCCCCGAGCACCAGCGGATCTGCCTGCTGTGCCGCGAGGTCAAGTCGGTGGCCGAGATCTCCGCGCTGCTGACCATCCCGCTCGGTGTGGTCCGCATTCTTGTCGCCGACCTGGCCGAGGCCGGACTGGTCGCGATCCACCAGCCCGGCGGCGACGAGGCCGCGGGCGGCCAGCCAGATGTGACACTGCTTGAAAGGGTGCTCAGTGGACTTCGGAAGCTCTAGCGGTCCGGCCCGCGCCACCACCTCCGCGAAGATCGTGGTGGCGGGCGGCTTCGGCGTGGGCAAGACCACGTTCGTCGGTGCCGTCTCGGAGATCAACCCGCTGCGCACCGAAGCCGTGATGACCTCCGCGTCAGCCGGCATCGACGACCTCACGCACGCGCCGGACAAGACCACCACCACGGTGGCGATGGACTTCGGCCGCATCACGCTCGACGAGGACCTGATCCTCTACCTGTTCGGCACCCCGGGGCAGGACCGGTTCTGGTTCATGTGGGACGACCTGGTGCGCGGGGCGATCGGCGCGATCGTCCTGGTCGACACCCGGCGGCTGGCGGACTGCTTCCCGGCGGTCGACTACTTCGAGAACAGCGGGCTGCCGTTCGTGATCGCCCTCAACGGCTTCGACGGCCACCAGCCGTACGGCCCCGAGGAGGTCCGTGAGGCGCTGCAGATCGGTCCCGAGGCGCCGATCATCACCACCGACGCCCGGCACCGTGGCGAGGCGAAGAGCGCGCTGATCACGCTCGTCGAGCACGCTTTGATGGCCCGGCTGCGTTGACGCCGGCGGGTCCGCCGGTGCGTCCGAGGGGCGCACCGGCCCGGTTCCGGGGGGACTTGGCGATACTCGTTTTGGAGCGCCGTCCCGGATCGGGTAATGTTCTTCCTGCGCCGCCGGACAGGGCCAAGGCCCGAACCGGAGACGCACACCGAACAAGATCCCTCACCGGGATTGCGTTTTGGTGGGGTATGGTGTAATTGGCAACACGGCTGATTCTGGTTCAGTTGTTCTAGGTTCGAGTCCTGGTACCCCAGCAGCACTTCAGCAAGTGCGAGCCCCCGTTGTGTAGCGGCCTAGCACGCTGCCCTCTCACGGCAGTAGCGCCGGTTCGAATCCGGTCGGGGGTACAGATCCTTTCATTCCGTCCACGTCGGGTCGCTCCCGGCCTGGACGACGCGAGGATCGCCAGGGCCCCCGTTGTGTAGCGGCCTAGCACGCTGCCCTCTCACGGCAGTAGCGCCGGTTCGAATCCGGTCGGGGGTACAGAGTTCGACACGAAGCCCGCCGCGGTCCGCGGCGGGCTTCGTCGTTCATCCGGAGCGGCGCAGCGCCTCGCTGAGCCGGCCGGCGGCGTCGACCACGGCCTGGGCGTGCATCCGGCCCGGGTGCCGGGTGAGCCGCTCGATCGGCCCGGAGACCGACACCGCGGCGACCACGCGGTTGGACGGCCCGCGCACCGGCGCGGAGACCGAGGCGACCCCGGGCTCGCGCTCGCCGATCGACTGCGACCAGCCCCGGCGGCGCACCCCGGACAGCGCGGTGGCGGTGAAGCGGGCGCCCTGCAGGCCCCTGTGCAGCCGCTCGGGCTCCTCCCAGGCCATCAGGACCTGAGCGGCCGAGCCGGCCTTCATCGGCAGCGTGGAGCCGACCGGCACGGTGTCCCGCAGCCCGGACAGCCGCTCCGCCGCGGCCACGCAGATCCGCATGTCGCCCTGGCGGCGATAGAGCTGCGCGCTCTCGCCGGTCATGTCGCGCAGGTGCGTCAGCACCGGCCCCGCGGTGGCCAGCAGCCGGTCCTCGCCGGCCGCGGCGGCCAGCTCCGACAGGCGCGGGCCCAGGATGAAGCGGCCCTGCATGTCGCGAGCCACCATGCGATGGTGTTCGAGCGCGACCGCCAGGCGGTGCGCGGTGGGGCGGGCCAGGCCCGTGGCACCGACAAGCCCGGCCAGGGTGGCCGGACCCGACTCCAGCGCACTGAGCACCAGAGCCGCCTTGTCGAGAACGCCGACGCCGCTAGAGTTGTCCATGAAACGATACTCGCGTCTCAGAGTGTGAAACGCAAGTTCAATTTTCCCGGGAACGCGTCACGCTGGGAGCACAGCGCAGGACCAACACCTAGTGGGCCCCGCGACGACGCGGGCCGGAGGGACAGCGATGGGTAGGACACTCGCGGAGAAAGTCTGGGACGACCATGTCGTCCGCCGCGCCGAAGGCGAACCTGATCTGCTTTTCATCGATCTCCACCTCCTGCACGAGGTGACCAGCCCCCAGGCGTTCGACGGGCTGCGGATGAACGGCCGGCGGGTGCGCCGTACCGACCTCACCATCGCCACCGAGGACCACAACACCCCGACCCTCGACATCGACAAGCCGATCGCCGACCCGGTCTCCCGGACCCAGTTGGAGACGCTGCGCAAGAACTGCGCGGAGTTCGAGGTGCGGCTGCACCCGCTCGGTGACGTCGAGCAGGGCGTGGTGCACGTGGTGGGGCCGCAGTTGGGCCTGACCCAGCCCGGCACCACCGTGGTCTGCGGCGACTCGCACACCTCCACGCACGGCGCTTTCGGCGCGCTGGCGTTCGGTATCGGCACCTCGCAGGTCGAGCACGTGCTGGCCACCCAGACGCTGCCACTGGCCCCGTTCCGCACGATGGCGGTCACCGTCGACGGCGAACTGCCCGACGGCGTCACCGCCAAGGACCTGATCCTCGCGGTGATCAGCCGGATCGGCACCGGCGGCGGCCAGGGCTACGTCATCGAGTACCGCGGCTCGGCGATCGAGAAGCTCTCGATGGAATCCCGGATGACCGTCTGCAACATGTCGATCGAGGCGGGCGCCAGGGCGGGCATGATCGCCCCGGACCAGACCACGTTCGACTACCTGGAGGGCCGCGCACACGCCCCCAAGGACGCCGACTGGGACGCGGCCGTCGCGTACTGGAAGACGCTCAGGACCGACGACGACGCCGTCTTCGACCACGAGGTGCGGATCGACGCGGCCGAGTTGGCGCCGTTCGTCACCTGGGGCACCAACCCGGGCCAGGGCGCGCCGCTGAGCGCGTCCGTGCCGGACCCGGCGTCGTACGCCGACGCCAGCGACCGGATCGCCGCCGAGAAGGCCCTGGAGTACATGGGTCTGACCGCGGGGCAGCCGCTGCGCGAGGTCGCCGTGGACACTGTCTTCGTCGGCTCCTGCACCAACGGCCGGATCGAGGACCTGCGCGCGGCCGCCGCCGTCGTACAGGGCCGCCGGATCGCCGACGGGGTACGGATGCTCGTGGTCCCCGGCTCGGTGCGGGTGGCGCTGCAGGCCGTCGAGGAGGGCCTGGACAAGGTGTTCACCGCGTCCGGCGCCGAATGGCGGCACGCGGGTTGCTCGATGTGCCTGGGTATGAACCCCGACCAACTCGCGCCCGGCGAGCGCTCCGCGTCCACCTCGAACCGCAACTTCGAGGGACGGCAGGGCAAGGGCGGCCGTACCCACCTGGTCTCCCCGCAGGTGGCCGCCGCCACCGCGGTGCTCGGCCACCTCGCCTCGCCCGCCGACCTGTCCGACGCCCCTGTCCTGACGGAGGTCTGAGCCGCCATGGAAGCCTTCACCACCCACACCGGCCGGGCCGTGCCGCTGCGCCGCAGCAACGTGGACACCGACCAGATCATCCCCGCGCACTGGCTGAAGAAGGTCACCCGCAACGGGTTCGAGGACGGCCTGTTCGAGGCGTGGCGCAAGGACGACTCGTTCGTGCTCAACGCGCCGCAGTACGCGGGTGCCACCGTCCTGGTGGCCGGCGCCGACTTCGGCACCGGCTCGTCCCGCGAGCACGCCGTCTGGGCGTTGCAGAACTACGGCTTCAAGACGGTGATCTCGTCCCGCTTCGCGGACATCTTCCGCGGCAACTCGCTGAAGAACGGGCTGCTGACAGTGGTGCTGCCGCAGGAGACCGTCGAGGAGCTGTGGCAGCTCGTCGAGGCCGACCCGACCGCGGAGATCACCGTGGACCTGGTTGCCCGCGAGGTGCGTGCCGACCGCCCGCAGGGGCCGCTGACCGCGCCGTTCGAGTTGGACGACAACGCCCGCTGGCGGCTGCTGGAAGGGCTGGACGACATCAGCCTGACGCTCGCCAACGAGCCGGACATCGCCGCGTTCGAGAGCACGCGGCCGTCCTGGAAGCCCAGTACCGCAAGGGTCTGACGCCCCTGGCCGGACCTTGGTCCGGCCGCCGCACGCACCGCGCAAGCGCCCCTCACGTCCTCGTGGGGGGCGCTTTCGCGTGTCCGGACGACCCGGACACCACCCCGCCATGGGTACTGGAAAACAGGCTCGGAACACCCGGTTGGCCCTGTCGCGCTCGACAACTCGCCGCAGATGGCACAATCGACGCATGGAACGCGACGGCCAACTGGAGCTCTACGGGGTCCTCGCCGCGCGTTTGAAGCAGGCGCACGCGCGTGTCGCCAATCCCGAAGTCCCGGACGGGACAAGGCGGGAGTTGACCCGGCGACTGCTCGCGGTGACCGCGGTGGCGAAGCACGATCTCGCCGACGCGGCACGGCGCCTGGAGGTGTTAACGGCTGAGTTGGACGAGCTCGGAATCCCCGATCACTGATCACGCGGAGTACCGAGTTCGTTGCGGCACAAGGGTGATTCGCCCGTTTCGTATTTGATTTGCGGTATATATCCGCCTAGCGTGCGAAATCAGCCCGTACTCATTCGCCGGGCAAGTTTCCGAAGGGGAAGACGTGAACAAGGCGCAGCTCGTAGAAGCGATTGCCGACAAGGTGGGCGGCCGGCAGGCCGCCGCGGACGCGGTTGACGCGGTTCTCGACGCGATCGTCCGCGCGGTGGTCTCCGGTGACCGGGTCTCGGTCACCGGGTTCGGTTCGTTCGAGAAGGTCGAGCGTCCCGCCCGTTACGCTCGCAACCCCCAGACCGGGGAGCGGGTCCGGGTCAAGAAGACCTCCGTGCCGCGGTTCCGTGCGGGGCAGGGCTTCAAGGACCTGGTCAGCGGGTCGAAGAAGCTTCCGCGTGGCGGCGAGGTCGCGGTCAAGAAGGCGCCCAAGGGCAGCCTGAGCGGCGGTGCCTCCACCACCGCCCGCACCGCGACGAAGAAGGCCGCCGCGAAGAAGGCGACCACCGCGCGGAAGGCGGCCACCGCCAAGACCGCGGCCGCGAAGAAGACCACGGCGGCCAAGAAGGCCACCGCGAAGAAGGCGTCCACCGCGAAGAAGTCCGCCACGAAGAAGGCCACCACCGCGAAGAAGGCCGCTGCCAAGAAGGCGCCCGCCAAGAAGACCACCGCCAAGAAGGCGCCGGCCAAGCGCTCCGCCCGCAAGACCGCGAAGCGCGCCGCCGCCAGGTGACAGCCGCGTTACGGCTCCACCGCTCCACCCGCTCCACCCGCTTCACCGCGCCGGGCCGGGCCCCCTTCCCACGGGGCGCCCGGCCCGCGCTATTTCGCGTCCGCGTCCGCGGGTCGGACGGGGCCGGGTCAGGCCGGGTCGGGACCCGAGTCCGGGAAGGTCTGCAGGGTCAGGAACGTCACGCGGCGGGCCGTACCCGCGCCTTCGGTGCGGATACGGACCCGCTGGCCCGGGCGCAGCAGCAGCAGCCGCCCCGCGTCGAACGCCGCGGCGTCGAACTCCAGCGGTGTGCCGTCGTCCAGCAGCACACTGCCGGCGCGGCTGACGGGATCGAAGGTGAACGCGGTGGCCTGCATACGGGCAAGCCTAAGCGTTCCGCCCGGGATGCCCGGTCCCGTGAGTTGCCGGACCTTCCGGTCCGCGGTTGGCTTGTCGCGCAGCTCCCCGCGCCCCTGGTCCTGTGCGGCTCATTCCGCGAAAAGAGGGCCACACACCAAGGGGCGCTGGGGGCACCTCCCAGGCGAAGCTCTGGGGGTGGGGGTACCTCCCGGCGAAGCCAGGGGGAGAACTGCGCGAGCAACCCACCACCGACAGGTGGTCCCGGAACCGGCAGGACTACCCGCCCTGGGGGGTCAGGCTCGCCGCCGCCGCTGCCGTGTGCGGGCCGACGCCCAGCGCGAGCGCAACTGCGAGGTCTTCCAGGGTGTCCACGTCCTGCCGCACCGAAGGCGCCGCGGGGAGCGTGATCTCGGCGGCCCCGGACGCGAGGTGCCGCGCACGGGACGCCCCGCCGAACCCGGGAGCAAGCGGCAGATACGGCACCGTGGTGAGCAACGTTGTCCCCACGCCGGTCGCATCGGCGAGGAACGCCCGCTCACAGGCCCCCGCAGCCGCGCGCAGCACTTCCGCCAGTTCCCCCGGCCGCAAGGCCGGGAGATCGCCGTTCAGGGCCGCGACCGGAGCATGCGGCCGGCGCGCCCTGACCGTCTCCGCGCCGTGCCGCAGCGCCGCGTTCAGCCCGGCGGCGGGGGAGTCCGCCACGACGAAGGCGCCGAGCCCGGCGAGTTCGGCACCGGCGGTCGCGTCGTCGGTGACCACCGTGACGTCCTCGACCTCGGCGCAGGCCAGCGCGGCGCCCACCGTGTCCAGCGCGAACGCCAGTGCCAGCGCGGGTCGTACCGCCCCCGCCGCCGCCAGCCTGCTCTTGGCCACCGCGAGCGGCTTCAACGGCACGACCAGCGACCACCTCGCCTCATCCACGTCGTCCATTGTGCGGGCCACCACCGACAACGCCGCCGGGCCCGGGCGCGGCCGGCCCCGTGGAACCGTCGGGCGCCCGGTACCAGCCCGGTAGCAGCCCGGTGGCAGAGGTGCCCCGCCGGACGTGAACCGCTGGCGTTAACCTCTCGGTAGCCGCGATCCTTGAGCGGCGCCACCGGCAACGAAGAGGAGTCCCGGGTGTCCCGCCGCAGAATCGGTTTCTGGTACCGCCTGGCGGCCGCCATCGCCAAGCCGCCGCTCATCGTGCTCTTCAAGCGGGACTGGCGCGGAATGGAGAACATTCCGGCCGAGGGAGGATTCCTCACCGCGGTGAATCACAACTCCTACCTCGACCCGCTGCTGTACGCGCATTTCCAGTACAACACCGGTCGGCTTCCGCGCTTCCTGGCGAAGGCGGCGCTGTTCAAGCCGTTCTTCGTCGGCGCGGTGATGCGCGGCACCGGGCAGATCCCGGTGGTGCGGGCCACCGCCGACGCCGCGGCGGCGTACCGCTCGGCGGTCGAGGCGGTCAACAAGGGGGAGTGCGTGGCGTTCTACCCCGAAGGCACCCTCACCCGGGACCCGGACCAGTGGCCGATGGTCGGCAAGACCGGCGTCGCCCGCGTCGCGCTGCTCACCCGGGCACCGGTGATCCCGATCGCCCAGTGGGGCGCCAACGAGTTCCTGCCGCCGTACGCGAAGAAGCCGAGCTTCCTGCCGCGCAAGACGCACCGCGTGCTGGTCGGCCCGCCGGTCGACCTCAGCGCCTGGTACGGCAAAGAGCCCACCGCCGAGGTGCTGCGCGAGGTCACCGGGGCCATCATGTCCGATGTGAAGCAACTCCTGGCGGAAGTCCGCGGCATCCCCGCCCCGGACGGCCTGTACGACCCGCGCAAGGCGGCCAAGGACGCCAAGGGCAACGACGGCAAGGGGGCGGCGTGACGGCTCGCTGCGCCGTGTACGGCACCGGGTCCTGGGGCACCGCGTTCGCGATGGTGCTGGCCGACGCGGGCTGCGAGGTGTCCTTGTGGGGGCGCCGGCCCGACCTCGCCGCCGCCATCAACACCACCCGGATCAACCCGGAGTACTCCAGCGAGATCACGCTGCCGCCGGCCGTGACGGCGACCACCGACCCGGCCGAAGCCGCGGCCGGCGCCGAATTCGTCTTCCTGGCCGTGCCGTCGCAGGTGTTGCGCGCCAACCTCGCCGACTGGGCGCCCCTGATGCGTCCCGACGCGGTCCTGGTCAGCCTGATGAAGGGCGTCGAACTCGGCACCGCCAAGCGGATGAGCGAGGTGATCGAGGAGGTCGCCAAGGTCGATCCGGCCCGCGTCGCGGTGCTGACCGGCCCCAACCTCGCCCCCGAGATCGCCGCCCGCCAGCCCGCCGCCGCGGTGGTCGCCTGCCGTGACGAGTCCGCCGCCCGCCGCATCCAGACCGCCTGCCACACCGCGTACTTCCGGCCGTACACCAACACCGACGTGACCGGGTGCGAACTCGGCGGCGCGGTGAAGAACGTGATCGCGCTCGCGGTCGGCATCGCCGGCGGCATGGGCATGGGCGACAACACCAAGGCGTCCCTGATCACCCGCGGCCTCGCCGAGACCACCCGGTTGGGCCTGGCGATGGGCGCGGACCCGTACACCTTCGCCGGCCTCGCCGGGATGGGCGACCTCGTCGCCACCTGCTCCTCCCCGCTGTCCCGCAACAACACCTTCGGCCACAACCTCGGCCGCGGCATGAGCCTCGCCGAGACCATCGCCGCCACCAGCCAGACCGCCGAGGGCGTCAAGTCGTGCGAGTCCGTCGCCGACCTCGCCCGCAGGCACGGCGTCGACATGCCGATCACGGAGACCGTGGTCGACATCGTGCACAACGGGAAGTCACCCGTCGTGGCCGTCAAGGAGTTGATGTCACGTTCCGCGAAACCCGAACGGTAAGGTCAACGCGACATGAGCAACCTGCCATCGCCCCAGAGCCCGGATCAGCACTCCGAGCGGCCGAGTTACGACCGCAAGCCGCGCGTCGCCGTCGTGTTCGGCGGGCGCAGCTCCGAGCACGGCGTGTCCGTGGTGACCGCGGCCAGCGTGCTGCGCGCCATCGACCGCGACAAGTACGACGTCCTGCCGATCGGCATCACCACCGAGGGCCGTTGGGCGCTCACCGCCGACGAACCCGAGCGGATGGCCATCGCCGAGCGGCGGATGCCCAGCGTCGAGCAGGTCACCGACCACGACGGCGCGGTCCTGCTGCCCGTCGACCCGGGCAACCGGGAGGTCGTCTACACCGAGGTCGGCGCGGTGCCGAAGGCACTCGGCGAGGTCGACGTCGTCTTCCCCATGCTGCACGGCCCCTACGGCGAGGACGGCACCCTCCAGGGGCTGCTGGAACTGTCCGGCGTGCCGTACGTCGGCGCGGGCGTGCTCGCCTCCGCGGTCGGCATGGACAAGGAGTACATGAAGCGGATCTTCACCTCGTTCGGGTTGAAGGTCGGCCCGTACACGGTGATCCGCCCGCGCGAGTGGGAGCAGGACCAGGCCGCCGCCCGCCGCAAGGTGCTGGACTTCGCGCAAGTGCACGGCTGGCCGCTGTTCATCAAGCCGACCCGGGCCGGCTCGTCCATCGGCATCAGCAAGGTCGAGGGCCCCGACGAACTCGACGCCGCCCTCGCCGAGGCCCGCAGGCACGACCCGAAGGTGCTCGTCGAGGCGCTGCTGCGCGGACGCGAGATCGAGTGCGGCGTGCTGGAGTTCGCGGACGGCCCGCGCGCCTCGGTACCCGCCGAGATCCCGCCGGCGTCCAGCAGCGACTTCTACGACTTCGACGCGAAGTACATCGACTCCGCCGAGGGCATCGTGCCGGCCCCGCTCACCGAGGAGCAGACCGAGCGCGTACGGCGGCTGGCCGTCGAGGCGTTCGAGGCCGCGTCCTGCGAGGGCCTGGTCCGCGCGGACTTCTTCCTGCTGGACAGCGGGGAGTTCGTGATCAACGAGATCAACACCATGCCCGGCTTCACCCCGATCTCGATGTACCCGCGGATGTGGCAGGAGAGCGGCGTCGGCTACACCGAACTGATCGACCTGCTCATCCAGGCGGCGCTGCGCCGTTCCACCGGCCTGCGCTGACCGCGGCGCCGGCCCCGACCCGCCGTCCGCACCGATCCCCGCCGAGCCGAGCGTGCCGCGCTCAGATTCCGGCGGGGATCGTGTGCTTGACCGCCGAGGCCAGATCGGTCAGCGGCCCGAGGTCGGTGGCGTACTTCTTCGGCAGCACCACCTCGACGTACGCCTTGCGCAGCGTCGTGGTCAACCGGAAGGAACCGTCCGACTGCGGTTCGATGGACCAGCCGACACCGTCGACCTCCACCCCGTCGGTGTTCACCGAGTCGTCCGCGGCCGGACGCGGCACACCGCAGCGCAGCACGATCGTAGGATCACCCCATCCGGCGGTCAGCGGGGACACCGGCTTGAGATCATGGCCGGGCAGTCCGTTGACCTTCTTCGGCAACTGCGCGTGCAGCGCCTTGCAGTAGGCGGTGACCTGGGAGCCCGGAACCGGGACGGCGACCGACTCGTCGTCGCCACCGGAAGCGGTGAACACGTAGACCGCCGCCGCGGACAGGCACGCGGCGGCGGACACGGAGATCAGCACGACCCGGCGGTAGAACATCACCGGGAAAGCATAGGGAGAGCCCCGCTTTCAGGGCTCGGCGGGGGCTATATATGGACGACCGGGCAGGTCAGCGTACGGGTGATGCCTTCCGCCTGCTGGACCTTGGCGACCACCATGCGGCCGAGTTCGTCGACCGTGTCGGCCTGGGCGCGGACGATGACGTCATAGGGACCTGTGACGTCCTCCGCCTGAATGACTCCGTCGATCTTGGAGATCACCTCCGCTACTGCCGAGGACTTCCCGACCTCGGTCTGGATCAGGATGTACGCCTGTACCACGGAACCTCCAGGGCGGCTTCGAGGATCATGTGGGAGGGGAGACGCCACGTTATCGCGTCGCCGCGCGCAGCGGGGAGACCCGCGCGGTACCAGACCCCCGTATTGGCGGGAAACACGCAGTGGAACGGACCGGAGCACGGGCACCGGCCGAGAATCGAGGGGACGACGATATGAAGGGGACTGTGGGCGAGCTGGGGGAGTTCGGGCTCATCAGGGAACTGACCTCCCGCCTCACCTCTACCCCCGCGGTGCAGATCGGCCCCGGCGACGACGCCGCCGTGGTCGCCGCACCCGACCGCCGGGTGGTGGCCACCACCGACGTGCTCCTCGAAGGACGGCACTTCCGCCGCGACTGGTCCACCGCCTACGACGTGGGCCGCAAGGCCGCCGCGCAGAACCTCGCCGACATCGCGGCCATGGGCGCGGTGCCCACCGCGGTGCTGCTCGCCCTCGTGGTGCCCGCCGAACTGCCCGTCACCTGGCCGGTCGAGCTGATGGACGGCATCAGGGACGAGTGCCAGGTGGCCGGTGCGGCGGTGGTCGGCGGCGACGTGGTGCGCGGCGACACCATCACCGTGTCCATCACCGCCCTCGGCGACCTGCGCAACCGCGCCGCCGTCACCCGCGCCGGCGCCCGCGCGGGCAACCTGATCGCCGTCACCGGCTGGCTCGGCTGGTCCGCCGCGGGACTCGCCGTGCTCTCCCGCGGGTTCCGCTCGCCGCGCGCCTTCGTCGAGGCGCACCGCCGGCCCGAGCCGCCGTACCACGCGGGCCCGGCCGCCTCGGAGCTCGGCGCCACCGCGATGACCGACGTCAGCGACGGCCTGGTCGCCGACCTCGGCCACATCGCCGCCGCCAGCGGCGTGGACATCGACCTGCGCTCCGCCGCCATCGACGTACCCGCGCAGATGACGGACATCGGCCAGGCGGTCGGTGTCGATCCGCTGCACTGGGTGCTCACCGGCGGCGAGGACCACGCCATCGTGGCCGCGTTCCCGCGCGACGTGAAACTCCCGGCCCGCTGGCGGATCATCGGCGACGTCACCGCGCCCGCCGGACGCACCCCGCGGGTCACCGTCGACGGCGCTCCCTGGGACAAGGCCGGCGGCTGGGACCACTTCGGGTCCGACGCGTGAGCGGCCCGGACGCGCCCGGCGCCACGAGTGAGCCGGCCGCGCCCCGGCAGCCGCGCACCGCGCCACCGCGGGTGCTGACCGTCGCCGGCTCCGACTCCGGCGGCGGCGCGGGCATCCAGGCCGACCTCAAGACGATGCTCGCGCTCGGCGTGCACGGCATGAGCGTGCTCACCGCCGTCACCGCGCAGAACTCGCTGGGGGTACAGGGCGCCTGGGAACTGCCGGTCGACGCGGTCCGCGCGCAGTTCCGCGCCGTCGTCGACGACATCGGGGTGCAGGCGGTCAAGACCGGCATGCTCGCCTCCGCGGCGACGGCCGTCACCGTCGCCGACCTGCTCGACGGGCTCGACCGCGACGTACCCGTGGTGGTCGACCCGGTCGCCGTCTCCAAGCACGGCGACGCGCTGCTGGGCGAGGAGGCGGTCGACGTGGTGCGCGGCCGGCTGCTGCCGCTGGCCACGGTGGCCACCCCGAACCTCGACGAGGTGACCCGGCTCACCGGTGTCGTGGTCGCCGACGAGGCGGGGATGCGCGCGGCGGCCCGCGCGGTGCTCGGGTACGGCCCGCGCTGGGTGCTGGTCAAGGGCGGGCACCTGCCCGGCGCCGAGCGGCACGCGGAGGCCGTGGACCTGCTCTCCGACGGCCGCACCGAGCGGTGGTACCGCGCGCCCCGGTACGCCAACCGCCACACCCACGGCACCGGCTGCACCCTGGCAAGCGCGCTCGCCTCGTACCTGGCGCTGGGGCACGACGTGCCCGCGGCGGTCGGCTACGCCAAGGAGTACGTCAGGGGCGCCATCGAGGCGGGCTTCCCGCTCGGGGCGGGCATCGGCCCGGTCGACCACGGCTGGCGGACCCGCACCGGGGAACGCTGAAAAGCCGATCCACCGTGAGGTGGATCGGCTTCAGGTAGCCACCAGGACTGCGCTGCGGTCAGCGCGTGACCTTGCCGGCCTTGATGCACGAGGTGCAGACGTTGAGGCGCTTCGGCGTCTTCCCGACAACCGCACGCACGCGCTGGATGTTGGGGTTCCAACGACGCGGAGTACGGCGGTGCGAGTGGGAGATGCTGTTGCCGAAGCCCGGCCCCTTGCCGCAGACGTCGCAGTTAGCAGCCACGGGTCACTCCAAAGACTTCAGATGCTCAGATGCATTTACGGTGAGAAAACCCGGGAGAGCCCCAGGCAACCGGAGCAGCATACAACGACCGCTCCCGTAGAACGAAACTACCACGGTCCGGACGCCCTCCCGGCCGGTGGCCGCCCGGACTCCGCCGGTGACCACCCGGTGACCGTACGGGAGATCGGCAGGTGACGGCCAGGTTGCCGGCAGGGAGTGCGCCCGCCGGCCGCCGGACGCCCGCACCACCCGGCCGTCGCCTTCTGCCCGTCCTCCCGCCCGGCAGTACGCTCACCAGCAGCCCCACCCCAGGACGCCGGAACCCCGGCCCCCGACGCCCGGACCGCCGACTTCCGAACCGCGCCGGCCGCAGAACCGCCCGACGTCCGAACCGCCTGACCGCCGAACTCCCGACCCCGGCGCCCCCGGTGCCCCGCAAGGAGGACCTGTTGCCCCCCACGCTCGACGCGGCCGCGGTGCGTTCCTGGTGCCGGCTCTCGCTACGGGCGCTGGGGCGGGCCCGCGAGGAGATCGACGCGATCAACGTCTATCCCGTCGCCGACGGGGACACCGGCACCAACCTCTACCTGACCGTCGAGTCGGCCGCGCAGGCCGTCGAAGCGGTCTTCGACGCGCACGCCGCCGGCCGTGCCGACCCCGACGGCGCCCCCGCGCCCACCCTCACCGAGGCGTTCCGCGCCCTGTCGCACGGGGCCCTCATCGGCGCCCGCGGCAACTCCGGCACCATCCTCGCCCAGTTGCTGCGCGGCGTGAACGAGGCGCTGGCCGCGCCTCCGGGACCGGACGGCCGGATCGCGGCGGACGACCTGCGCCGCGCGCTCGCGGCCGCCGCGGAGGCCGGTTACGCGGCCGTGGCCCGGCCGGTGGAGGGCACCATGCTCACCGTCGCCACCCGCGCCGCCGAGGCGGCCCGCGCCGCCGAGGGCGGCATGACCGAGGTGGCACGGGCCGCCCACGCCGCCGCCCTCGCCGCGCTGGCCGCCACCCCCGGCCAACTCGGCGCGCTGCGCAGGGCCGGAGTGGTGGACGCGGGCGGCCTCGGCCTGGTCGCGCTGCTCGGCGCGCTCTGCGAGGTCGTCACCGGCGAGCCCCCCACCGACCGGCCGGTCTCCGGCACGGGCACCTCCTTCCGCCACGCGCACGCCCACGGACCGGGAGCGGGCGACCCCGACGCCGAGCCCTGCGCCGACGGTTCCGCGTTCGGCGCCGACGGACCCGCGTTCGAGGTGATCTTCCTGCTGGAGGGCACCGACGCCACCGTGGACGGGCTGCGCGGCCGGCTCGACGCGCTCGGCGACTCACTGGTCGTGGTCGGCGGCGACGGCCTGTGGAACGTCCACGTCCACGTGGACGACGTCGGGGCCGCGCTGGAGGCCGCGATCGACGCCGGGCGGCCGTACCGGATCAGGGTCACGCACTTCGGCGACCAGGCCCGGCGACCGCGCGGCGAGCGAGCCGTACGGGCCGTGGTCGCCGTCGTCCGCGGCGACGGCCTCGCCGAACTGTGCGGCCAGGCCGGCGCGACCGTGGTCGCCGTACGCCCGGGGGAGCGGCCCGCCAGCGGCGAGATCGCCGCCGCCATCCGCCGCGCGCACGCCCGCGAGGTCGTCCTGCTGCCCAACGACACGGAGTTGCGGCACGTGGCGGGCGCCGCCGCCGAACAGGCCAGGGCCGACGGCGTACGGGTCGCCCTGATCCCCACCCGCTCGGCCGTGCAGGGCCTGTCCGCGCTCGCCGTCCACGAGCCGAGCCGCCGCTTCGACGAGGACGTGGTCGCCATGACCGCGGCCGCCGGCGCCACCCGCTACGCCGAACTCGCCGTCGCCGAGCACCAGTCCTGGACCACCGCCGGGATCTGCCAGGCCGGCGACATCCTCGGCCTGATCGAGGACGACGTCGCCGTCATCGGCGCCGACCTCGCCGAGACCGCGGTCGCCACGCTGGAACGGATGCTCACCGCCGGCGGCGAACTCGTCACCCTCGTCCTCGGCCCCACCGCCCCACCCGACCTCGCCGACCGCCTCCGCGCCCACGTCCACGACCACCACCTCGCGGTCGACACGGTCACCTACGAAGGCGGCGACACGGCCACCCCTCTCCTCATCGGCGTGGAGTAAGGCCCCGACGGGCAGGTGGGACCGGTTCCCGGAGCGGGCGACCGCAAATCGGGTGGAGTAGCGAGGGCCCTACGGGCGGTGAGGACCGGTTCCCGGAATGGGCGCCCCGTGACGTGGGAGCCGTTGGTGGGGTGGGTGCCGTGAGGTGGGAGCCGTTCTTACGTGTTGGGCACCCGCTCAACCCCTTTTTTGCCGCCGGCTCGCCTCCGGGCGCTGAGATCCGGTGTCGACAGTCGATCGTGCTCGATCCTTCGTTCCTCAGGATCTCCGCGCGTTCTCCTTTTCGACACCGGCGCGCCCTTTGGCTCGCCGGCTACAACGGCGAACCGTTCTTACGCGTGGGCGCCCGGTCTGGGGCCGCGAAGCGTAAGAACGGCACCCGCGGGACAGCGCCACACGTGCGAGTGGGGCACGCCCGTCACTGTGCCTGCGCCGTGTGGCTTGTGCCGTTGTCGGCGCGGTGCGCAAAGATTGGGCGTGATGACTGGGAACCCGTTGGACGACCCGCTGCGCAAGCTCGTCGGTGACCGTACGGCCAAGGTGCTCGACGAGCACCTCGGGCTGCGCACGACGGGGGATCTGCTGCACCACTACCCGCGGCGGTACGCGGAGCGCGGCGAGCTGACCCGGCTGGCGGACCTGCCGGTCGACGAGTACGTCACCGTGGTCGCGCAGATCGCGAAGGCGGACAAGCGGACGTACGGCGGAGGGTCCGGGGTGCGGTTGGAGGTCGTGGTGACCGACGGCAGCGGCTCGCTCACCCTGGTCTTCTTCAGCAAGGCCGCGCACGCCCACGCGCACCGGCTGCTGCCCGGCCGCCGCGGGATGTTCTCCGGCAAGGTCTCGGTCTTCAACCGCACCCGGCAACTCGCCCACCCGGACTACCAGTTGCTCGACGCGGAGGCCGACGACGGCCCGGACGCGAAGGACGCGGTCGACGCGTTCGCGAACCGGCTGATCCCGCTGTACCCGGCGGTGAAGCAGATCACGTCCTGGCGGATCGCCCAGGCCGTGGACACCGCGATCGACTCGCTCGGCGCGATCGGCTGGGCCGGGGTCGGCGAGCCGCTGCCGGCGGAGCTGCGGGCCGGGCGGGATCTGGTGGCGCTGCCCGAGGCGCTGGAGAAGGTGCACCGGCCGCGCACCAAGCGGGACATCGAGGTGGCCCGGCAGCGGCTGAAGTGGGACGAGGCGTTCGTGCTCCAGGTGGCGCTGGCCCGGCGCCGGGCCGACGAGTCGGCGCTGCCCGCGGTGCCGCGGGTGCCGGGTGAGGACGGGCTGCTGACGGCGTTCGACGGGCGACTGCCGTTCACGTTGACCGAGGGCCAGCAGGCGGTGTCGGCCGAGGTTTTCGCGGACCTGGCCACCGACCACCCCATGCACCGGCTGCTCCAGGGCGAGGTCGGCTCCGGCAAGACCCTGGTGGCGCTGCGCGCGATGCTCGGCGTGGTGGACACCGGCGGCCAGGCGGCGATGCTCGCGCCGACCGAGGTGCTCGCCCAGCAGCACCACCGCTCGATCACCGAGATGATGGGCGACCTGGCGGAGTCCGGCATGCTCGGCGGCTCCGAACTGGGCACCAAGGTGGTGCTGTTGACCGGCTCGATGGGCGCGGCGGCCCGCAGGCAGGCGCTGCTCGACCTGATCAGCGGGGACGCGGGCATCGTGATCGGCACCCACGCCCTGATCGAGGACAAGGTGAAGTTCCGCGACCTGGGGCTGGTGGTCGTGGACGAGCAGCACCGCTTCGGGGTGGAGCAGCGCGACGCGCTGCGCGCGAAGGCCGAACAGCCGCCGCACCTGCTGGTGATGACGGCCACCCCCATCCCGCGCACGGTCGCGATGACGGTCTTCGGCGACCTGGAGACCTCGGTGCTCGACCAGTTGCCCGCCGGGCGCTCCCCGATCGCCACCCACGTGGTGCCGGCCGAGGAGAAGCCGCACTTCCTCGCCCGGGCCTGGGAACGGGTCCGTGAGGAGGTCGAGTCCGGCCACCAGGCGTACGTGGTCTGCCCGCGGATCGGCGACGAGGAGGACGCGAAGGCCGCGGGCGGCAGCGGGAAGGCGAGCGGGAAAGCGAGTGGCAAGGCGGCCGCGAAGGGCGCCGCCGACGAGGGCGAGGAGCGCCGCCCGCCGCTGGCCGTGCTCGATGTCGCCGACCAGCTCGCCAAGGGCCCGCTGAGCGGCCTGCGGGTCGAGGCGCTGCACGGCAGGATGGCCCCCGACGCCAAGGACGACGTGATGCGCCGGTTCGCCGCCGGCGACGTCGACGTGCTGGTGGCGACCACCGTCATCGAGGTGGGGGTCAACGTGCCGAACGCCACCGCGATGGTGATCATGGACGCCGACCGGTTCGGTGTCTCCCAGCTGCACCAGCTGCGCGGCCGGGTCGGCCGCGGCAGCGCCCCCGGGCTGTGCCTGCTGGTCTCCGAGGCGCCCGAGGCGAGCCCGGCCAGGACCCGGCTCGACGCGGTCGCCCGCACCCTCGACGGCTTCGAGCTGTCCCGGATCGACCTGGAGCAGCGCCGGGAGGGCGACGTGCTCGGCCAGGCCCAGTCCGGCAGCCGCTCCAGCCTGCGGGTCCTCGCCGTCATCGAGGACGAGGACGTGATCGCCGCGGCCCGCGACGAGGCCACCGCGCTGGTCGCCGCCGACCCCGACCTGGCCGGACGCCCCGACCTGCGCAGCGCGCTGGAGAGCCTGCTCGACGCGGACCGCGAGGAGTACCTGGAGAAGGGCTGACGACCCGGCGCACCAGGTCGTACGCCGGAAGCGTTCAACTGCCGCCTCCCGGGGCCGCGACCGCCCGGACCGCGATCCCCGGGCGGCGCCCGCACACCCGACGGGTAGGGTCGGAGCTGTGAGCAAGTCATGACCCGCGTGATCGCCGGAGCGGCCGGCGGCCGGCGGCTGGCCGTCCCCCCGGGCAACGGCACCCGCCCCACCTCCGACCGGGCCAAGGAGGCGCTCTTCTCCACCTGGGAGTCACTGCGCGGCACCCTGGAAGGGGCCAGAGTGCTCGACCTGTACGCGGGTTCGGGCGCGGTCGGCCTGGAGGCGCTGTCCCGCGGCGCCGCCCACGTCCTCCTGGTCGAGGCGGACCCGCGCGCCGCCCAGGTGGTCCGGGAGAACGTCACCGCCCTGAAGCTGCCCGGCGCCGAGGTGCGTCCGGGCCGCGCCGAGAAGGCGGTGGCCGGGCCGCCGTCCGGCCCCCCGTACGACACGGTTTTCCTCGATCCGCCCTACGACGTGCCGGACGACGAGCTGCGGGAGATCCTGCTCACACTCCTGGCCAACTGCTGGTTGACCACGGACGCACTCGTCACCGTGGAACGCAGGACGCGCGGCGGTGTCTTCGGCTGGCCCGACGGCTTCGCCGGGCTGCGCTCGCGCAAGTACGGCGAGGCGACTCTTTGGTACGGTCGCGCCGCCGAAGTTACCGCCGGGTCATGAAGTCGTGCGCCCGGCAGCGCAGATGCGGGTCGGCCCGGCCCGCACGAGTCCCTGTGAGCCCGCCATGAACCGCAGCACCCGCCCGACCGGTACGGAGAGCGAGGAGCCAGTTTTGCGCCGCGCAGTCTGTCCGGGGTCCTTCGACCCCATCACCAACGGACACCTCGACATCATCGCCCGAGCCTCCCGGCTGTACGACACCGTGTACGTCGCCGTGATGATCAACAAGGCCAAGCAGGGCCTGTTCGACATCGACCGGCGGATCGCGCTGATCGAGGAGGTCACCGCGGACCTCGGCAACGTCCGGGTGGAGTCCTTCCACGGCCTGCTCGTCGACTTCTGCAAGCAGCGCGAGATCCCCGCCATCGTCAAGGGGCTGCGGGCGGTCAGCGACTTCGACTACGAGTTGCAGATGGCCCAGATGAACATCGGCCTGTCCGGCGTGGAGACGCTCTTCGTGCCCACCAACCCCGCCTACAGCTTCCTGTCCTCCAGTCTGGTCAAGGAAGTCGCCCAATGGGGCGGCGACATCTCCCACTTGGTCCCCCCACCGGTCCTCGACGCGCTCAACGCCCGGCTCCGGCAGCAGTAGGCTTTGCCGCTGTGGACGTCCAGAAGAAGCTCGATGAGATCACGGCGACCGTCACCAGTGCCCGGTCCATGCCGATGTCGGCCTCCTGCGTGGTGAACCGGGCCGAACTGCTCGCGATGCTCGAAGAGGTCGCCGCGGCGCTCCCGGACTCTCTGTCCCAGGCCCAGGAACTCCTCGGCGACCGCGAGCAGATGGTCCAGCAGGCCCGCGCCGAGGCGCAGCGGATCATCGAGTCCGCGCACGCCGAGCGCGGCTCCATGGTCTCGGACACGCAGATCGCCCGGCAGTCCCAGGACGAGGCCGAGCGGATCATCGCCGAGGCCCGCCGCGAGGCCGACGAGATCCGTGCCGAGGCGGACGACTACGTCGACAGCAAGCTCGCCAACTTCGAGGTGGTCCTCACCAAGACCATCGGCTCGGTCGACCGGGGCCGCGAGAAGCTGCTCGGCCGCGACCCGTACGCCGAGGACGGCCAGGGCGGCGCGGGCTTCGCGGAGGACGACCCGGAGGCCCCCGAGCGCAGCTCCGACCCGGAGACGCTGCGCCGCCGCGCCGACGAGTACGTCGACACCAAGATGCGCGCCTTCGAGGCGGTGCTCAGCAAGACCCTCCAGGCGGTCGGCCGGGGCCGGCTCAAGCTCACCGGCCACAACCCGATCGACGACCTCGCCGCGCAGATGGCCGCCGCCGACGCGGCCGAGGGCGGCCCCGAGGTCCACCGGCAGTCCGACGACGAGTTCATGGCCGGCCTCGCCGCGCCCTCCGCCGACGGCCAGGCCGACCTGTCGCAGTACGGCTACACCCCGGCCGCCGCCGCTGCCGCGCAGCCGGCCCCTCCGCAGCAGGCCGAGCCGGGCTACGACGCCGAGCCGGGCTACGACGCCGAGCCGGGTTACGAGCCCGACCCCGCCTACGGCTACCAGCAGCAGGACATGTACGCGCAGCAGCCCCAGCAGGGCGCCTATCCGCAGGTCCCGCAGCCGCTGCCGCCCCAGCAGGGCCAGCAGGAGTACGCGCAGGCCGGCTACGACCCGTACGGCGGCCAGCAGCAGGGCTACGACTACCCCCAGCTGGGGGTCGCCCCGACGGAGGCCGGGGGATACGACCCGCAGTACCCGCAGCAGCAGCCGCAGATCCCGTACCAGCAGCAGGGCCAGGAGTACGGCCAGCAGCAGCCGGGCCAGCAGCCCGGGCAGCAGCCCGCCGCGCTGGACGAGACCAGTTTCTTCGACACCGGGATGATCGACCTCAACCGGCTCCGGGAGCTGGAACAGGGGTTGTGAGCAGCCCGCCGAGCAGGGGCTGAACCCTCCGGGACCGCTCTGTTTGGGTCCGGGCGAAGTGTCCAGTATCCTGTTGGCTCCAGCCGTGTCACGCACCGGCGCTTCGGCCTGCCCGTCCATCCGGGCCCCCTCACCGGGGTTCGCGCGGACGCGGCCGTATCGTTGCAGGCCGTACCGATGAAAGCAGGAAGCCCTGAACACCCGCCTCGACCACCGCAACCCCCTCGTGTTCGACACACACGAGCTGGGTCGGCGTCCTGGTGCGATGAAGAAGGTCTCCCGCACGGTCTCCGCGCCCAAGGACCTCGGCATCGCCGATGTCATCTGGGTGCCGGAGGGCAATGACGTCGAGCTGGAGCTCCGCCTGGAGTCGGTCATGGAGGGTGTGCTGGTCACCGGCACCGCCCATGCACCGCTGACGGGGGAGTGCACCAGGTGCCTGGAGCCGCTAGAGCGCGAGCTGGACGCGGAGTTCCAGGAGATGTTCTCCTACCCCGACGCCGACACCCGGACCGCCCGCAGGGACGAAGCCGGTGACGACGCCGCGGCCTCCGAGGAGGACGACGTGCTGTATCTCGAGGACGACCTGTTCGACCTCGAACCCGTGCTGCGGGACGCGGTGGTGCTCGCACTGCCCATGCAGCCGGTGTGCCGGGAGGACTGCCCGGGCCTGTGCTCCCAGTGCGGAGCGCGGCTCGCCGACGACCCGGACCACCACCACGAGGCGACCGACATCCGTTGGGCCGCCTTGCAGGACTTCCAGCAGAACGGCACCGGAGACGGTGCCGACGAGAACCAGGAGAAGTAGCCGTGGCTGTTCCGAAGCGGAAGATGTCGCGCAGCAACACGCGCCACCGCCGTTCGCAGTGGAAGGCTGCGCCCGTGAGCCTGGTGGCATGCGAGCGCTGCCACGAGCCGAAGCTCCAGCACATCGCGTGCCCGAGCTGCGGCACCTACAACCGTCGTCAGGTCCTCGAGGTCTGATCGGCAGGTGACAGGCTCAGTGTCCTCCACGTCCTCCACGCCCGACGCTCCGGTGTCGAAGAAGGCCGCCACGGACAAAGCCTCGTCCCACACGCTTCTGGAAGGGCGGCTCGGGTACCACCTCGAGCCCGCCCTTCTGGTGCGTGCGCTGACCCACCGCTCGTACGCGTACGAGAACGGCGGGCTGCCCACCAACGAGCGGCTGGAGTTCCTGGGGGACTCCGTGCTCGGCCTGGTGGTCACCGACACCCTTTACCGCACCCACCCCGATCTCCCCGAGGGCCAGTTGGCCAAGCTCCGGGCAGCGGTGGTCAACTCGCGGGCCCTTGCCGGGGTCAGTCGCGGGCTCGACCTGGGCGCGTTCATCCGGCTCGGCCGTGGTGAAGAGGGAACCGGTGGACGGGACAAGGCATCCATCCTGGCGGACACCCTCGAAGCGGTCATCGGCGCGGTCTATCTCGACCAGGGCCTCGACGCGGCTTCGGCTCTTGTCCATCGACTCTTCGACCCCCTGATCGAGGAGTCCTCCAATCTCGGCGCCGGCCTGGACTGGAAGACCTCTCTCCAGGAACTCACCGCCGCCGAAGGTCTCGGCGTCCCCGAGTACGTCGTCTCCGAGTCCGGCCCCGACCACGAGAAGACCTTCACGGCTGCCGCCCGCGTCGGTGGTGTCGAGTACGGCACCGGCACCGGCCGCAGCAAGAAGGAAGCGGAGCAGCAGGCCGCGGAAGCGGCATGGCGCTCCATCCGAGAAGCGTCCAACTCGCCTGCGGGCTGACCCGCGTCTCATCCGCCGGGCGGGCTGATCCTCATCAGCCCGCCCGGCGTCTGAGGATCAAGGGGCGGGCGGGGAAGGAAACCGTGCCCGAACTACCAGAGGTGGAAGTCGTCCGCCGCGGCCTCGCCAAGTGGGCCGCCGGCCGTACCGTCGCCCGGGCCGCCGTCCTGCACCCGCGCGCCGTCCGCCGCCACCCCGCGGGCGCCGACGACTTCACGCACCGCCTCACCGGAGTCACCCTCGCCGCCCCGCACCGCCGCGGCAAGTACCTCTGGGTCCCGCTCACCGAGGACACCGCGATGGTCGCCCACCTCGGCATGAGCGGCCAGTTCCTGATCCGCCCCGAGGACGCCCCCGCGGAGAAGCACCTGCGGGTCCGCCTGGAGTTCGAGGACACGGAGGGCACCGACCTGCGCTTCGTGGACCAGCGCACCTTCGGCGGGCTCTCCGTGCACGACACCGTCCCGGGCGACCCGGAGCAACTGCCGCAGCCGCTCGCGCACATCGCCCGCGACCCGATCGACCCAGCCTTCGACGACGACGCCTTCCACGCGGCGCTGCGCCGCAAGAAGACCACGATCAAGCGGGCGTTGCTCGACCAGACGCTGATCAGCGGCGTCGGCAACATCTACGCGGACGAGGCGCTGTGGCGCACCAAGCTGCACTACGACCGCCCGACCGCCACGCTGACCCGCCCGCGCACCGCCGAACTCCTCACCCACATCCGGGAGGTGATGGGTGACGCGCTGGCCGCCGGCGGCACCAGCTTCGACAGCATGTACGTCAACGTGAACGGCGAGTCGGGCTACTTCGACCGCTCCCTGGACGCGTACGGCCGCGAGGACGAGCCGTGCCGCCGCTGCGGCACCCCGATCCGGCGCAGGGCGTGGATGAACCGCTCCAGCTACTTCTGCCCGCGCTGTCAGCCGGTGCCGCGCGCCTCGTCGTAGCGCCCGCGCGCGGCCAGCACCTCGGGCATCCGGTCCTCGACCAGCGTGATGAGGGCGAGCAGCCGGTCGGTGGTCTCCCGCCCGAGCGGGCTGAGCCGGTACTCGACGTGCGGCGGGTTGACCGGCTGCGCCTCGCGGATCACCAGCCCGTCGCGCTCCAGCGCCTGGAGGGTCTGGGAGAGCATCTTCTCGCTCACCCCGTCCACCCTGCGCCGCAGCGCGTTGAACCGCAGCGTGTCGTGGGCGAGCGCGGTCAGCGTCAGGATGCCCCAGCGCCCGGTGACGTGCTCCAGCGTGGCGCGCGAGGGGCAGTTCCGCGAGAACACGTCGAACGCGTCCGGCGGCCCGCCCCGCTCGGTCCCCGGCTCTGCCGCCCGCTCCACCACCTCGCTCATGGCTCCAGCCTAGATGAACGCGTCCGAGGGGTGCCGTCGTGGTTCGTGGGCGCAGCGGGCGCTGTGCTCGTTGCCCCAGGTTCGGTCCGGGCGGCTTCATGCTGCTCGGCGGGCGCGCCGCGGACCTGTTCGGCGGCCGGCGCATGTTCGGTCGGCCCCGCGCTGTACGGTCTGGCCTCGCTCGCCCGTGCCGAAAGCCGGTACGTTGCCCGCCCCCGGGGCACCACGACGCCGGCCACCTTGATGCGCGACGGGAAGCCGTTCAAGTGGTTCGGTGCCCCCGCTGGCTGTGTTGCCCCTGGCGGCATGCCGCCAGGGGCGACGCGGTGGGACGCGAGAGGCGGCCGCACGCCCGCGGTGGTTGCGTGGCTACTCGGCGCCAAGCACCTTGAAGCTCTTGCTGACGAAGACGTGGTGCGGCCAGTTGATGCTGATGTTGTGGACTTCGTACTCGCCGTCGGCCAGCTTCACCACGCGGTCGACGATGCCGCCGGCGAAGACGGACTGCGCGGCCGTGGTCGCCCTGTCGGCCGCCGTGCCGCTGACGACCGTTCCCTCGCCCTCGGTGTAGTCCGACGGGACCTTGCCCACCGACTTCGTGGGCGACGGCGTCCCCTGCTGGAAGGGGATCACCCCGGACTTCTCGGCGGCCGCGGCCCCGCCGTCGCCACCGGGCTGCACCACGACCTGGGTGGCGGTGATGGTCGCGGTGTCGACCGTCCCCAGCACCAGGACGCTCGAGCCCTTGTGCACGGCGCTCGCCGAGGTGTGGTGGGTCCCCCGCAGGTAGGTCGTACCGGCCGTCTCGTCGACGGTCACCTTCACACCGGTCGCGGTCGCGAAGGTGAAGCCCGATGCGGAGGTGGTGTCGACGATGCCGCTGGAGCCTCCGGCGGCCGGCCCGGACCGGGCGCCGCCACCGGAGCCCGGCGCGGTCGGCGTCGCGGTGGGGGTGGACGTGGCGGCGGCCGAGGTGCCGGACGCCGACGCGGCTGACGACGTCGACGCCGAGAAGACGCCGAGGCCGGCCACCGCGCAGGTCATCCCGGCGGCCACGATCCACGTCCCCTTCTTCTTCGGCAGCGATCGCCAGGCACTCGGCCGGTGCGCTTGCGCGGCGGTGGTCGCCGGGTCCGAACCGGCGGTCGAGCAGCCTGTCGTGTCGTGGTCGTTCATGATGGCGCTCCTCTTCGCTTGGTCAACACGCAGAACCTGGCAGCCGCCGATATGAGGAGGCTGTGATGTGAGGGGTAGCTGTGTCCAGCGGGCCGTGGCCGCCGGACGTTGTGACAGGTCAGACGGAGGAGGGCGGTGCGGGGGTGGTGAGGGATTCCCAGCGGATTCGCAGCCGGCACCTAGGGTCTGCCGGGGAGCTGTCGGGCGGGCGTCGTCCGATTACCCCCGGGTTCCCGGGTCATTCCCGAGCGGAACGCGCGGAGCCGAGCGGGGCGGAGTCCGTGCCTGATCCCCCAGCTGTGCCCGAGCCGCGTCCGTTCCCGACCCGCGCCCGAACCCTTCCTGACCCGGCGGCCGAAGGACGATCAGTGCCCGAACGCGATCAGTATCCGAAGTCCTGGGTCCACCAGGGGCCGCCGGTGCCGAAGTGGATGCCGACGCCGAGGGTCTTGTAGTCGCAGTTGAGGATGTTGGCGCGGTGGCCGGGGCTGTTCATCCAGGCGGTCATCACGGCTTGGGCGTCGGCCTGGCCCATCGCGATGTTCTCGCCGCCGAGGTTGGTGATGCCGAGCTTCTTCGCGCGGTCCCACGGGTCGTTGCCGTCGGGGTCGGTGTGGTCGAAGAAGCCGCGGGCGGCCATCTCGTCGCTGAAGTTCTGCGCGAGGGTGTCGAGGGAGGAACTGGCGGTGAGCGGCTGGCAGCCGGCGGTGGCACGCTGCTCGTTGACCAGCGTGAGGATCTGGGCCCGCGCGGAGGTGACTGCGTTGGTGGTGGCCGGGCGCACGGTGGAGGGCGCGGCGGTGTGCGGCGCGGTCGTCTTCACCGGGGTGGTGGGCGCGGCGGTGGTGCGGGTGGGAGAGGGCGCGGCGGCCTTGGTGGTGGCCGGGTGGGACGGCGAGGCGCCACGGGTCGTCGCGGGGGCACCGCCGGGCGTGGTCGCGGTGGGCGAGCCGGGCGCGGTGGTGCTGGTGCCGTCGGACGTCGGGGTGTTGGTGTCGGTGAGGGAGGAGGGCGAGTCGCCGCCGTCCGGCCCGGCCCCGTCCGCCTGGGTCACACCGCCGTCGCCGTCGAGGTGCCCCAGCTCGCCGCTGATCTCGGACAGCAGACCCGAGGACGCGGCGACCGCGCCCACCGCGAGCGCCGCCGACGAGGCCAGCAGCCCCGTCCGTACCGGGTGGTGCCTGCGGCGGCCGCGGTGGCCGCGCGGCCCTGGCTGCGGGGCCGCGGGCTGGGCATGTCGGCTGTGACGCCCCATCGCCGCACTCCTCACTGCTCTCACTGCTCGCCTGGACTACTCCGAACGGGTGAAGCCGTTGAGGGGGGACTGTAGCGAATGTTGGCCATGGCGGACGAGGTTCGGAGGTCAGGCGGCCGCGACCGGGTGGATCGGGGCGGGATAGCGTGCCCTCATGAACGAAGAGGTCCGGCTCACCGCCTGGGTCCGCGGCCGGGTGCAGGGCGTCGGCTTCCGCTGGTGGACCCGGGCGACCGCCCTGGAGATCGGTGGCCTGGCCGGCTACGCGGGCAATCTCTCCGACGGCCGGGTCCAGGTGGTCGCGGAAGGCGCCTTCGAGCAGTGCGAGCGGCTACTGGAATGGCTGCGGCACGGCGACACGCCCGGGCGGGTCGACGGGGTGACGGAAATCTGGGGGGTCACCCGGGGCGGATATCAAGGATTCGAGATCCGATGACCACAACCCGTTGCCTTCCGGCGATCGGCGTGTCAGGCTGCCCCCAAGCGAGGATGATCGTCAAGCCTCGCGAACGACCACGCGGGCAGCCCGCGGCGCACGTCGGCGCCGTGTTTTCTGAGGCGGACCCGACGGCTGGGCTGTGATCGTGTTGACCGTCCCCCGTTTTGGTGAGACGCTGGAAGCCCCGCGCATCGCGGCACCAATGAATGATATGGAAGCCGCGGCATCGAGCTTTGTGCGGGAGTGTACCCCTCACCCACGACCCACCCGCCCCGGTCGGTCACTCAGCGTGGAGGACCATTCATCATGGCAAAGGCGCTTCTCGGTTACGTCGGCGGTCCCGACCCGCGACTCCTCGCCGAGATGCGAAGGCTTCAGCAGCGCGTCCAGGACCTGGAGTCCGAGCTGATCCGCATGCAGGCGGAGAACGACGCCCTGACTGTCGCATCGCGTGAAGAGTCGCTGCTCAACAGCCTCGACGTCACTCGCGCGGAGCCCGCGCTCGCCTGATCCGGCGGGTGACGGGTCACTTCCCCCACCGATATCGCCGGACGGCGTCCCCAGGACCCGCCGCCCCTTTCGTCACGGCTTTCATCACGGCTTTCACCGTGATTTCCTCCACGGTTGTTTCCTCGGCTCTGCTCCGCCGCGTTTGCGGTCGGCTTTCACCGCTGGAACTCCCGTGCCGGACATTCATCGCGTGTACGGACCACGCGACATGCCTTCGCCTGTCACCGCTGCGCATCGCCGCAAGGAGATATGACTACGGCACTTCAAGGGACGCCTTCTCGGCGTCCCTTCGTCGTGTCGCGAACTGCTCGCCGCCCCGGCTGTTCCTTGCCCCTGGCCTCCCCTTGGGAACGCTTCCCATGCTCGACGATCACCCGTTGCCCCGGTTCTACGTCTGATCTGCCCTGCATATTCCTCGGTGAAACCGCACCCGGCGGGTAGAGTCGACCGGCGTGCATCTCAAGAGCCTCACGCTGCGCGGCTTCAAGTCGTTCGCCTCCGCGACGACGCTGCGCTTCGAACCCGGAATCACCTGCGTCGTCGGGCCCAACGGCTCCGGCAAGTCCAATGTGGTGGACGCGCTGTCCTGGGTGATGGGTGAACAAGGTGCCAAGTCGCTGCGCGGCGGCAAGATGGAGGACGTGATCTTCGCCGGCACCACCGGCCGCCCCCCGCTGGGCCGTGCCGAGGTGTCGCTGACCATCGACAACACCGACGGCGTGCTGCCCATCGAGTACGCCGAAGTCACCATCACCCGGATCATGTTCCGCAACGGCGGCAGCGAGTACCAGCTCAACGGCGACACCTGTCGGCTGCTCGACATCCAGGAACTCCTCTCCGACTCCGGCATCGGCCGCGAGATGCACGTCATCGTCGGCCAGGGCCAGCTGGACTCGGTGCTGCACGCCGACCCGATGGGCCGGCGTGCCTTCATCGAGGAGGCGGCCGGCGTCCTCAAGCACCGCAAGCGCAAGGAGAAGGCGCTGCGGAAGCTCGACGCGATGCAGGCCAACCTCGCCCGCGTCACCGACCTCACCGGTGAACTGCGCCGCCAGCTCAAGCCGCTCGGCCGCCAGGCGCAGGTCGCCCGCCGCGCCGCCGTCATCCAGGCCGACCTGCGCGACGCCCGGCTGCGGCTGCTCGCCGACGACCTGGTGACGTTGCGCGAGGCGCTGCGCGCGGAAGTCGCCGACGAGGCCGCCCTCAAGGAGCGCAGGGACGCCGTCGAGAGCGAACTGGCCGCCGCGGTGCAGCGCGAGGCCCGCCTTGAGGAGCAGGTGCGGGCGCTGACCCCGCGGGTGAACGACGCCCAGGCCACCTGGTACGCCCTGTCCCAGCTCACCGAGCGGGTGCGCGGCACCATCGGGCTGGCCGAGCAGCGCCACCGGCACGCCGTCGGCCAGCCCGCCGAGGAACGGCGCGGCCGGGACCCGGAGGACATGGAGCGCGAGGCCGCCCGTATCCGGGAACAGGAGGCCGAACTCACCGAAGCGCTCGACGCGGCCGAACGCGCCCTGGAGGACACCGTCGGCCACCGCGCGGAACTCGAACGGCGGCTCGCCGAGGAGGAGACCCGGCTACGGGTCGCCGCCCGTGCCATCGCCGACCGCCGTGAGGGCCTGGCCCGGCTGAACGCGCAGGTCAACGCGGCCCGTTCGAAGGCGGGTTCGGCCGAGGCCGAGATCGGCCGACTCGCCGCAGCCCGCGACGAGGCCCGCGACCGCGCCGAGTCCGCGCAGGCCGAGTACGAGGAACTGCGCGCCCAGGTGGAGAGCCTGGACGCCGACGACACCGAACTCGAAGCCCGTTTCGAGGCCGCCCGCGCCGCCCAGGCCGCCGCGGAGGAGGAGTTCAGCGCCGCGCGGGAGGACGCCACCACCGCCGAGCGCCGCCGCGCCGCGGTGGCCGCCCGCCGCGACGCCCTCGCCCCGTCGCTGCGCCGCAAGGACGGCACCGGGGCGCTGCTCGCCCGGGCCGGCGCCCCCGACGGGCTCGCCGGTGTGCTCGGTTCCGCCGCCACGCTGCTGCGGGTCACCCCCGGTTACGAGGTCCCGGTCGCCGCCGCCCTGGGGGTCGCCGCCGACGCGGTCGCCGTCGCCGGCCCGGCCGCGGCCGCGGAGGCACTGCGGCTGCTGCGCAAGGAGGACGGCGGCCGCGCCGCGCTGCTGCTCGCCGCGCCGGCCGTGACCCCCGAGGCGGTCCTGCCCGGCCAGACGGCGGGGGACCGTACGGACCCCGGCCGTGACACGGGCCGCGAGGCGGCTCGCGCCTGCGGCGGGGGAGTTGCCGCACCCGGCGGCGGGGACGCGGACCGCAGGGTCCAGGAGTCCGGCTCGCCCGCCCACGCGGCCGGTGACCGTACCGCCGCGGATCGTACGGCCGCGGACCGTACGGCATCGGCTGTCGCCGCGCCCGGGCTGCCGGCGCCGAGACCCGAAGGCGCCGGGCTGCCCGCGCAGGCGCGCGACGCCGTGGACCTGGTGGCCGCGGACGCCGGTCTGCTGCCCGCGGTGCGGCGGTTGCTGCACGGGTTCGTGGTCGTGCCGACCCTGGAGGACGCCGAGGCGCTGGTCGCCCGGCACCCGGAGCTGACCGCGGTGACCGCCGAGGGCGACGTGCTGGCCGCGCATCTGGCGCAGGGCGGTTCGGCGAAGTCGCCCAGCGTGCTGGAGGTGCAGGCGCAGGTGGACGAGGCGAGCGCCGAGCTGGAGCGGCTGGCGGAGGAGTGCGCGGAGCTGGCCGAGCGCCAGCAGGCGGCCAAGGAGCGCAGGGCCGCGGCGGCGCGGGAGGTCGACGAGTCGGGGCAGCGGCGCCGGGCCGCGGAGAAGGCGAAGTCGTCGGTGGCGCAGCAACTCGGCCGGTACGGCGGCCAGGCGCGGGCGGCGGCGGGGGAGGCGGACCGCGCGGCGGCGGCCGTGGTCCGTGCCGAGGAGTCGCTGGCCGCGGCGCGTGAGGAGTTCGAGGAACTGTCGTACCGGCTGAGCGAGGCGCAGCAGGAGCCGGGTGAGGAGGAGCCGGACACCTTCGCCCGGGACCGGCTGGCCGCCGACGGCGCCAACGCGCGGCAGACCGAGATGGAGGCGCGCTTGCAGGTGCGCACCCACGAGGAGCGGGTCAAGAGCCTGGCCGGGCGGGCCGACGGGCTGGACCGGGCGGCCCGCGCCGAGCGGGAGACCAGGGCGCGGGCCGAGCGGCGCCGGGCCCGGCTGGCGTACGAGGCGTCGGTGGCGGCGGCCGTGCTGGCCGGTGCGCGCGGGCTGCTGGAGTGCGTGCAGGTCTCGCTGGGCCGGGCCGAGGCCGAGCGGCTGGCGGCCGAGCAGGCCAGGGCCGAGCGGGAGGCGGAACTCGGCGCCGAGCGGCGGCGCGGCCGGGAGCTGAAGTCCGAACTGGACCGGCTGACCGGTGACGTGCACAAGGGCGAGGTGCTGGGCGCCGAGAAGCGGCTGCGGATCGAGCAGTTGGAGGCGAAGGCGCTGGAGGAGCACGGCATGGAGCCGGCCGGGCTGGTCGCCGAGTACGGCCCGGAGCTGCCGGTGCCGCCCTCGCCGCCGGCCGAGGGCGAGGTGCTGCCCGACGACCCGGAGCACCCGCGCAACCAGCCCGTGCCGTATGTCCGCGCCGAGCAGGAGAAGCGGCTCAAGGCGGCGGAGAAGGCGTACGCGCAGCTCGGCAAGGTCAACCCGCTGGCGCTGGAGGAGTTCGCGGCCCTGGAGGAGCGGCACAAGTTCCTCACCGAGCAGTTGGAGGACCTGCGCAAGACCCGCGCCGACCTGCTCCAGGTGATCAAGGACGTCGATGAGCGGGTGGAGCAGGTCTTCGCCGCCGCCTTCCACGACACCGCCCGCGAGTTCGAGGGCGTCTTCTCCCGGCTCTTCCCCGGTGGCGAGGGCCGGTTGCTGCTGACCGACCCGGAGAACATGCTCACCACGGGGGTGGAGGTTGAGGCGCGGCCGCCGGGGAAGAAGGTGAAGCGGCTGTCGCTGCTGTCGGGTGGTGAGCGCTCGCTGACCGCGGTGGCGATGCTGGTGTCGATCTTCAAGGCGCGGCCGAGCCCGTTCTACGTGATGGACGAGGTCGAGGCGGCGCTCGATGACACCAACCTGCAACGGCTGATCCGGATCATGGAGGAACTCCAGGAGAGCTCGCAGCTCATCGTGATCACCCATCAGAAGCGCACGATGGAGGTCGCCGATGCCCTGTACGGAGTATCGATGCAGGGTGACGGCGTGTCCAAGGTGATCAGCCAGCGGCTCCGGGACGGCAAGCGGACGGCCGCCCACGCCGTCTGATCGTTCACATGCTGAAGCTGCCAGCCGGTCTCATCCTTGCTTTCCATGGTGAGATCCGCCACTGACCCCTCTTTGCCAGCCTTCTCGGTTTTTTATCTTCCAAACATGTAGGCATAATCTCCGAACGTCTGACCATACGTTCGGGTGGTGGCCGTTACGTCGTCCGCCAACACTGGAAGATCCGAACCCTCCATGTGAGGGCTCACCGCCGAGCCCGAGGAGCGCACTTTGACCAGCACCACGACAGCGGCCGGCACGTCGGGCCAGGTGCCGCCGCCGACCGAGCACCTCGGCCACGTCATCTTCATCACCGCGGCCGCCGCGATGGGCGGCTTCCTCTTCGGCTACGACAGTTCGGTGATCAACGGCGCGGTCGAGGCGATCCGCTCCAAGTACGACATCGGTTCGGCGGCGCTCGCCCAGGTGATCGCGATCGCGCTGATCGGCTGTGCGATCGGAGCCGCCACGGCGGGCCGGATCGCCGACCGGATCGGCCGCATCCGCTGTATGCAGATCTCCTCGGTGCTCTTCACCATCAGCGCGATCGGCTCCGCGCTGCCGTTCGCGCTGTGGGACCTGGCGATGTGGCGGATCATCGGCGGTTTCGCGATCGGCATGGCCTCGGTGATCGGCCCCGCCTACATCGCCGAGGTCTCGCCGCCCGCCTACCGCGGCCGGCTCGCCTCCTTCCAGCAGGGCGCCATCGTGCTCGGCATCGCCATCTCCCAGCTCGTCAACTACGGCATCCTGCAAGCCGCGAACGGCGACCAGCGCGGCCATCTGATCGGCCTGGAGGCATGGCAGGTCATGCTCGGCGTGATGGTCATCCCCGCGGTGATCTACGGGCTGCTCTCCTTCGCCATCCCCGAGTCCCCGCGCTTCCTGCTCGCCGTCGGCCGCGACAAGGAGGCCCGGTCGGTGCTCGCCGAGGTCGAGGCAAAGGGCACCGACCTCGACGCGCGCATGAACCAGATCCGCACCGCGATGCACCGAGAGCACAAGGCGAGCTTCCGCGACCTGCTCAGCTCCAAGCGCGGCCGGATGCCGAACTTCATGCCGATCGTCTGGATCGGCATCGGGCTGTCCGCGTTCCAGCAACTCGTCGGCATCAACGTGGCCTTCTACTACTCCGCCACGCTCTGGCAGTCCGTCGGCATCGACCCGACCAGCTCGTTCCTCTACTCCTTCACCACCTCGATCGTGAACATCATCGGCACGGTGATCGCCATGATCTTCGTGGACCGGATCGGCCGCCGCCCGCTCGCCCTGATCGGCTCCACCGGCATGACGATCGCGCTCGCGCTCGAAGCCTGGGCGTTCTCCTCCAAGCACGGCGCGACCCTCCCCAACGCCGAGGGCACCGTCGCCCTCGTCGCAGCCCACTGCTTCGTGCTCTTCTTCGCGCTGTCCTGGGGCGTGGTGGTCTGGGTCTTCCTCGGCGAGATGTTCCCGAACAAGATCCGCGCGGCCGCCCTCGGCGTCGCCGCCTCCGCGCAGTGGATCGCCAACTGGGCCATCACCGCGAGCTTCCCGAGCCTGGCGGACTGGAACCTGTCGGGCACGTACGTCATCTACACGTGCTTCGCGCTGGCCTCGATCCCCTTCGTGCTGCTCTTCGTGAAGGAGACCAAGGGCAAGTCCCTGGAGGAGATGGGCTGACCGGCCTCCGTGGGGGCGCGCGTTCGGCCGTACCGGGCGCGCGTCCGGCCGTACGTCAGCGGCGGGCCTCGATCGTCAGGCCACCCGCGGTCACGTTGCGGATGTGGTCACCGGAGAGCAGGTCGTGCGGGTAGCCGAGGTCGATCGCGCTGACCTCGTCGAGGCGGGCCAGTTGGCCGGCGGTGAAGTCGACCTCCAGGGCGGCCAGGTTCCCCACCAGCTGCTCGTGGGTGCGAGCGCCGATGACAGGCGCCGTCACGGCCGGGTTGCGCAGGGTCCAGGCCAGCGCGACCTGGGCGGGCGTGTGCCCCACCTCCTCGGCGACCTCCCGTACGACGTCGGCGATGTCCAGCGTGCGTTCGGTGACCATGCCCAGTGCGGCGTTGAAGCTCTTGCGGGTGCTCTCACCGGAGTCGGGGTTCGCCGCGGTCAGGTCGGCGCGGCTGTACTTGCCGGAGAGCACGCCGCCGCCCAGCGGCGAGTACGGGGTCACGCCCAGGCCCATCGTCCGTGCCATGGGCATCAGGTCACGTTCCCCGCCCCGGTTGATCAGGCTGTACTCGATCTGCAGCGAGACCAGCGGCGACCATCCGCGCAGGTCGGCGATGGCCTGCATGCGCGAGATCTCCCAGGCCGGGGTGTTGGACATCCCCACGTACAGCACCTTGCCCTGCCGGACCAGGTCGTCCAGGCCGCGCAGGATCTCCTCGACCGGGGTCGTGAAGTCCCACACGTGCAGCAGGAGCAGATCGAGGTGGTCCGTGTTCAGCCGCCGCAGGCTGGCCTCCACCGACGCGAACAGGTTCTTGCGGTGGGCGCCGCCGGAGTTCGGGTCGCCCGGCCGGCGCAGCGTCGTGTACTTCGTCGCCAGCACCAGGCTTTCGCGGCGGTCGCGGGTGAACTCGCCGAGCATCCGCTCGGAGCCGCCGTAGCCGCCGGCGGTGTCGATGAAGTTGCCGCCGCGCTCGACGTAGGTGTCGAACAGCCTGCGCGCGTCGTCCGGGTCGGCGGCCCAGCCCCACTCGTTGCCGAAGGTCGCCGTGCCCAGGGCCAGCGGTGACACCCGCAGTCCTGAGCGGCCCAGCAGCCGGTAGGTGTCGAGGGTGAGTGACATCAGGTCCTCCTGTGCTCGTGAACGTCGCCGTCTCCGCCAGCCTGCGACCCCCGCGGGAGCGGGGTAAGGGAGGGATCTTCCTGGGAATACCAGTCCCAGCCAGCCAGTTGGTCCGACCATGACCCGTGGCACCGTGGACGCGACGCAGGAGCTGGCCGCGTTCCTGCGGACCCGGCGCGAACGCCTGGACCCGGGGGACTTCGGCCTGCCGACGCGCCGGCAGGCCCGGCGGACCCCCGGACTGCGCCGCGAGGAGGTCGCCGAGCTGGCCGGGGTCAGCACCGACTACATCGTGCGACTGGAACAGGCCCGCGGGCTGCGCCCCTCGGTGGGTGTGGTGGAGGCGCTGGCACAGGCGCTGCGCCTCGCCCCCGACGAACGCGCCTACCTCTTCGGCCTGGCTCAGCAGCGCCCCCGCGGCGCCGACAAACCCGCCACCGCCGCGGACCCGTCGCTGGCCCGGTTGGTCGCCGACCTGTCGCCGCGACCGGCCATGCTGATGAACCACCGCTACGACATCCTCGCCTGGAACGGCGAGATGGCGAGGCTGCTGCCGACCTTCGACCGGCTGCCGCCGTCCGAGCGCAACGCGATGCGGCTGTGCCTGCTGGACCCCGGCATGCGGGAGTTCTACGACGACCGCGAACGGGTCGTGCGGGACGGGATCGCCCACCTGCGCGCCGCGTGGGCCACCCACCCGGAGGACCCGGCGCTGAGCGCCCTCATCAGCGAATGCCTCGCCGGCGACGAGGAGTTCGCGCGGCTGTGGGCCGAGCGGGACATCAAGGCCAACGGGCGTGGCCGCAAGGTGCTGCGGCACCCCGACGTGGGTGTGGTCGCCCTGCACTTCGAAGTCCTCGTGCCACTCCAAGACCCGGATCAGCGGTTGCTGATCTACCGCGCCGCGGACGACGAGAGCCAGGCGGCGTTGGACCGGCTGTTTACGGGGTGACCTCGCGGCTCGGCCGTTCGCGCACTGGGCCGCAACGTCATTCCGACAGCGCGGCGCGCTCGGCGGACCGTTCTCCGGTTGCCTCCGCACGGTAGGCGGCCCCGGCGCTCTCGATCAGGGTGAGCGACTGGGCCGGGGGCAGGGCGGCGCCGGCGAGCAGGTCGTGGGTGAGGTGGGCGAGGGCGACGGCGGCGGGGTCGGTCTGGTGGGTGCCGGTGTGGTGGGCCGTGAAGTGCAGCGTGGGGTTCTCTTCGGCGTACGTCATGACGCGCAACGCCCCGTCGGTGGCGGCGGGGTGCGGGGTGGCGGTCAGCGGGAGGACGTACAGCGTGATGCGCTCGCGGCGGACCAGATCGGCGAGGTGGCGGAGTTGCCCGGCCATGGCGGCGGGACCGCCGAGCGGGCGGCGCAGCACGGCCTCGCCGAGCACCCCGGTGTAGCGGGGGCCGCGCGGGTCCAGCAGGACGGGGGTCCGCGACAGCCTCGCGTCCCAACGGTGCCGGGTGGGGCGGTCCGCCAGCAGCGCGGCATACGTCTTCGCGACGGCCTCGGCGTACGCGTCCGTCTGGAGCAGGCCCGGCACGAGCGCGGCGTCCCACTCCCGGATGGCGGTCGCCAGCCACTCCCACTCCGCGAGCGGGGTGAGCCGCCCGGGGGCGGGCGCGGAGCGGGCGACCACCAGGTTCCGTGCGAAGAAGCCGCCGGTGCCGAGGATGTCGTCCACCGCCCGCGCCAACTCGTCGGACAGCCGCCGCTCCCCCTGCTCGATCCGGGCGAGGAACGACATCTCGATGTGCAGCCGGTCCGCCAACTCCTCCAGAGTCAGCCCGGCCCGCTCCCGGTAGTACCTCAACTCGGCCCCGTACAGCGACCGCGCGGACAGCGTCGGGTCCAGCAGTTTCGCCGAAAATCGGCCGGCGTTCAGAGACATGACAGGGCTCCTTCGGAGGCGTGCGGTTGACGTGGGCGGAAGGTTGCTGCGGAGTGTGCCGGGGCCTCGTCTCCCAACGGCACGGTTTCCACCTCGCAGCAGGTCTCCGTGCGTCGCAGTCCACGGCGAGTGCGTACTCAACGTGATGGCGTCATTACGCTAGACCTCGGACTGTGCGGTTCGCAATAGTGCGTCAGGAACCGTTCCGTAGGAAGAGTTCCACGATCGCTGAGTACCATCGCGGGGTCGAACCGGGCAGACTGCTGGGCAAAGGGAGGGCACGATGGCAGCCGAGCAGGTACCGACCGTCAGGCGACGGCGCCTGGGGTCCGAGTTGCGGAAGCTCCGAGAGGAGGCCGGTAGGTCACTTGAGGACGCTGCCGGCGTCCTGGAGTGTCACCGTTCCAGGATCAGCCGAATCGAACTCGGCTACCTGGGAGTTCGGGCGCGCGACGTGCGCGATCTCCTGAACGACTACGGCGTGTCCAACGAGGACTTGCGGGCGCGCCTCACCGAACTCGCGCGGCATGGCAGCAAGCGAGGCTGGTGGGATGCCTATGGCCAGATCATCGCCCCGGCCTATGCCAACTACCTCGAGCTGGAGGCCGACACCGACTACATCCGTGCCTTCGAGTCGATTCTGATTCCCGGTCTTCTCCAGACGGAGGACTACAGTCGGGCGGTCATCCGCGCCAACCCTGCGTTGGTTCGCGATGACGACGTGGACACCTTGATGAGGGTGAAGATCGAGCGGCAGACGATCCTCACCCGGCAGGACGGGCCGGTCCGGTTCTGGGCGATCATCGGCGAGGCAGCGCTTCGGACTCCCATCGGTGGAACGGAAGTGATGCGTGCTCAGCTCGACCACCTCGTGAAGGTCGTCGAACGGCCCAACGTCACGCTGCAAGTGTTGCCCTACGACGTCGGCGCTCACGCCGGGCTGTCCGGCCCGTTCGTCATCTTCTCGTTTGCCGTGCCGAATGACGCGGGCGTCGTCTTCCTGGAGAACCTTTCGAGCAGCCTCTACCTGGAGACGCACGACGAGGTGGCCGGCTACACCCTGGTCTTCGATGCTCTACGGTCATCCGCGCTCAATCCCGCAGACTCTCTCGACTACATCGCCAAGGTCGCCGACGAAGTCCTGCCCAAGAAAGCGAAGAGGTAAGTGATGGACACCCCGATGTGCTGGCGCAAGTCCAGCTACAGCGGCAGCACGAACAACTGTGTCGAGATAGCGGACGTGCCTGGTTGTGTCGGCATACGCGACTCCAAGGACAAGGCGGGCCCCGCTCTCGTCGTCACCCCTGTGGAGTGGGCCTCCTTCGTGGACCTGGTCTGTTCCGGCGCCGTCGACTTCGGCGTCGTCTGAAGTCGGGCGGGCGGTCGCCGCACCGTACGTGTCTCCGCGCTGACGGGTTGGGGGCCGTACGGTTTTGGCGTGTTCCGTGCTCCCCGCAAGGGCGTTGTGCCGTCAGGGTCGAAGCAGCGCCTTTCGCACGACGGAGGAGTGGTGATGGAGATGCCGAGGAACGAGTACATGCGCGGCCCTTCGACGGAAGCGGCCCTGGAACAGGCGTGGCGGAAGTCGTCCTACAGCAATGACTCCGGGGGTGCCTGCGTCGAGGTGGCGCCGCTCGCGCACGCGGTCGGCGTACGCGACTCCAAGGACAAGGCGGGCCCCGCTCTCGTCGTCACCCCTGTGGAGTGGGCCTCCTTCGTGGACCTGGTCTGTTCCGGCGCCGTCGACTTCGGCGTCGTCTGAAGCCGCGCGGGCGCCACAGCGCGGGCATGGGAACGGGAGGAGCCGGGCTGATGGGCACCGGAGAAGAATGGGTGCACGGGTCGGCGCCTTACGTGCGGGCGCGGGCGGAAGGGGAGCGGGACGCGTGGAGCGAGGAGACGGCGGCGCGCGGCCGGAGCGGCTCGCAGCGGATCGTGCGGGCCGGGGAGACTGCGGCGCCCGCGGAGGTGGCGAGGCTCCTCGGCGTGGGTGAGGGCGAAGTCGTGGTCGAACGGTGCCGGGTGATCCTGCTGGACGGCGAACCCACCGAAGTGACCGTGACCTACTACCCGGTGAGCGTCGCGCGCGGCACCGCGCTGGCGGGCACCTCGAAGATCCGCGGCGGCGCCGTCACCCTGCTTGCCGCGCTCGGCCATCGCGCCCGCACCGTACGCGAAGACGTCCGCGCCCGGCTGCCGCTGCCGGCCGAGCGGGAAGCCCTCGGCCTCACCGCGGCCGACCCCGTCCTCGAACTGGTCCGCGTCACCCTCGACGCCGACGGCACCGCCTTCCAAGTCGACGTATCGGCATTCTCCGCCGCCGCTCAACGGCTCCACTACGAGTTGAGGGTCGACTGAGGCACCCGAGCCGCGCGGAACGCCGTACGGGCCGCGGAGGCGTTTGCACGGCGACGGTGGCTCGCGTCTTTCGCGTCCCCGGGTGCCGGATCTGCCGCCGGCGGCGCTGTGACCTGCGAGTTCGCCGGGCGGGGTGCGGGGCGGGACGCTGGGAGGGGCGGATCGATCGCGGGGGCGTTGACAAGGTTGGTTAATGGGATTAGCTTTTAGCTAACGGAATTAGCCAGATCCGAGCTTCAGGGGGATGCCATGACCGAGTACCTCGCCGTCGACGGCGGCACGATCGCGTACGAAGTGGCGGGAGACGGTCCGCTCATCGTCCTCGCGCACGGGATGGGGAACAGCCGCGCCGCGTACCGCAAGGTGATGCCGGCGCTGGTGGCGGCGGGCTACCGGGTCGCCGCCGTGGACCTGCGGGGCAGCGGCGAGTCCAGCGTCGCGTGGCCGGCCTGGAGCCGTACCGCCATCGCCGGTGATCTGCTCGCCGTCATCCGGCACCTGGGCGGCCCGGCCGTACTCGTCGGGCACTCGATCTCCGGCGGCGCCGCCACCATCGCCGCGGCCCAGGAGCCCTCGCTGATCAGCGCGGTCGTCGAGCTGGGGCCGTTCACCCGCAAGCAGTCGATCCGCCTGGGCGACCTGCGGGTGAAGCGCTTCCGGCGGGGCATGCTGCGGCTGGTCGGCGCGGGGATGTTCGGCAGCGTGCGGCTGTGGAAGGCGTACCTCGACGTGGCCTACCCCGGCGCGAAGCCGGCCGGCTGGGACGAGTACCTCGGCCGGGTCGACGCCATGATGCGCGAGCCGGGCCGGATGAAGGCGATGCAGGGCATGGGCCGCAGCGCCCCGACCGACGCCGGCGCGCAGCTCGGCAACGTCAGCTCCCCGGTCCTGGTCGTGATGGGCACGCTCGACCCCGACTGGGCCGACCCGCACGCCGAGGGCACGGCGATCGTCGAGGCCCTGCCGGCCGGCCTCGGACGCCTGGAGATGATCGAGGGCGCCGGGCACTACCCGCACGACCAGTTCCCCGACCAGGTCGTGTCGCTGGTGCTCGACTTCCTCCGTACGGTCACCGCCCGTGCCTAGGGCCGGCCTGGACCGGGCGACCGTGGTCGCGGCCGGTGCCGCCCTCGCCGACGAGGTGGGCCTCGCCCAGCTGACCATGGGTTCGCTGGCCGAGCGGCTGGGCGTGCGCACCCCGTCCCTGTACAAGCACGTCGCCGGCCAGGACGATCTCAACCGGCGCATCGCGGTCCTGGCGCTGGGCCAGGCCGCGGACGTCATCGGCGGCGCGATCCAGGGCTACGCGGGCCGCGACGCCCTGGCGGTGGCGGCGCGCGCCTTCCGCGCGTTCGTCGTGGAGCACCCCGGGCGGTACGCCGCGACGATCGGCGTGGAACCGTCGGGCCCGGACGACCCGCTGGCGGTCGAGGGCCAGCGGTCGCTCGACGCGTTCAGGGCGGTGCTGCGCGGATACGACGTCGCGCCGGCCGACGTGGACCACGCGCTGCGGATGCTGCGCAGCCTGTGCCACGGGTTCGCCACCTTGCAGGCTGCCAACGGCTTCCAGTGGAGCGCCGACATCGACGAGAGCTTCGAGTGGCTGATCGCCTTCGCCGACCGGGGCCTGCGGGCCGGCTGAGCCGGGGAACCGCAGTCACGGAGCTACGGAGCCACCGAGCTACGGCACCACCGAGCCACGGCGCCACGCCGTCACAGCTTCGCCAGCGGGTCCGGGGCGTCGGTCCCCGGGACGGGTTCGACCACCTCCCACCGCTCCGCGATCAGGCCGTCCTGGAGGCGGAAGAGGTCGGCCACGGCGATGTCGAGCGCGGAGTCCGGCAGCCCCCGCCGCGAGAACACGGTCACGTAGTCGCCTTCCGCCATGAGCCGGCGGATGTCGATCCGCAGGTCGGTGAGCGGGAGTTCACGTGCCGCGGCCAGCCACTCCGCTCGCGTGGAGGTCCGGAACGGCAGTCCGTGATCCACGTAGTCGTCGCGCATGAGTGATGCCAGGGCGTCGAGGTCGCCCTTGCCGTACAGCTCCAGGCAGGCGAGTACCAGGTCCTTGTGGTCAGTGGTCATGGCCGGGATTCTGGCGGCCGGAGCGGGGGGTGTCGATGAACTCCGAGTTCATGGACCGCGGTCGGGGACGCGGCTAGGGTCGGTCGCGTGGAGGATGTGGGCAGCCTGCTGCGCGGGTGGCGGAGCAGCCGGCGGTTGAGCCAGCTCGACCTCGCGCTCGCGGCCGGCGTCTCGCCGCGCTACGTCAGCCTCGTCGAGACCGGCCGGTCCCGGCCGAGCGCCGCGATGGTGCTCCGGCTTGCGGACCAGCTCGACGTGCCGCTGCGGCACCGCAACCGCCTGCTGGTGGCGGCCGGCTTCGCACCGTGCTACCGCGAGCGGCCGCTCGACACGCCGGACATGGCGGCGGTTCGGGACGCGGTGGCCAGGGTGCTGCGCGCACACGAGCCCTACCCGGCCCTGGTTGTGGACCGGCACTGGAACATCCTGATGACCAACGCGCCGGTCGACCACTTCCTCGCGTACGTCGACCCCGACCTGCTCGACGCTCCGGTCAACATGGTGCGGCTCGGGCTCGACCCGCGGGGCCTGGCCCCCCTGATCGTGAATCTGCCCGAGGTCCGCTCCTTCCTTCGCGCCCGGCTCTCGCGCCAGGTCGCCAGGACCGGCGATCCGGTGGTCGGTGCCCTGTACGACGAGTACTTCGCGGGGCAGGCACCCGACGGAGCAGCCCCCGGGCCGCAGGCGGAGGTGGCCACCCCGATGGTCTTCCGCTTCCAAGGACACGAGCTGAGCCTGTTCTCGACCGTCACGACGTTCGGGACCCCGCAGGACATCACGCTCGAAGAGATCTCCATCGAGTCGTACTACCCGGCGGACGCCGGCAGCGCCGCGATCCTGCGCGACCTGCCCGGCGGGAGGCCGGCGTCACAGGACACACCCGCGCGGCCTTCCGGCTGAGCCGGTCCCGGCGCGTGCCGGGACCGCAGCCCGGCGGGGAGCCTCCCGCGGCACGCGAGCAGGGATACTGGGGGGGTTATGGAAACCGTCATCCTTGTCGTCGTCATTGCCCTGGTCGTGCTCCTCGGGGCCGGCGGGCTGGTGGTCGGCAGCCGCCGCAAGAAGAAGCAGCAGCTGCCGCCGTCCCCGCCGAGCACCCCGACGATCACCAAGCCTCCCGCCGAACCGCACGTCGGGGATGAGGCCGAGACCCCACGGGACGAGTCCCGCAGGACCATCGAGGAGGTCGAGCTGCCCGGCGCGACCGCCGCGCCCGAGGCCCCCGAGGAGGTGGGGGTCCCCGAGCAGGTCGTGGTCGAGCAGCCGGAGCCGACCGCGGGCCGGCTGGTACGGCTGCGCTCCCGCCTGTCCCGTTCGCAGAACTCGCTCGGCAAGGGCCTGCTCACCCTGCTGTCGCGGGAGCGGCTGGACGACGACACCTGGGAGGAGGTCGAGGACACCCTCATCACCGCCGATGTCGGTGTGACCCCGACCCAGGAACTCGTCGAGCGGCTGCGCACCCGGGTGCGCGTGCTGGGCACCCGTACCCCCGATGAACTGCGCACGCTGCTGCGGGAGGAACTGGTCACGCTGGTCGACCCGACCCTGGACCGTACGCTGCGCACCGAGAGCCACGAGGAGTCCCCGGCCGTCGTGCTGGTCGTCGGGGTCAACGGCACCGGCAAGACCACCACCACCGGCAAGCTCGCCCGGGTGCTGGTCGCCGACGGCCGCAGCGTGGTGCTGGGCGCGGCCGACACCTTCCGGGCCGCCGCCGCCGACCAGCTCCAGACCTGGGGCGAACGCGTCGGGGCGCGCACCGTGCGCGGCCCCGAGGGCGGCGACCCCGCGTCGGTCGCGTTCGACGCGGTCAAGGAGGGCATCGCCGAGGGTGCCGACACCGTGCTGATCGACACCGCCGGGCGGCTGCACACCAAGACCGGCCTGATGGACGAGCTCGGCAAGGTCAAGCGCGTGGTCGAGAAGCACGGCCCGGTCGACGAGGTGCTGCTCGTCCTGGACGCCACCACCGGCCAGAACGGCCTGGTGCAGGCCCGCGTCTTCGCCGAGGTGGTGGCCATCACCGGCATCGTGCTCACCAAGCTCGACGGCACCGCCAAGGGCGGCATCGTGGTCGCCGTCCAGCGCGAACTCGGTGTCCCGGTCAAGCTCATCGGCCTCGGCGAGGGAGCGGACGACCTCGCCCCGTTCGAGCCGGAGGCGTTCGTCGACGCGCTGATCGGCGAGTAGCCCGCCCGGGTCCGGCCGCGGGTGTCGGCCACTCGGCCACTCGATCGCTCGCCACGTCAGCCCACGTGTAAGGGGCGCCCACCAGGAGTGGGCGCCCCTTACACGTGGGCCGAGCGCGTATACGTCCCGTACGTATACGCCGAGCACGTATCCGAGGACGCGACAGCCTTACGCGCAGGCCCGCGCGCGGTGGGACACGTACGCCAGGGTGCCCAGGAGGAGGCGCGCCTCGGGGGGATGGGGCATCGAGTCCAGCCGGGGCTCGCGCAGCCAGCGGACCGGGCCGAGCCCGCCGAAGTCCGAGGGAGGAGCGGTGACATGGTCGCCGGGGCCGAGGCAGCGCAGGTCCAGCCGCGCGTCGTCCCAGCCCATCCGGTAGAGCAGGTGCGGGAGTTCGGTGGCCGCCCCCGGGGCCACGAAGAACTGCGCCCGCCCGGTGGGAGTCAGCAGTACCGGCCCCAGGTGCAGGCCCATCCGCTCCAGCCGCACCAGTGCCCGCCGGCCCGGCAGTTCGGCCACGTCGATGATGTCGAACGTCCGCCCGGCGGGCAGCAGCACCGACGCGCCCGGCATCCGCTCCCACATCCGCGCGACCGCCTCCGGCCCCGCGCCGGCCGGCACTTCGGCCGCCGGGTCCAGCGGGTGGGCGCCCGGCTCCTTGCAGCGCGGCTCCCCGCACGAGCACACCTCGCCGCCGCGCGCCGCCCGGGTCCCCGGCACCACCGCCCAGCCGCACAGCCCGGTGTACTCGGCGACCGTGCCGCACACCGCGGTGCGCGCCCTGCGGCGCACCGCACTCCACACGCCGGGGAGCGCTGCCATCCTGGCGGCGTGCCGCACGACGGTCCGGTGCTGCCGCATCTCACGCATTGTGCCGATCGTGAACACCATGACCCCTCCAACTGATCGCGCCCGCCGTTGGTTACGCACTCGCGAGCGCCGCTCCCAGTGGCATGTGTCAAGTGAATCGCCTGCGGCCGCAACAGAGTTCATCCGAAGGGGTGGCGAATGGTGGCGTTTCCGCAATTGCGGTCGCAGGAGGGGTGACCGTGGCGCTACTTTACGTTGGTAGAAGAGGCGGGATGGGGGCGCGGCCGTGACCGGGACAGCGGACAAGCAGCCCAACGCGCAGTTGACCTCGTGGTTCGTGCGCAGCGGCTGGTCCAAGGGCGAACTCGCTCGTCAAGTCAACCGCCGGGCACGGCAGTTGGGCGCACACCACGTCAGCACGGACACGTCAAGAGTGCGGCGCTGGCTGGACGGCGAGCAGCCCAGGGAGCCCATCCCGCGCATCCTGTCCGAGCTGTTCTCCGAACGCTTCGGATGCGTCGTCCCCGTCGAGGACCTCGGCCTGCGCTCCGCCCAGCAGCCGCCCTCCGGCGGTGACATCGACCTGCCGTGGGCCGGCCCGCAGACCGTCCAGCTCATCAACGAGTTCTCCCGCAGCGACCTCATGCTCGGCCGCCGCGGCTTCCTCGGCGCCTCCCTCGTCCTGTCCGCGGGGCCCGCGCTGCTCGAACCCATGCAGCGCTGGCTGGTGCCCAGCTCGTCGCCGGCCCGTCCCGCCGCCGCGCCGGCCGTGGGCCGCGACGCCGGCCGCCCGTCCCGGCTGTCCGAGCAGGAGCTGCAACTCCTGGAGTCCACCGCCGCGATGTTCCGCGAGTGGGACAGCCAGTGCGGCGGCGGGCTGCGCCGTAAAGCCGTCGTCGGCCAACTGCACGAGATCACCGACCTGCTCCAGGAGCCGCACCCCGAGCCCGTCGCCCGCCGGCTGTACCGGATCACCGCCGACCTCGCCGCCCTCGCCGGCTGGATGAGCTACGACGTGGGGCTCCAGCCCACCGCCCAGAAGTACCTCGTCCTCGCGCTGCACGCCGCCAAGGAGGCCGGCGACCGGCCGCTCGGCGCGTTCGTGCTCTCCTCCATGAGCCGCCAGATGATCCACCTGGAGCGCCCCGACGACGCCCTGGAGCTCATCCACCTCGCCCAGTACGGCAGCCGCGACTCGGCCGGCGCCGCCACGCAGGCGATGCTCTACACCCTGGAGGCCCGCGCCTACGCCAACATGGGCCAGGTCAACAAGTGCCACCGCGCGGTCCGGATGGCCGAGGACACCTTCGCCGACGCCCGCCCGGGCGAGGAACCGGCCTGGATCAACTTCTTCACCGAGGCCGAGCTGCACGCCGAGAACGCGCACTCCTACCGCGACCTCGCCTACGTCGCCGGCCGCAGCCCCACCTACGCCTCCCTCGCCCAGCCCGAGATGCTCGAAGCCGTCGACGGCTTCCGCGAGGACCCGGTCCACCAGCGCGCCTACGCGCTCAACCTGGTCGGCATGGGCACCGTCCAGCTGCTGATGCGCGAGCCCGAGCAGGCCGCGCACTACACCGTCGAGGCGATGGAAGTCGCCAGGCGGGTCCGCTCCGAGCGGGTCAACACCCGCATCCGCAAGACCACCCACGCCGCCGTCCGCGACTTCGGCGACGTGCCCGAGGTGGTCCGGCTCGCCGAGCGGCTTTCCGAGGAACTCCCGGAAGTCGCCGAGTCGGCATAACCGCGAAACCGCCCGGCGCCGTCGCCGCGCCGCCCGGCCGGTCGTCTTCTTTCCCACCCGTATACATCCTTCACCGAACACCCGGATGGTTCATCTCCGCGTAACACGGGTGACTTCTTCGTCACGGCGGTGAAACATCCTATGGCATCGGGTGAAACCCGTCTCGGCCAATCTCAAGGCCAATACCGGCCCACCCCTGCACCGCCCGCACGGGCCGTTCGGATGACGAGGAGACGCCGATGGCACCAGCCATCATCACACTGGCCGCCCACGGGCCCACGCTCGATACCGGCAATACCGCGTTTCTGCTTCTGAGCTCCGCGCTCGTGATGCTGATGACACCGGGTCTGGCGTTCTTCTACGGCGGCATGGTCCGTGTGAAGAGTGCCCTGAACATGCTGATGATGAGTTTCATCAGCCTCGGGATCATAACGCTGTTGTGGACCGGTTACGGATTCAGCTTCGCCTTCGACGGCGACAACGGCGGATTCCTCGGCGGCACGCGCTGGCTGGGCCTTCGGGACATCGCACCGGGCGACCTGTGGGGCGCGACCGGCACCCCGGTCTTCGCGTTCGCCGCGTTCCAGCTGATGTTCGCGATCATCACGCCCGCACTGATCAGCGGCGCGCTCGCCGACCGGGTCAAGTTCACCGCGTGGTCGGTGTTCATCGCCCTGTGGGCGACCGTCGTGTACTTCCCGGTGGCCCACTGGGTGTGGGGCGGCGGCTGGCTCGGCCAGAAGGGCGTGATCGACTTCGCCGGCGGAACCGCGGTCCACATCAACGCGGGTGCGGCGGCCCTCGGCGTGATCCTCGTCATCGGCAAGCGGGTCGGCTTCAAGCGCGACCCGATGCGCCCGCACAGCATGCCCTGGGTGATGCTCGGCGCCGGCCTGCTGTGGTTCGGCTGGTTCGGATTCAACGCCGGCTCGCAGATCACCGCCGACGGCGTCGCGTCGACGGTCTTCATCAACACCCAGATCGCCACCGCCGCGGCCATGATCGGCTGGCTGCTCTACGAGCGGGTGCGGCACGGCTCCTTCACCACCCTGGGCGCCGCCTCCGGCGCGGTCGCCGGCCTGGTCGCGATCACCCCCTCCTGCGCCTCGGTCAGCCCGCTGGGCGCCATCGCGGTCGGCGTCATCGCCGGCGTCATCTGCGCGGCGGCGGTCAGCCTGAAGTACCGCTTCAACTACGACGACTCCCTCGACGTGGTCGGCGTCCACATGGTCGGCGGCATCGTCGGCTCCCTGCTGATCGGCCTGCTGGCCACCGGCGGCGTCGGCCAGGACGTCAAGGGCGTCTTCTACGGCGGCGGCTGGCACCAGCTCGGCGTCCAGGCGATCGGGGTCTTCTCGGTCCTCGGCTACTCCCTGGTCTGCTCCGCGATCCTCGCCAAGCTGATCGACATGGCGATGGGCTTCCGGGTCCCGGAGGAGGTCGAGATCAGCGGCATCGACCAGGCCGAGCACGCGGAGACCGCGTACGACTTCACCGGAGTCGGCAGCGTCTCGCACGCGGCCCCCGCCGGCCTCGAGAGCGGCCTGACCAAGAAGGTGGACGCGTGAAGCTCATCACCGCCGTCGTCAAGCCGCACCGGCTCGACGAGATCAAGGAAGCCCTCCAGGCGTTCGGCGTCCAGGGCCTGACCGTCACCGAGGCCAGCGGCTACGGCCGCCAGCGCGGCCACACCGAGGTCTACCGGGGCGCCGAGTACACCGTCGACCTCGTGCCGAAGATCAGGATCGAGGTCCTGGTCGAGGACGCCGACGCCGAACAGCTCATCGAGGTCGTGGTCAAGGCGGCCAGAACGGGCAAGATCGGAGACGGGAAGGTGTGGAGCCTGCCGGTCGACACGGCCGTCCGGGTCCGTACCGGCGAGCGCGGGCCCGACGCGCTCTGACGACCATCGCACCCCCGGTCGCAAGCCCCGGCCACCCCGAGCCGCGGCTCGACGACAAGACAGCGGAGCACCAGTGACCGAAAGCGTCGAAGCGCAAGGCCACGGTTACGCGGCGGCCCGGCTGCACCTCCTCACCGAGGAGGGGCAGCCCGGGCCGCCGCGCCGTGCCGCCCTGGCCACCCTCACCGACCGGTGGCTGGCCGCGCTGGCCACCGAGGCCGCCCAGGCGGTCGACACCACCGACTGGGCACTGGTCGCGGTCGGCGGCTACGGCCGCGGCGAGCTGTCCCCGCGCAGCGACCTCGACCTGGTGCTGCTGCACGACTCCCCGAAGTCCGTCGCCGCCCTCGCCGACCGGGTCTGGTACCCGGTGTGGGACCTCGGGCTGGCCCTCGACCACTCGGTCCGCACCCCGGCGGAGGCCCGTAAGACCGCCGCGGACGACCTGAAGGTCCAACTCGGCCTGCTGGACGCCCGGCACATCGCCGGCGACGCGGCCCTCACCTCCGGGCTGCGCAGCGCCGTCCTGGCCGACTGGCGCAACCAGGCCCCCAAGCGGCTGCCCGCCCTGCACGAACTGTGCGCCGAACGCGCCGAACGCCAGGGCGAGCTGTCCTACCTGCTGGAACCCGACCTCAAGGAGGCCCGCGGCGGGCTGCGCGACGCCACCGCGCTGCGCGCCGTCGCCGCGTCCTGGCTCGCCGACGCCCCCCGCGAAGGGCTCGAAGAGGCCCGCACCCGGCTGCTCGACACCCGCGACGCCCTCCACCTGGTCACCGGCCGTGCCACCGACCGGCTCGCCCTCCAGGAGCAGGACCAGATCGCCGAAGCTCTCGGCCTGCTCGACGCCGACGCCCTGCTCCGCCAGGTCTACGAGGCCGCCCGCCGCATCTCCTACGCCGCCGACGTCACCTGGCGCGAGGTCGGCCGGGTGCTGCGCGCCCGCGAGTCCCGCCCGCGCCGCCGCGGCCTGCTCGGCCGCGGCCGTACCCCCGCCCCGCAGACGGCGGCCGAGCGGGTCCCGCTCGCCGAGGGCGTCGTGGAGCAGGAGGGCGAGGCGGTGCTCGCGATGGCCGCCAAGCCCGACCGCGACCCCGTGCTGCCGCTGCGTGCCGCCGCCGCGGCCGCACAGGCCGATCTGCCGCTGTCCCTGCACGCGGTACGGCGGCTGGCGGCCGCGTCCCGGCCGCTGCCCGTGCCGTGGCCCGCGGAGGCCCGTGAACAGCTGCTCACGCTGCTCGGCGCCGGCGAGTCCACCGTGCCGGTCTGGGAGGCCCTGGAGGCCGAGGGGCTGGTCACCCGGCTCATCCCCGACTGGGAGAGGGTGCGCTGCCGCCCGCAGCGCAACGCCGTGCACCGCTTCACCGTCGACCGGCACCTGGTGGAGACGGCCGTCCAGGCGTCCGGCCTCACCCGCCGGGTCGGCCGCCCCGACCTGCTGCTGACCGCGGCCCTCCTGCACGACATCGGCAAGGGCTGGCCCGGCGACCACAGCGCGGCCGGCGAGGTGATCGCCCGCGACGTCGCCGCCCGGATCGGCTTCGGCGCCGCCGACGTGGACACCCTCGCCCTGCTGGTCCGCCACCACCTGCTGCTGATCGACACCGCCACCCGCCGCGACCTCGACGACCCCGAGACCGTCCGCATGGTCGCCGAGGCCGTCCGCGACACCTCCACCCTCGAACTGCTCGCCGCCCTCACCGAGGCCGACGCCCTGGCCACCGGCCCCGCCGCCTGGAGCACCTGGCGTGCCTCGCTCCTGGCCGACCTCGTGGACCGCGTCGCCGGCGCCCTGGACACCGGTGACCTGCCCGACAACGGCGACCGCGAGCCCACCGCCGAGGAGGAGCGGCTGGCGATCGAGGCCGCCCGCACCCGCGGCCCCGTACTGGCCCTGCACGCCAAGGCCGAGCCGCAGCCGGAGGGCGACGCCCAGGACGAGGCCCTGGGCGTCGAACTGCTCGTCGCGGTGCCCGACCGGCCAGGTCTGCTCGCCCACGCCGCCGGGGTGCTCGCGCTGCACCGGCTCACCGTGCGCGCCGCCGACCTGCGCTCGGTCGACCCGGTGGGGGAGGGCCCGGTGGCCCTGCTGAGCTGGCGGGTGTCCGCGGAATACGGCGCGCTGCCCGAGGCGGCCCGGCTGCGCGCCGACCTGGCCCGCGCCTTCGACGGTTCCCTCGACATCGAGGCGCGGCTGGCTGAGCGCGAGTCCGCCTACCCGCGCCGCCGCGGCATCGTGCCGCCGCCGGCCCGGGCCACCATCGCCCCCGGGCACACCTCGCACACCGCCACCGTGCTGGAGGTCCGCGCGCACGACGCTCCCGGGCTGCTGCACCGGATCGGCCTCGCGCTGACCGCGACCGCCGTCACCGTCCGCTCGGCGCGCATCTCCACCCTGGGCGCCAACGCGGTCGACGCCTTCTACCTCGTCGGCAAGGACGGCAACCCGCTGCCGCCGGCCCGTGCGGCCGAGGTGGCGAAACAGGTGGAGGCCGCCCTGCGGTGAGCGCCGATTCCGGCAGCTTCCGCCCGGGGCATCCGGCTCGGCGCGCGGGCCGGATACCCTGGAAGGCGACTGTCTCCGCCCCCGACCCCTGAGGACCTGCGACCACCGTGTTCGACACTCTGTCTGATCGCCTCGCGAATACCTTCAAGAGCCTCCGGGGCAAGGGCCGCCTGAGCGAGGCGGACATCGACGCCACCGCGCGCGACATCCGTATCGCGCTGCTGGAAGCTGACGTCGCGCTCCCCGCGGTGCGGGCCTTCATCGCCAACGTCAAGCAGCGTGCGCTCGGCGTCGAGGTCTCCCAGGCGCTGAACCCGGCGCAACAGGTGATCAAGATCGTCAATGACGAACTGGTCACCATCCTGGGCGGCGAGACCCGGCGGCTGCGCTTCGCCAAGCAGCCGCCGACCGTGATCATGCTGGCCGGCCTCCAGGGCGCCGGCAAGACCACGCTCGCCGGCAAGCTGGGCCAGTGGCTGAAGAAGGAGGGCCACACCCCGCTGCTGGTCGCCTGTGACCTCCAGCGCCCGAACGCGGTGAACCAGCTCTCGGTCGTCGGCGAACGCGCCGGCGTCGCGGTCTACGCGCCCGAGCCGGGCAACGGCGTCGGCGACCCGGTCAAGGTCGCCCAGGACTCCATCGAGTTCGCCAAGACGCAGCAGTACGACATCGTCGTGATCGACACCGCCGGCCGGCTCGGCGTCGACCAGGAGATGATGCGGCAGGCCGCGGACATCCGCGACGTCACGCACCCCGACGAGATCCTGTTCGTGGTCGACGCGATGATCGGCCAGGACGCGGTGAACACCGCGGAGGCGTTCCGCGACGGCGTCGGCTTCGACGGCGTGGTGCTCTCCAAGCTCGACGGCGACGCCCGCGGTGGTGCCGCCCTGTCGATCGCGCACGTGACCGGCAAGCAGATCATGTTCGCGTCCAACGGCGAGAAGCTGGACGACTTCGACACCTTCCACCCGGACCGCATGGCGTCGCGGATTCTGGGCATGGGCGACGTCCTGTCGCTGATCGAGAGGGCCGAACAGACCTTCAGCCAGCAGCAGGCCGAGGAGATGGCCGCCAAGCTGGCGAAGGGCCCCAAGGAGTTCACGCTCGACGACTTCCTGGCGCAGATGGAGCAGGTCCGCAAGATGGGCTCCATCTCCAAGCTGCTCGGCATGCTGCCGGGCATGGGCCAGATCAAGGACCAGATCAACAACCTGGACGAGAAGGACGTCGACCGCACCGCCGCGATCATCAAGTCGATGACGCGCGCCGAGCGAGCCGACCCGCACATCATCAACGGCTCGCGCCGGGCCCGGATCGCCAAGGGTTCGGGCGTCGAGGTCAGCGCGGTCAAGAGCCTGGTGGAGCGGTTCTTCGAGGCGCGCAAGATGATGTCGCGGATGGCGCAGGGCGGCGGCATGCCGGGGATGCCCGGGATGCCGGGCATGGGCGGCGGTCCCGGCCGGCAGAAGAAGCAGCAGAAGCAGGCCAAGGGCAAGCGGCAGTCGGGCAACCCGATGAAGCGCAAGGCCGAGGCGGCCGCGGCCGCCGCCAAGCGCGAGCAGCAGCAACAGGGCGGCGAGGACGGTGGGCTCGGCCTGCCCGGCGGCAAGGACTTCGAGCTGCCGGACGAGTTCAAGAAGTTCATGGGCTGACGCCGCTCGCCTCCAGGGCGCACGGCCGTGCCGGCCGGGCCCCTGGAGAGCGCCCGGCCGGCTGTTCGGCCGGGCGAGCGGGGCTGCGGTGGGCGGCTCTCCGCACGTGGACGGCGCGCGGCGTCAGGGGACTTCCTGCGATGATATGACCATGCGTATTTCGATCCGCGAGCCCCGGGCGGGTGACGCCGAGGCCCACCGCGCCGCCGTCCTGCGGTCGGACCCGCACCTGCGGCCGTGGAACCCGGTCGAGCCGGACGCGCTGCCCGAGCTGCTGCGGCGGCAGGGCGCCGGCCTGCGGACGTACCTGATCGTCGATGACGACGACGCGGCCGGGAACCCGGACGGGGCCGGGGGCGCCGGCGCGGCCCGTGGGACCGGCGGGCTGGTGGGCACCTGCAACGTCGCCAACATCGTGCTGGGCCGCTTCCGCAACGCCGCGCTCGGCTACGACAGCTACCTGCCGTACGCGGGCACCGGGCGGATGACGCTCGGCCTGCGGCTGGTGGTCGACCGCTGCTTCAGGGCGCGGCCCGACGGGCTCGGGCTGCACCGGCTGGAGATCAACGTCCAGCCGGACAACACTCGTTCCCTCGCGATGGCCCGCCGGCTCGGTTTCCGCCACGAGGGCTTCTCGCCGCGCATGCTGTTCATCAACGACGCCTGGCGGGACCACGAGCGCTTCGCGCTGACCGCCGAGGAGTGGCAGGGCCCGACCGCCTAGCGCGGCAAGTCGGCGCGGCAAGGGCGCATGGTTGGCGCGGCAAGGGGTGCCGGCCGGCTCACAGCAGGGACGCCAGCCCGCCGTCCCTGGCCACCCGCTCCAGCTCGTCCAGGGCGCGCACCGCCGCCTCGGCGGCCGCCGGGTCCCGCCCGGCCAGCCCGCTCGCCTCGAACTCGTCCTCGTCCAGGCGCAGGACGTCGCCGCCGTCGGCGGAAACCCACAGGTCGAGGTCCAGGTCCTCGGAGAGCAGCGTGGCCTCCTCGACGGCGACCGGGCGGGTGATGTCGCAGTACCAGCCCTTCAGGGCGCCGGCCGGGTCCCGCACCTCCTTGATCGCGTACCAGCGGTCGCGCCAGTAGTGCTCGGTGAAGACGTCGCCGGGTTCGAAGCGGACGAAGCCGAAGTCGCGGACGGTGGGCAGCGACCAGGGCGCGGTGACGGTCACGCGGACTCCGTCGTCGGAGCGCACGGTGGCGTCGTAGCGGACCTTCTCCCGTCCGGCCTTGACCAGGCGGACGACGGCGGGGGTGTCGGGGGACAGGGCAGCGGGGTGCGTCGGCATGCGGCCACTCTCGCCCGAAGGACCCGGGAGCGGCCAGCCGTTTTCCCGGTGACGCGCGGTGGTGCGGTGGTGCGGAGCTGCCGTGATGCGGCTGGGCGTTCCCGGATTCGGGGTCAGGTGCGGGTGATCAGGTAGCGGAAGACGTTCTCCATCCGTACCGACCCGTCGGGCCGGCGGTAGGGGTGCAGGGCCTCGGCGAGTTCCTTGTCGACCTGCTGGTGGTCGGTGGCGGCGACGGCCGCGTCGAACAGCCCGGTGGACAGCAGGCCGCGGACCGCGCTGGGCAGGTCGGGGTAGCCGAAGGGGCACGAGACGCGCCCCGAGCCGTCGGGCCGCAGCCCGGCCGTACGCGCCAGGTCCTCCAGGTCGTCGCGGCCGCTGAGCCGCAGGGTGGGGGCCGCGGCGCCGCGCGGCTCCGCCAGCCGCGTGGCGACCTTGAGCACGTGGGAGGTCGCGCAGCGCTCGGGCGGGCCCCAGCCGGCCAGCACGACCGTGCTGCCGCGCCGCGCGGTGCGTGCCACCGCGGCCAGCGCGGGCCCGAGTTCGGCGGCGGGCGCGGCCGGTTCGAAGGCGGTGACGACGTCGTAGCCCCGGCCGGGCCAGGAACCGGACCGGTCGGCGGCGGGCCCTCCCGCGCCGCTGGGGGCGTCGGGCGCGGGCGGCGGTGTCCTGCCGTTTCCGGCGGTCGCGGCCCCGCTGAGCGCGGGGGTCCTGGCCGCCAGGGCGACCGTGCCGCGCGGTCGGTCGGTGCGCAGATCCCCGGTGAGCAGGTCCGCGAGGCGCAGGTCGCCGGCGAGCAGTCGCGTACGGTGCTCCGGCGGGCGCTCGCGCTCCCTCGCCGCCAGGCGCTCGCGAGCCAGGGCCAGCCGCTCGGCGTCACGGTCGTGGCCGGTGACGGCGGCGCCCCGCGCGGAGGCGAGCATCAGTGCCAGACCGCTGCCGCACCCCAGGCCGAGCAGCCGGGTGCCGGCCCCCACCTCCAGCCGGTCGTACACCGTCTCGTAGAGCGGAACGAGCATCCGTTCCTGGATTTCCGCCCAGTCCCGCGCCCTGCCCCGCGTGCCGGGCCTGGAGCCGCGATAGAGCGTAGCCGTCATGGAAGAGCTCCCATCAGCCGACCGGAACCGCCTTCTGCTCCCCGTGCTGTGGTGCCAGGGGCCGTACTCGTCCCTGCATGCCAGACAACTGCCGTTTCGCGCCCCCGTCCAGAGGGCGGGGGACGCGTTCTCGTGAACTTCAGGCGACGCCCGTGTTTCACGCGGCTCGCGTGCGCCGGCGTGCGCTCGGCGACGGCCGATTCACGCTGGGGTGGCACGGGGCCTTACCATCGGCCCATGGCTAAGGCTCCCGTTCTCACCCCTCAGGCGGACGACTTCCCGCGCTGGTACCAGGACCTGATCAACAAGGCCGAGCTGGCCGACAACGGACCGGTGCGCGGCACCATGGTGATCAGGCCGTACGGCTACGGTCTGTGGGAGCGGATGCAGGCCGACATGGACGCGCGGATCAAGGCGGTCGGCGCGCAGAACGCGTACTTCCCGCTCTTCATCCCGCAGTCCTACCTCACCCGCGAGGCCGAGCACGTGGAGGGCTTCGCGCCGGAGTTGGCGGTGGTGACGCACGGCGGCGGCAAGGAGCTGGAGGAGCCGATCGTCGTCCGGCCGACGTCCGAGACGATCATCAACGAGTACTTCTCCAAGTGGGTGCAGAGCTACCGCGACCTGCCGCTGCTGATCAACCAGTGGGCGAACGTGGTGCGATGGGAGCTGCGGCCGCGGCTGTTCCTGCGCACCACGGAGTTCCTGTGGCAGGAGGGGCACACCGCGCACGCCACCCAGGACGACGCCCGCGAGTTCGCCTCCCGTATCCAGTACGACGTGTACGGCGACTTCATGGAGAACGTCCTGGCCATGGACGTGGTGCCGGGCCGCAAGACCGTCAAGGAGCGGTTCGCGGGCGCGATCAACACCCTCACCCTGGAGGGGATGATGGGTGACGGCAAGGCGCTCCAGCTGGGCACCAGCCACGAGTTGGGGCAGAACTTCGCGAAGGCGTTCAACACGTCGTACCTGTCCAAGGAGGGCACCCAGGAGCACGTCTGGCAGACGTCCTGGGGGAGCACCACGCGGATGATCGGCGCCCTGGTGATGATGCACGGCGACGACAACGGGCTGCGGGTGCCGCCGCGGCTGGCGCACGTGCAGGTCGTGGTGATGGCGATCAAGGACGACGAGGCCGTCGTGGCGAAGGTGCACGAGGTCGGCGAGAAGCTGCGCGCGGCCGGGATGCGGGTGGTCGTGGACGACCGCACCGACACCCCCTTCGGGCGCCGCGCGGTCGACTGGGAGCTCAAGGGCGTGCCGCTGCGGGTCGAGATCGGCCCGCGCGACCTGGCCGGCGGCACCGCGATGGTCGCCCGCCGCATCCCCGGCGGCAAGGAGCCGGTCTCCCTGGACGCGCTGGAGACCCTGCTGCCCAAGGCGATGGAAGAGGACCAGGCACGGCTGCTCCAGGAGTCCCGCGACCGCCGGCTGTCCCGGACCGTGGACGTGGCCACGGTCGCCGAGGCCGCCGAGGCCGCGGCCACCGGCTGGGCCCGCATCCCGTGGGCGGACCTGGGGCCGGAGGGCGAGGCGAAGCTGGCCGAGCAGGGCGTCTCGGTGCGCTGCCTGGTCGCCGAGGACGGATCGGTGCCCGTCGCCGACGACGCCCCCGGCACCGTGGCCGTCGTGGCCCGCGCCTACTAGGCCCGCGGCCACCAGGCCGGCGCCACCAGGCCCGCCAGGCCCGCGTCGGGCATCGGGCGCATCCGCGCCGGCTGGTTCCCCTCCGGCGTCCGCTGACCGATCAGCGGTGTACGGAATATGTTCATACGTCCGCGCTTGGGGCGGGTGCGCAGGTTCACCGGTGTTACTCCGGTCCCTCCGCACCCGCCCTGCGTCATGCGTATCCATGCGCAACATCCGGAACTGACCGATCAGTGCAAATTAATTGGGCTAGCCCGGAATCGGAACACCGGGGGCGCCCGGCTCGTTGTCACGGCGTGAGCACGACACCACCTGTTCTCGCCGCCGAGCTGGCAGTCGCCTGGGCCGATATTCAACGGCACCATCCCGAGCTGCCCGATCTGGCCGCGCCCGAGTCCCTGATCGGAGAGTCCTCGTCCGCCTGCGGCACCGAGCTCTCCTTCGAAAGGCTGCTGCACGAGGCTGTGCACGGGATCGCCGCGGCCCGCGGCATCCGCGACACCTCACGCGCCGGCCGCTACCACAACCGCAGATTCCTCGCCATCGCCGACGAGATGGGCCTGGACCACGCCGACGAGCCGCATCCCAGCAGCGGCTTCTCGCTCGTGGTGATGCGCCCCGACACCCGTAAGCGCTACCGGGGCACCATCGAGCGGCTGCAGCGCGCTCTGAAGGCGCACACCGTGGCCACCACCGCCGACACCGCCCGCTCCTTCCGTGGACCTGCCGCCCGGCACGGCTCCTCGGGCGGCGGCGTGCGCGTCAAGGCCGTCTGCGACTGCGGGCGGAATGTCCGGGTGGTGCCCTCGGTGCTGGCCCAGGCCCCGATCATGTGCGGAGCGTGCGGGCAGCCGTTCCGTATCCCGGAGGTCGTTGGGGTCGGCTGACTGTGGCACAATGTTTAGCTGAGAACTCGACAGCCGTGCAGGAACCCTCTCTCCTTCGGCTGACGCGTCCGTCGGGCGCACGACTTCCACAACCCCACGTGGGCCGTCCGTGTGCCCAAACACGTCAACTTCAGGAGAACCCACTCCCGTGGCAGTCAAGATCAAGCTGAAGCGCCTGGGCAAGATCCGCGCGCCTCACTACCGCATCGTCGTCGCCGACTCCCGTACCCGCCGTGACGGCCGGGCCATCGAGGAGATCGGTCTGTACCACCCCGTGCAGAACCCGTCGCGCATCGAGGTCGACTCGGAGCGCGCGCAGCACTGGCTCTCCGTCGGCGCGCAGCCGACCGAGCCCGTGCTCGCCATCCTGAAGCTGACCGGCGACTGGCAGAAGTTCAAGGGCGAGCCCGCCCCGGCCCCGCTGCTCCAGCCGGAGCCGAAGGCCGACAAGCGCGCGCTGTTCGAGGCCGCCGCCAAGGACACCGCCGACGAGCCGAAGGGTGAGGCGATCACCCCCAAGGCCAAGAAGGCCGACAAGGCTGACAAGAAGGCCGACGACGCCGAGGCCACCGCCTCTGCCGAGTCCACCGGGGCCTGAGCGTGCTTGAGGAGGCCCTTGAGCACCTCGTGAAGGGCATCGTCGACAACCCCGACGATGTGCAGGTCGGCATGCGGACCCTGCGCCGAGGCAGTGTGCTGGAGGTCCGGGTGCACCCCGACGACCTCGGCAAGGTCATCGGGCGCAACGGCCGCACCGCCCGCGCGCTGCGCACCGTCGTCGGCGCTCTCGGCGGCCGTGGTGTCCGCGTCGACCTCGTCGACGTGGACCAGGTGCGCTGAGCGCGCCCTGCCGCGCCCCGCACGTGCCGGCGTTCGCCGCGGGCACATCGGGTTTTCGTTGCACCGGGCCGGAGGCGGCTACACCGCCTCCGGCCCGGTGCGTTTCCGCCGCGCCCCTCAGGTGCGGTTCCCACCGTTCCCACAGCGGGAGTTGAGCAGGACGTGCAGCTCGTAGTCGGCCGGATCGGACGCGCCCACGGCATCAAGGGCGAGGTGAGCGTCGAAGTGCGCACCGACGAGCCGGAACTGCGGCTCGCGCCCGGCGCCGTACTGGCCACCGACCCGGCCGCCACCGGGCCGCTCACCATCGCCACCGGCCGGGTGCACAGCGGCCGCCTGATGCTGCGCTTCGAGGGCGTCAGCGACCGCAACGGCGCGGAGGCGCTGCGCGGCACCATGCTGATCGCCGAGGTCGACCCGGAGCAGACCCCGGAGGACCCCGAGGAGTTCTACGACCATCAGCTCATCGACCTCGACGTGGTGACCGTGGACGGCCGCGAGGTCGGCCGGATCACCGAGGTCTCGCACCTGCCGTACCAGGACCTGCTGGTGGTGGCGCGCACCGGCGGCGGCGAGGTGCTGGTGCCGTTCGTCATGGAGATCGTGCCCGAGATCGACCTGGACGCGCAGCGGGCCGTGATCGACCCGCCGCCCGGGCTGCTGGACGAGGCGGACGCCCAGGTGGCCAGCGGTCAGGCCGATGGCGAAGCCGAGGTCGAGGCCGGTGAAGGTGCTGACGCCGGTGCCGGTGCCGAGAATGTCGCCGGGGACGAGAGCGACGCGTCCGGCGCGGGCGACGCGCGGCGCGAGAGCGACGGCGCCTGACATGCGGATCGACGTCGTCACGATCTTCCCCGAGTACCTCGAACCGCTGAACGTCTCCCTGGTCGGCAAGGCCCGCGCGGCCGGCCGCCTCGACGTCCGCGTGCACGACCTGCGCGGCTGGGCGGGCGACCGCCACCACACCGTGGACGACACCCCGTACGGCGGCGGCCCCGGCATGGTGATGATGACCGGCCCCTGGGGCGAGGCCCTCGACCAGACCATCGCCGACGGGTACGAACAAGGCGCCCACGAGCCCGTGCTGGTCGTCCCCACCCCCAGCGGCCGCCCCTTCACCCAGGAGACCGCCGTGGCGCTGTCCCGGCGCCCCTGGCTCATCTTCACCCCGGCCCGCTACGAGGGCATCGACAGCCGCGTCACCGCCGAGTACGCCACCAGGATGCCGGTCCACGAGGTCTCCATCGGCGACTACGTCCTGGCCGGCGGTGAGGCCGCCGTCCTGGTCGTCACCGAGGCCGTCGCCCGGCTGCTGCCCGGCGTCCTCGGCAACGCGCAGTCGCACGCCGACGACTCCTTCGCCCCCGGCGCCATGGCCGACCTGCTGGAGGGCCCGGTCTTCACCAAGCCGCCGGCCTGGCGCGGCCGCGGCATCCCCGAGGTGCTGCTCAGCGGCCACCACGGGAAGATCGCCCGCTGGCGCCGCGACGAGGCGCTGCGCCGTACGGTCGCGCACCGGCCCGACCTGATCGAGCGCGCCGACCCCGCGGCCTTCGACAAGAAGGACCGCGAGATGCTCAGCATCCTGGGCTGGCAGCCGGGTCCCGGCGGCCGATTTGGGCGCAACCCCGACGCCGTGGAAGAATGACCCGCTGTTGCCTGCCCGGCGCGCGCCCCTGCCACAGGGGGACAGCCGCCGCCCGGTGCCGGGCGACCGCACCGTAGGACAACCCGGACATCCAAGACGACATGCCGTCGATGACCTGTGGCATCGGCGAGGAAGCGACGAACGACCATGACCAACCTCATCGAGAGCGTCAACAGCGCCAGCGTGCGCACCGACGTGCCGGCCTTCCGCCCCGGCGACACCGTCAACGTCCACGTGCGCGTCATCGAGGGCAACCGCTCCCGTGTTCAGCAGTTCAAGGGCGTCGTCATCCGCCGGCAGGGCGCGGGCATCAGCGAGACCTTCACGGTCCGCAAGGTCAGCTTCTCCGTCGGCGTCGAGCGCACCTTCCCGGTGCACACCCCGATCGTCGAGAAGATCGAGGTCGTCACCCGCGGCGACGTGCGCCGCGCGAAGCTGTACTACCTCCGTGAGCTGCGCGGCAAGGCCGCGAAGATCAAGGAGAAGCGCGACAACTGATCGTTTGACTCTCCCTTGGGGCGGGCCGGATAAGCTTCCGCCCCGATGGACAGCGAAGCAGTGACCCCGGAGCGCGACCGTTCCCCCACCGCCGACGAGGCGGACTTGGAGGGGCGGTCGCGTTCCGTCATGAGGGAGCGCCTCGCCGACTGGTGGGACGACTGGAACCGCACGTTGCTGCTCGCTCTCGCCTGCTGCGCGGCGCTGCTGCTGGTCAGCCACTTCGTGGTGGAGCCTTTCGAAGTGCCCAGCTCCTCCATGGAGAACACGCTGCGGATCGGCGACCGGGTGCTGGTCGACAAGCTGGCGTACCGTTTCGGCGGCACGCCCCGCCGGGGAGACGTGATCGTGTTCGACGGCAAGGACTCCTTCTCCACCACCAGCGGCACCGACTACGTCAAACGCGTGATCGGTGTCGGCGGCGACCGTGTCACCTGCTGCGACGCCCAGGGCCGGGTCAGCGTCAACGGCCACGCGCTCGACGAGACCTACCTGCACCCCGGGAACGCGCCCTCCAGCGAGCCGTTCGACATCGTGGTGCCCCCGGGCCGGCTGTGGGTGATGGGCGACCACCGCGCGGACTCCGCCGACTCCCGCGAGCACCTCGGCGACCCGGGCGGCGGCACCGTACCGGTCGGCAAGGTGATCGGCCGCGCCGAGTGGATCGCCTGGCCGCCCGGCCACTGGACCCGGGTGCGCCGCCCCGCCGTCTTCTCCCACGTGCCCGCGCCGGCCGGCTCGCATGGGTAACCGGGGGCGGCCGCGTGGCACCGACGCGCCGCCCGCGCCGCCGGTCAGCGGCAGCCGGCTGGAGCGGCGCAAGCTGGCCCGCAAGGTCAAGCGCAAGAGGCGCCGTTCGATGGCCCGCGAGGTGCCGCTGCTGATCGTGGTGGCGCTGGTGATCGCGCTGGTGCTGAAGACCTTCCTGCTCCAGGCGTTCGTGATCCCGTCCGGCTCGATGGAGCAGACCATCCGGATCGGCGACCGGGTGCTGGTGGACAAGCTGACCCCGTGGTTCGGCGCCGAGCCGCACCGCGGTGACGTGGTGGTCTTCAAGGACCCCGGCGGCTGGCTCCAGGGCGAGCCCGCGCCCAAGCCGGACCCGGTGGTGATCAAGCAGATCAAGCAGGTGTTCACTTTCATCGGGCTGCTGCCGGCCTCCGGCGAGCAGGACCTGATCAAACGGGTGATCGGCGTCGGCGGCGACACGGTGAGCTGCTGCGACGCCCAGGGGCGGCTGACGGTCAACGGCAAACCGCTGGACGAGCCGTACCTGTATCCCGGTAACCCGCCGTCGATGATCAAGTTCACCGTGCACGTACCGCTCGGTCGGTTGTGGGTGATGGGCGACCACCGCTCGGACTCGGCGGACTCGCGTTACCACATGCAGCAGGTCATCGACGGCAAGCGCACCGAGGGCACCATCGCGCAGAACCTGGTGGTCGGACGGGCCTTCGTGATCGGCTGGCCGATCGGCCACTGGGGGCGGCTGAAGGAGCCCTCGACCTTCGGTTCGGTGCCGCAGGCGGACGCGGCGATCCCCGCCCGCACAGCCGGCACCACTATGGTGGATGGGGCCGGCGGCTCGGCCAACAATGCTCAAAGGACCGACCCGCTCCCGACTCCTGCGGAACTCCCGCTCGTTATGGGAATGGTGGGCCTGCGCCGGTTCCGGGGCAGGCGACGATATCGAATGAGGAGTGGATGTGGGGGACCTGGTGGTCGGCGCGCGGTCCGGTTCCGGCGAGCCCGAGAAGGGGGACGGCCCGGTGCCCCCTGCGGACGGCACGGAGGCCGATGGCGTGGTCCCCGAGGAGACGACTCGGAACGGTGCGCACGGCGTCCCGTCCGCCGGCAAGGTCCCCGGGCCTTCCGACGGCGGCTACGCCGGCGGCTATGACCCCGGCCGGGACGCCGGGGCGGAGGGCGGATACCCACCCGGCGGCGCGGGCGGCAACGGATACCAGGCCGGCTACGACCAGGGCGCGGGGTACGAACCCGGGTACGTCCCGGTGGCGGGCACCAGGCCGGAGGACGTGGGCGGCGTGAGCGGCGACGGCGCGCGGCGCCACGACTCCGGCGGCCCCGACGAGCCCGGCGCCACGGGTGGCGGCGGCGACTCGTCCGGCGGTGATCCCGCACACGCCGCCGAGCGCAAGCCCCGTTCCTTCTGGAAGGAGCTGCCGCTGCTGATCGGCATCGCGCTGGTGCTGGCGCTGATCATCAAGACCTTCCTGGTGCAGGCGTTCTCCATCCCGTCCGACTCCATGAACAACACCCTGCTCAAGGGCGACCGGGTGCTGGTCGACAAGCTGACCCCGTGGTTCGGCTCCACGCCGAGCCGTGGCGAGGTCGTGGTCTTCCACGACCCCGGCGGCTGGCTGCCGGAGAACCCGCCGCCGAGCAGCAACCCGGCGGTGCGCGGCCTGCAGAAGACCCTCAGCTTCGTCGGCCTGATGCCGTCGGCCGAGGAGAAGGACCTGATCAAGCGGGTGATCGGGGTCGGCGGCGACACCGTCAGCTGCAAGGGCACCGGCCCGGTGATGGTCAACGGCAAGCCGCTGAACGAGCCCTACGTCTTCCCGGGCAACACCCCGTGCACCCCGGACATGCCGTTCACCGTCCACGTGCCCAAGGGCCGGATCTGGGTGATGGGCGACCACCGCCAGGACTCGCTCGACTCCCGTTACCACGTGGGCATGTACAAGGGAAAGCACACCGACGGCACCGTCTCGACCAAGCAGGTCGTCGGCCGCGCGGTCGTGGTCGCCTGGCCGATCAACCGCTGGGACTGGCTGGGAATCCCCGGCACCTTCTCCCAGTCTGGGATCAACGCGGCCGGCACCGCGGGCCCGGCCGCGGTCGGCGTGGCGGGTGCGATCCCGCTGGTGATGCTGCGGCGGCGCAGGCTGCTGCGCAAGCACGAGGCGGCGGGCGCGTCCGAGGGCGCGGAGGGCTGACCGGGGCGCGTACCGACGGGTAGGGTGCGGCTCCATGAGCGCGACACGTACGAGCAGCGGCAGAGCGATAGCCCAGGGCCGCGGCGGGACCGGGCACAGACTGTCCGGGATCGCCGTGGCCCTGGGCTGCGTGCTCTTCCTGGGCGGTTTCGGCTGGGCCGCGGTCGTCTACCGCCCTTACACGGTGCCGACCAGCTCGATGGAGCCCACGGTCAGCCCCGGCGACAAGGTGCTGGCCCAGCGGATCTCCGGCGACCAGGTGCACCGCGGCGACATCGTGGTCTTCAAGGACAAGCTGTGGGGCGACCTGCCCGAGGTCAAGCGGGTGGTCGGGGTCGGCGGTGACACGGTCTCCTGCTGTGACGCGCGCGGGCGGCTGATGGTCGACGGCAAAGCCGTCGACGAGACCTATCTGGCCGCGCCCGGCCTGGCGTCGGCGTCGAAGTTCGACACGAAGGTGCCCAAGGGCGAGCTGTTCCTCGTCGGCGACAACCGCGCCGTCTCCGAGGACTCCCGGCTGCGGCTGGACGACGCCCAGCGCGGCTCGGTGCCGGCGTCCGACGTGAAGGCCCGGGTGGAGGCCACCGCGTGGCCGCTGAGCCGGGTGGGGACGGTGCAGCGCACCTCCGCCTTCGACGGGCTCTCCGGCGGCGGAGCGTCCCCCCACGGCCCGCTGCGCTGGCTGGCGGCGGCGATCGTGGCCGGGGTGCTGCTGATCCTGGGCGGGGCCGCGTACACCCCGCTGGCCGGCCTCGTCCGGCGGCGGGCGGGCTGACGCTCCCACAGCGATACGGCGGTGTGCGGCTCCGGTGGTCTTCCGGTAGCGCACAATGGGGTCACGTACGGCTGAAGGGGAACATGCCATGAGCGCCGAGGACCTCGAAAAATACGAGACCGAGATGGAGCTGAAGCTCTACCGGGAGTACCGCGACGTCGTCGGCCTGTTCAAGTACGTGATCGAGACCGAGCGGCGCTTCTACCTCACCAACGACTACGAGATGCAGGTGCACTCGGTCCAGGGCGAGGTGTTCTTCGAAGTGTCGATGGCCGACGCGTGGGTCTGGGACATGTACCGGCCGGCTCGCTTCGTCAAGCAGGTCCGGGTGTTGACGTTCAAGGACGTGAACATCGAGGAGCTGAACAAGGCGGACCTCGATCTGCCGTCGGACGACTCGGGCTTCAACAGCTGAGGATGGGATGAACTCGGGTTGAGCCGGGGCGGCCGGGCCGGGGTGGGCCGGCCGCCCCGGGTGGGTCGGGCCGGCCCGGGCGCGAGCGTCGTGGCGCGGCCCGGAAAGTTATCCACAGGCTGAGGTTCAAGATCATCTTTGTGGGACCACCTCCTGTCACAGTGAGTGACGGAGGTGGTACTCATGAACGCACGAGGTGCGCTGGGGCGGTACGGAGAGGGCGTGGCCGCCAGGACGCTGCGGGACGCCGGGCTGGACATCCTGGAGCGGAACTGGCGGTGGGGCCGGCGGGGCGAGATCGACATCGTCGCGGCCGACGGCGACGCGGTGGTGGTGTGCGAGGTGAAGACCCGCCGGGAGGGCGGCCACCAGCACCCCATGGCGGGGATCACCCCCGGTAAGGCGGCCAGACTGCGGTCGCTCGCCGAGCGATGGACCGCCGAGCACGGCGGGGCGCCGCCGGGCGGCGTCCGGATCGACCTGGTCGGAGTCGTGCTGCCCGCGCGCGGCGCGCCCCGGGTCGAGCACGTGCGGGGGGTGGCGTGATGGGCTTCGCACGCACCTGCTCGGTCGCCCTGATCGGCGTGGAAGGCGTCGTCGTCGAGGTCCAGGCCGATCTGGAGCCGGGCGTGGCCGCCTTCGCCCTGGTCGGGCTGCCGGACAAGAGCCTGGTGGAAAGCCGCGACCGAGTGCGCGCGGCGATCGTGAACAGCGGCGAGACCTGGCCGCAGAAGAAGCTCACCGTGGGGCTGAGCCCGGCGTCGGTGCCCAAGGGCGGCTCCGGTTTCGACCTGGCCGTGGCCTGCGCCGTGCTGGCCGCGAGCGGCCGGATCGCGCCGAGCGCCATCGCCGACCTGATGATGATCGGCGAGCTGGGGCTCGACGGGCGGGTCCGCCCGGTGCGCGGCGTGCTGCCGGCCGTGCTCGCCGCCGCCGACGCGGGATACCGGCAGGTGGTGGTGCCCGAGCGCACCACGTCCGAGGCGGCCCTCGTGCCCGGCGTCTCGGTGCTGGGCGTCCGCAGCCTGCGCCAGCTCGTCGCGGTGCTCAACGACGAGGCGGTGCCCGAGGAGCCGGACGAGAGCGCCGGGCGGGAGCGGCCCGACCCGATGCTGGCGGGTCTGGCGGTGCCCGGCGGAGGTGCCGGCGCGGGGCTGGGTGCCGGCGGCGGACCGGGCGCGTTCGCCGGGACCGGGTTCGGCGGCGGTGGATTCGGCAGCGCGGAGTTCGCGGCCGCGGGAGGCGGCGGCCCCGGCGCGGACCAGCACCGTCCCGACCTGGCCGACGTCGCCGGGCAGCGGGCGGCCCGGCTCGCCCTGGAGGTCGCCGCGGCCGGTGGCCACCACCTTTATCTGAACGGTCCGCCGGGCGCGGGCAAGACGATGCTCGCCGAGCGGCTCCCGGGCATCCTGCCGCCGTTGACCCGCCAGGAGTCGCTGGAGGTCACCGCGGTGCACTCGGTGGCGGGCATCCTCCCGACCGGCCGCCCCATGGTCGACGCCCCGCCCTACTGCGCGCCGCACCACTCGGCGACGATGCCCTCGCTCGTCGGCGGCGGCAGCGGCCTGCCGAGGCCGGGCGCGGTCTCGCTCGCCCATCGCGGAGTGCTGTTTCTGGACGAGGCACCGGAGTTCAGCTCGCAGTCGCTCGACGCGCTGCGGCAACCGCTGGAATCCGGCCATGTCATCGTGGCCCGGGCCGCCGGGGTGATACGGCTTCCGGCCCGCTTCATGCTGGTGCTGGCCGCGAACCCCTGCCCGTGCGGGCGGTATTCGGTGCTCGGCGGGGGCTGCGACTGCTCGCCGAGCGCGGTGCGGCGCTATCAGGCCCGGCTGTCCGGCCCGCTGCTGGACCGGGTCGACCTGCGGGTGGACGTCGAGCCCGTCAGCCGCGCCGAGCTCATCGGACCGGGTGGCGTGGGCACCCCCGGGGAGCCCTCGGCCGCGGTCGGCGCGCGGGTCCTCGAAGCCCGGGCCCGTGCCGCCGCCCGCTACCAGGACACCCCTTGGCGGTTGAACAGCGAGGTGCCGGGACATGAGCTGCGCACCCGCTGGCATGTCGCCGCCGGCGCCCTGCGCGCAGTCGAGCGGGACATGGAGCGTGGCCTGCTCACCGCCCGCGGCCTGGACCGGGTGCTGCGCGTGGCGTGGACGGTCGCCGACCTCGCGGGTGCGGACTGCCCGACCCCCGAACACGTGCTGCTGGCGCTCCAGTTGCGCACCGGGGTGAACAGGGGAGTGCCGGCCGTGACGGGAGGGGTGTGATGGCGGGGGAGGAGGGCGCCGAGGCGGCGTGGACCGAGCGGTTGGAGGCGGCCGGGGAGCCTCCGGAGGCGGGCGCGGGGACCGATGCGGAAGTCGGTGTGGTGGCCGCGGGCGCCGGTGCGGATACCGGTGGGGGCGGTGCCGGAGACAGTGGGGGCGGGGGCGGTGCCGCTGGTGTCCGGGGTCGTGCCGGCGGGCGGGCGGCTGCCGAGGAGGAGCTGCGGGCGGCTTACGGGAGCGGCGAGTTGACGGGGGCCGGCGGCGCCGGTGCGGCGGTGGGGTGGCAGGAGCGGCTCGCCCGGGTCGCGCTGACCCGGGTGGCCGACCCCGGTGACAAGGTGATGGGCCGGGCGGTGCGGGATCTGGGTCCGCGGGCGGCGTTGCGGGCCGCACTCGGCGGGCGGCGGCTGCCCGGGGCCGGTGCCGGGCGGACGGAGAGCTACGGGATCAGGGCCGCGCGGGCCGACCCGGTGGCGGACCTGGCCGCGGCGCACCGGGCGGGCGGCCGGTTCCTGTGCCCGGGCGACGGCGACTGGCCCGGCCAGCTCGACGACCTGGGCGTGCAGCGGCCGTACGGACTGTGGGTGCGCGGGAGACCGTCGCTGCGGCTGTGGGCCCTGCGGTCGGTCGCGGTGGTCGGCGCCCGGGCCTGCACGGACTACGGCAGGCACATGGCGGTCCGGCTCGGCGCGGGACTCGCGGGCGCGGGGTGGGCGGTGGTGTCGGGGGCGGCGTACGGCGTGGACGGCGCCGTGCACCGCGCCGCCCTGGAGGCCGACGGTGCCACGATCGGCGTGGTGGCCAGCGGGATCGACGTGGCCTACCCGCGGGGGAACACCGACCTGATCGCGAGGATCGCCGAACGGGGCCTGTTGGTCGGGGAGTTGCCGCCGGGTGAGCATCCGACCAGGTCGAGGTTCGTGCAGCGCAACCGCGTCATCGCCGCGCTGACCCGGGGCACGGTGGTGGTCGAGGCCCGCTACCGCAGCGGGTCCCTGATCACCGCTCGGCGGGCGGCGGAGCTGGGCCGGATCACCATGGGTGTGCCGGGGCCGTGCACCAGCGCCATGTCGGAAGGGGTGCACGAACTGCTGCGCGGCGGAGCGGTGATGGTCACCGACGCGGCCGAAGTGGTCGAGCTGGTCGGGGAGATCGGCGCCGACCTCGCCCCGGTGCGGCGCGGACCCGTGCTGCCCAGGGACCTCCTGCGACCGGGCGCCGCGCGGGTGTTGGAGGCGCTGCCCGGCCGCGGGGACGCCGCGGAGCAGGACATCGCCGACACGCTGGGGATCTCGGCCGCCGACACGCTGAGCGGGTTGCACGAGTTGCGGGCCCTCGGGTTCGTCGTACGCGAGTGCGGGCGCTGGAGGTTGGTCCGTACCGCGCGCGACAGCCCGGGAAGTGGGGCAGGTTGACGCCGCCGACACCCCATCAGGTGACAGGAAACCTCGCTGACCTGCGGTGTTCGCAGGGCGGACGGCGCGGCGGCGGGATGCGGCGCATTATTGCCCTCACGCCCCCACACGGTCCGGTGCGCTACCCCGCGCCCGTTCCGGACCACCCGCACCCGTAGAGGAACGTATCTGCGCATGTCCCACACGGATGCCGTAGCAATCAGCGACACTATGGTCACGCTACGCTCGCGGAGGTTTGATCTCCCGCCCACGCCAAGGCAGAACGGCTCACGACAACGTATGCCCCAGCACACCCCCGGGTCCGAACAGGCGACGGCAGTGGCCACCGCCCGGGCCACTCCCCGGCCCGCCGCACCCACCTCGCTCGACGCGTTGTGGCGGACCTACAAGTCCACGGGGGACGCGCGGCTGCGGGAACAGCTCATCCTGCACTACTCGCCGCTGGTCAAGTACGTGGCCGGCCGGGTCAGCGTCGGGCTGCCCGCCAACGTGGAACAGGCCGACTTCGTGTCGTCCGGGGTGTTCGGGCTGATCGACGCGATCGAGAAGTTCGATCCGGACCGGGCGATCAAGTTCGAGACCTACGCCATCACCCGCATCCGCGGCGCCATGATCGACGAACTGCGTGCCCTGGACTGGATTCCCCGTTCGGTCCGGCAGAAGGCCCGCGCCGTGGAGCGCGCCTACGCCACCCTTGAGGCGAAGCTGCGCCGTACCCCCAGCGAGCCCGAGGTCGCCGCCGAGATGGGCGTCGGCCTGGAGGAGTTGCACGGCGTGTTCAGCGCGCTCTCCCTCGCCAACGTGGTCGCCCTCGAAGAACTGCTGCACGTCGGCGCCGAGAGCGGCGACCGGCTCAGCCTGGTCGACACCCTGGAGGACACCGGCGCGGACAACCCGTCCGAGGTCGCCGAGGACCGCGAGCTGCGCCGCCTGCTCGCCCGCGCGGTCAGCACCCTCCCCGAGCGGGAGAAGACCGTGGTCACCCTCTACTACTACGAGGGGCTCACACTCGCCGAGATCGGTCAGGTACTGGGCGTCACCGAAAGCCGGGTCAGCCAGATCCACACCAAGTCCGTGCTCCAACTACGGGCGAAGCTCGCCGACATGGGAGCACGCTGAGCCGGACTGTCTACAGTGGGGTAATGCCGAGAATTCGAGCGGCCTCGGTGGCCGAGCACCGGATGATGCAGCGCCGCGCCCTGCTGGACGCCGCCCGCACCCTGCTGACCGAGGGCGGCACCGAAGCCCTCACCTTCCCCGCGCTCGCCGAGCGGACCGGGCTGGCCCGTTCGTCGGTCTACGAGTACTTCCGTTCGCGGGCCGCCGTCGTGGAGGAGCTGTGCGCGGTCGACTTCCCGGTCTGGGCCGCCGAGGTCGAGGCCGCGATGCAGGCCGCCGAGACCCCCGCGGACAAGATCGAGGCGTACGTCCGCAGCCAGCTCACCTTGGTCGGCGACCGCAGGCACCGCGCGGTCGTGGCGATCTCCGCCGGTGAGCTGGACGCCGGCGCGCGGGAGAAGATCCGGGCGGCGCACGGCGGCCTGGTCGCCATGGTGGTGGCCGCGCTGTCCTGCCTCGGCCACCCCGAGCCGCGGCTGACCGCCATGCTGCTGCAGGGCGTGGTCGACGCCGCCGTCCGCCGGATCGAGCTGGGTGCCGCCGAGCTGCCCACCGAGATCGTCGAGGCGGCCGTCGCCATGGCCCTGCACGGCGTCACCCGGTCGGCGGACAGCCCGGAATAGCCCGCCCGCACTGCCCTGTTGCCGTTGCCATGACTTCAGGAGCACAGCAACAGGACATCGGCCGGGTCGGCGTGTGGAACATGCGGCTGGGCCAGGGCGACAGCGAGTTCCAGGGTGAGAACCGCGAGGCCGCCGCCGAGCTGGACGAACTCGGCTACGGCGCGATCTGGCTCGGCGGATCGCCGCCCGTCGCCAGTGCGGTGCCGCTGCTCGCCGCCACCCGCCGCATCACCGTGGCCACCGGCATCCTCAGCGTCTGGAACCAGCCCGCGGCGGAGGTCGCCCAGAACATCGCCGACCTGGAGGCCGGCGCGGCCGAGCGGTTCCTGCTCGGCCTCGGGGTCAGCCACGCCCCGATCACCGAGGGCTACGCGCACCCGTACGCGAAGATGGTCGAGTTCCTCGACGGCCTCGACTCGGCCCCCGCCCCGGTTCCGGCCGGACGGCGGGTGCTCGCCGCGCTCGGTCCGCGGATGCTCAAGCTCGCCGCCGACCGCTCCGCCGGCGCGCACCCGTATCTGGTCACGGTCGAGCACGTCGCCCAGGCGCGTGCCGCCCTCGGCCCCGGCAAGCTGCTCGCGCCCGAGCTGGGCGTCGTCCTCGACTCCGACCTGGGCCGGGCCCACGCGACGGCCCGCGGCGCCCTGTCGATGTACCTCCAGCTTCCCAACTACGTCAACAACTGGCGGCGGCTCGGCTTCACCGACGAGGACTTCGCGGACGGCGGCAGCGGCCAACTGCTCGACGCGCTCTTCGCCATCGGTGACGCCGCCGATGTCCGCACCCGGGTCGCCGCCTACCACGAGGCCGGCGCCGACCATGTGGCGATCCAGGTGCTGCGCCCCGACACCGCCCTTCCACGTGCCGAATGGCGCGAGCTGGCCGCCGCGATGCCGCTGGACTGACCACCGGACCGACCGGTTCCGCTACGCCCGGGCCGCCCCGTCCACCGGCAGCAGCCGCGACGGTCCGGCCCGGCGCAGCGCCGGCGGGAGCAGGGTGAGCGGGTCGAGGTAGACGTCGCCGCGCAGCAGCCCCCAGTGCACGCAGGCCGCCGCGCAGTGCGCCGGCACCTCGGCGGCGGCCTCGCCCAGCCGGTCCCCTGCGGCCACCCGCGCGCCGACCGCGACCGCGGCCCGTACCGGTTCGTAGGTGGTGCGCAGGCCGCCGGGCAGCGCGACGACCACCACCGGGACCCCGGCGACCGGTCTGGCGAAGGCGACCTCGCCCGCAGCCGCCGCCCGCACCTCCGCGCGCGGCGCGGCCGACAGATCGACACCGCGATGCCCCGCCGCCCACGCGGTCGCCGGCGGCTCGAAGCCGCGCAGCAACAGCGGCCGCCCCCGCGCCCCCGGCCCCGCCACCGGCCAGCACAGCGCTGCCGGTCCGGGCGGTCCGGTGCAGCCCGCGGGCACCCGCGCCCCGGCGCCGTACCCCGACCTGACCGGAGCCGCGGCGCCACCACCGGCGGCCCCACCGCCGGGCCGGCCGTCGGCCCCAACTCCCGCGCCGGCCCCGGGCCCCACGCCTCCGCCCGCCGCCAGCACCGCCACCATCACCGTCAACCACGCCGCCGTGTACGCCATGTGCCCACGATGACGCACGGCGCCCACCCCGCGATGATCTTGGTCCGCGGCCTGTGGACAAGTCGAGTGTCGCCTGCGACTCCAGCGGTCCCGTACACTTTCTCTGGCGACTCGGGTCACCGGGTCGACTTCGCACGCCCCGCCACCAACCCCGGACCTTGATGGTCACGGGCGGTGGCCGCGCCCCTCGGTCCCTTGTGGCAAGGCGCGTCGGGACGTCAGGCGTGGCCGCCGTCCGGTGGCCACGGTAACCGAGCACATCAAGGAGTACGGCCATGGCCGTCGTCACGATGCGGGAGCTGCTGGAGAGCGGCGTCCACTTCGGGCACCAGACCCGCCGCTGGAACCCGAAGATGAAGCGCTTCATCTTCACCGAGCGCAACGGCATCTACATCATCGACCTGCTCCAGTCGCTGTCGTACATCGACCGCGCCTACGAGTTCGTCAAGGAGACCGTCGCGCACGGCGGCTCCATCATGTTCGTCGGCACCAAGAAGCAGGCGCAGGAGGCAATCGCCGAGCAGGCGTCCCGCGTCGGCATGCCGTACGTCAACCAGCGCTGGCTGGGCGGCATGCTCACCAACTTCTCGACCGTCTACAAGCGCCTCCAGCGCCTGAAGGAGCTCGAGGAGATCGACTTCTCGGACGTGGCCGCCTCCGGCCTCACCAAGAAGGAGCTGCTGGTCCTCTCCCGCGAGAAGGACAAGCTGGAGAAGACCCTCGGCGGTATCCGCGAGATGCAGAAGGTGCCGAGCGCCGTCTGGATCGTGGACACCAAGAAGGAGCACATCGCCGTCGGTGAGGCGCGCAAGCTCCGTATCCCGGTGGTCGCGATCCTCGACACCAACTGCGACCCCGACGAGGTCGACTACAAGATCCCGGGCAACGACGACGCGATCCGCTCCGTCACGCTGCTCACCCGCGTGATCGCCGACGCCGTCGCCGAGGGCCTCATCGCCCGCTCCGGCGCCGCCACCGGCGACAAGAAGGCCGAAGGCGTCGCCGAGCCGCTCGCCGAGTGGGAGCGCGACCTGCTCGAGGGTGAGAAGAAGGCCGACTCCGAGCCGGCGACCGAGGCCGCCGCCCCGGCTGCCGAGGCCCCCGCCGCCGACGCCGCCGAGGCCCCCGCCGACGAGGCCGCTGCTCCGGCCGACGAGGCCGCTGCTCCGGCCGACGAGGCGCCCGCGGCTCCGGCCGCCGACGCCGCGCCCGCGGCCACCGAGGGCGACGACTCCACCGGAGCCTGATCACCCGCGGACGCGAGCGTCCGGGAACAGCACCACGCGTGACGACGGCGGGGGCCCAGCGCCCCCGCCGTTCACCCGTAGATCCACCGACCATCCGGGAAGAGACTCACACCCATGGCGAACTTCACCGCCGCCGACGTCAAGAAGCTCCGCGAGCTCACCGCCGCGGGCATGATGGACTGCAAGAACGCCCTCACCGAGGCCGAAGGCGACCTGGACAAGGCCGTCGAGATCCTCCGTGTGAAGGGCCAGAAGGGCGTCACCAAGCGCGAGGGCCGCTCGGCCTCCAACGGCGCGGTCGTCTCCCTCATCGCCGCTGACAACTCCGAGGGCGTCCTCGTCGAGCTGAAGTGCGAGACCGACTTCGTCGCCAAGGGCGACAAGTTCGTCGCGGTCGCCGACGCGATCGCCGCGCACGTCGCCGCCAACAAGCCGGCCGGCATCGACGCGCTGCTCAACTCCGAGATCAAGGACGGCCAGACCGTCCAGGCGTTCGTCGATGAGGCCAACGCCACCCTCGGCGAGAAGATCGTGCTGGACCGCTTCGCGCAGTTCACCGACGGCTACGTCGCCTCCTACCTGCACCGCACCAGCCCGGACCTGCCCCCGCAGGTCGGCGTGCTGGTCGAGCTGGACAAGGCCGACCCGCAGACCGCCAAGGACGTCGCGCAGCACATCGCCGCGTTCGCCCCGAAGTTCCTCAGCCGCGACGAGATCGACGAGGAGACCGTGGCGAACGAGCGCCGGGTCGCCGAAGCCACCGCGCGCGAGGAGGGCAAGCCGGAGGCCGCCCTGGCGCGTATCGTCGAAGGACGGGTGAACGGCTTCTTCAAGGAGAACGTCGTCCTGGAGCAGGCGTTCGCCAAGGACTCCAAGAAGACCGTGCAGAAGGTGCTCGACGAGGCCGGGGTCACGCTGAAGCACTTCGCGCGCTTCCGCGTCGGCGTCTGACGTCCGCTCGCACCGGCACCCGCCGGTCCGGCCGCGGACACCACTCGGCCGCGGCGGGCTGCCACCCACGTCCGCACGGTCGCCCCGCGGCCGCGCGGCGACAGACAGACGGTCCCGCTGGGGCCGTACGCGGCCGGTCGCCCGCCGGCCGGCCGCAGAGGTGACGAGGAGGCCATTGCCGTACCGGGAACCGACAAGGACCCACGGCAATGGCCTCCTCGGTACGTGCACGAGGAGATCTCCCATGGATGATGGTGCCGAAGGCGCCGGCAAGGCCCGCGACCACACCCCCACCCACGACGACGACGGCGGACGGCGTCACGAAGGCCGCGACGGGTCCACTCCCCGCCGCTACCTGCTCAAGCTCTCCGGTGAGGCGTTCGCCGGAGGCGGCGGTCTCGGCGTCGACCCCGACGTCGTGCACGCCATCGCCCGGGAGATCGCCGCGGTGGTCCGCGAGGGCTACGAGATCGCGGTCGTGCTCGGTGGCGGCAACTTCTTCCGCGGCGCCGAACTCCAGCAGCGCGGCATGGACCGGGCCCGCTCCGACTACATGGGCATGCTCGGCACCGTGATGAACTGCCTCGCGCTCCAGGACTTCCTGGAGAAGGAGGGCATCGAGACCCGGGTGCAGACTGCCATCACCATGGGCCAGGTCGCCGAGCCGTACATCCCGCTGCGGGCCGTCCGGCACCTGGAGAAGGGCCGCGTGGTGATCTTCGGCGCGGGCATGGGCATGCCCTACTTCTCCACCGACACCACCGCCGCCCAGCGCGCCCTGGAGATCGACGCGGTGGCGATGCTGATGGGCAAGAACGGGGTGGACGGGGTCTACGACTCCGACCCCAAGCACAATCCGAACGCCGTCCGCTTCGACGCCCTGGAGTACGGCGAGCTGATCGCCCGCGACCTGCGGGTCGCCGACCTCACGGCGATCACCCTCTGCCAGGACAACAAACTGCCCATCCTGGTCTTCGAACTGCTCGCCGAGGGCAACATCGCCCGCGCCGTCAAGGGTGAGAAGATCGGCACACTGGTCAACGACCAGGGCACCAGGGCGTGACCGGCGCGGACGGTATGGACAACAGGCTGCCCGGTCCGAGACCGTGCAGGAAGACGTGCGCAGGGGCCCCGACCCGACGGCTCTGCCTTCTGAATACCAGGAGCACATGGTGATTGAAGAGACCCTCCTTGAGGCCGAGGAGAAGATGGAGAAGGCCGTCGTCGTCGCCAAGGACGACTTCGCGGCGATCCGCACCGGCCGTGCGCACCCGGCGATGTTCAACAAGATCGTCGCCGAGTACTACGGCGCGGTCACCCCGATCAACCAGCTCGCCTCCTTCGCGGTGCCCGAGCCGCGGATGGCCGTGATCACCCCCTTCGACAGCAGCAGCCTGCGCAACATCGAAGAGGCGATCCGCAACTCCGACCTCGGTGTGAACCCCAGCAACGACGGCCGGATCATCCGGGTGGTGTTCCCGCAGCTCACCGAGGAGCGCCGGCGCGAGTACATCAAGGTCGCCAAGACCAAGGGCGAGGACGCGAAGATCTCCATCCGCAGCGTCCGGCGCAAGGCCAAGGAGACCCTGGACAAGCTCGTCAAGGACGGCGAGACCGGCGAGGACGAGGTGCGCCGCGCGGAGAAGGAGCTCGACGACACCACGTCGAAGTACGTGGCGCAGATCGACGAGCTGCTCAAGCACAAGGAGACGGAGCTGCTGGAGGTCTGACCTCCGCGCAGCACACCGCGTGGAGATTCGCTTCTCCGCGCACACCGCCCCCTGCCCGGGTCGCACATCTCCCGGCCGACCACACCCGCCGACCACCACGCCGACCACCACCCTGACGACGACGCGAGGCGACGCTCCGTGAACGATTCTTCCTGGGGCGTTTCGCCACGTGCCGGTCACGCGGCGGGTTCCGCCACGGAGCCCGGGGTCAGGAGGAAGATCTCCACCATGCCGCCGCCACCCCCTTCGCCGCCCCAGGACCCGCCGCCACCGGGCCGGGGCCCCGGACCCGGTTCCGGAGCGGGCGGGTCCGAGCCGCCGGCCGCGCCCGCGAAGAAGTCCGCCGGCCGGGACCTGCGGGCGGCGATAGGGGTCGGCGTCGGCCTCGGCGCGGTGGTGGTCGCGGCGCTCTTCGTCGTCAAGGCGGTGTTCGTCGGCATCGTGGTGGTCGCGGTGGTGATCGGCCTGTGGGAGCTGACCTCCCGGCTCGCCGAGCGCAAGCAGATCCAGGCGCCGCTGATCCCGCTGGCGATCGGCGGCACCGCCATGGTGATCGCGGGGTACCTGAAGGGCGCCGACGGCGCGTGGATCGCGATGGCGCTGACCGCGCTCGCGGTCCTGGTCTGGCGGATGGCCAAGCCGCCGGAGGACTACCTGCGCGACGTGACCGCGGCCGTCTTCGCCGCGTTCTACGTGCCCTTCCTGGCCACCTTCGTCGTCATGATGCTCGCCGCCGACGACGGCCCGCGCCGGGTGCTGGTGTTCCTCCTGCTCACCGTGATCAGCGACACCGGCGCCTACGCGGTCGGCTGGCGCTTCGGCAGCCACAAGCTCGCCCCCCGGATCAGCCCCGGCAAGACCCGGGAGGGGTTGTTCGGCGCGATCTCCTTCGCCATGGTGGCCGGCGCGCTGCTCATGCAGTTCTTCGTGGACGACGGCCGCTGGTGGCAGGGCCTGCTGCTCGGCCTCGCCGCCGCCGTCAGCGCCACCCTCGGGGACCTCGGCGAGTCCATGATCAAGCGCGACCTCGGCATCAAGGACATGGGCACCCTCCTCCCGGGCCACGGCGGCATCATGGACCGCCTCGACTCCCTCCTCCCCACCGCCCCGGTCGTCTGGCTCCTCCTCGTGGCCTTCGTCGGCCAGGGCTGACCACCCACCCGCGCCCGGCCCTCGCACGGCGCCGGCCGTACGAACAGGGCACTCCGCGGAGTCTGCGACACTGGTAGGCATCATGCCTGTACCCGGAGAACTGACGTTTGCCGTGCCGCGCGGGGCCAAGAAGCCGCCGCGGCATCTTGCCGACCTGTCGCCCGCGGAGCGGAGGGAGGCGGTGGCGGAGCTGGGGGAGAAGCCGTTCCGGGCCAAGCAGTTGTCGCAGCACTACTTCGCGCGCTACGCGGACGACCCGGCGGCCTGGACGGACATTCCGGCCGGGGCGCGGGGCAAGCTGGCCGGAGATCTGCTGCCGGAGCTGATGACGGTGGTGCGGCACGCGTCGTGTGACGACGGGGAGACCCGCAAGACGCTGTGGCGGCTGTTCGACGGGACCCTGGTCGAGTCGGTGCTGATGCGGTACCCGGACCGGGTGACGATGTGTATCTCGTCGCAGGCGGGCTGCGGGATGAACTGCCCGTTCTGCGCCACCGGCCAGGCGGGTCTGGACCGGAACCTGTCGACCGCGGAGATCGTGCACCAGATCGTCGCCGGGATGCGCGCGCTGCGCGACGGCGAGGTGCCCGGCGCGGGCCCCGGCGCCGCCCCGGACCGGCTGTCGAACATCGTCTTCATGGGCATGGGCGAGCCGCTGGCGAACTACCGCCGGGTCATCGACGCGATCCGCCGCCTCACCGACCCGGCGCCCGACGGGCTCGGGCTGTCCCAGCGCGGCATCACCGTCTCCACGGTCGGCCTGGTCCCCGCGATGCACCGGTTCGCCGACGAGGGCTTCAAGTGCCGCCTCGCGGTGTCCCTGCACGCCCCCGACGACGAACTGCGCGACACCCTCGTGCCGGTCAACACCCGCTGGAAGGTCCGCGAGGTGCTGGACGCCGCCTGGCACTACGCCGACGTCTCCGGCCGCCGCGTCTCCATCGAGTACGCCCTGATCCGCGACGTGAACGACCAGGCGTGGCGTGCCGACCGGCTCGGCAAGCTGCTCAAGAACCACCGGGTGCACGTCAACCTGATCCCGCTCAACCCCACCCCGGGCTCGAAGTGGACCGCCTCCCGCCCGGAGGACGAGCGGGCGTTCGTGGCCGCCCTTCAGGCGCACGGCGTGCCCGTGACCGTACGGGACACCCGCGGTCAGGAGATCGACGGGGCCTGCGGTCAGCTGGCCGCGTCCGCGCGCTGATACGGTGCGCAGGTGCGCTGGTCGCACCGCTTGAATGAACATCTGGACAAATGAACATCCGACAGGGGAGCGCCTGAGACGGCGCTGAGAGTGCGGCTGGGGCGACGGCGAGACCGTCGAGAAGCCCAGGCCGCAGACCCTCCCACCTGATCCGGGTCATACCGGCGTAGGGAGTCAGCACAGTGAAGAGCACCATTCGTCGGCGTGCCGTGGGCGCGCTCGTCCTCGCCACCGCGGGCGCCACCGTCCTCGCCGGCTGCGGCGGCTCGGGGTCCGACTCCGGCTCCGGCAAGGCGTCCGGCGGCAAGCCGTCGAAGACCGTCACCCTGGTCAGCCACGACTCGTTCGCGGCCTCCAAGTCGGTGATGGCGGAGTTCACCAAGGAGACCGGCTACACCGTCAAGGTGCTGCGCGGCGGCGACGCGGGCGCGGCGGTCAATCAGGCCATCCTCACCAAGGACCACCCGCGCGGCGACGTCTTCTTCGGCGTCGACAACACCCTGCTCTCCCGCGCCCTCGGCAACGGCCTGTTCGACTCCTACACCGCCAAGGGCCTGGACCAGGTGCCCGCCGACGTCCAACTCGACGCGGGCAAGCACCGGGTGACGCCGATCGACTCCGGCGACGTCTGCGTCAACTACGACCGCGCCTACTTCACCTCCCACCACCTCGCGCCGCCGCAGACCTTCGCCGACCTGATCAAGCCGCAGTACAAGAACCTGCTGGTCACCGAGAACGTCTCCACCTCCTCGCCGGGCCTGGCCTTCCTGCTGGGCACCGCCGCCACCTACGGCGACGCGGGATGGCAGGCGTACTGGAAGAAGCTGAAGGCCAACGGCGTCCAGGTCGTCGACAGTTGGGAGCAGGCGTACGACAGCGCCTTCTCCGGGTCGGCCGCCGGGAAGAAGGCCAAGGGCGACAAGCCGCTGGTGGTCTCCTACGCCTCCAGCCCGCCCGCCGAGGTGGTCGGCGTCAACCCGCCGCCCGCGCAGTCACCCGTCGGGGTGGCCACCGGCACCTGCTTCCGCCAGATCGAGTTCGCCGGAGTGCTGCACGGCGCGAAGAACCCGGCGGGCGCCGAGGCGTTCATCGACTTCATGCTCAGCAGGACCTTCCAGCAGGACATGCCGCTCCAGATGTACGTCGACCCGGTGGTGAAGGGCGCCACCGAGCCGGAGGTGTTCACCAAGTACGGCGCGAAGGTCCCGCACCCGACGACGCTCGCGCCCGACAAGATCGCCGCGAAGCGGGACGACTGGGTGAAGTCGTGGAACTCGATCGTCCTGTAGCCGTCGGGAAGGCGGGGCCCGGCAACCTGGAGGCAGGGTCCGCCAAGCTGGAGGCAGGGCCTGCCAACCGGAAGGCGGGGCGCCGCCGCACCGCGACCGGGCTAGCCCTGGCCGCCCTGCCGCTGGCGTTCTTCGCCGCCTTCTTCGCCTACCCGGTGGCGTCCATCGTCGGCCGGGGCCTGCACCCGGGCGGCCACTGGCGGCTCGGCCGGATCGGCGACGTGCTCGGCGACGGCTCGGTACGGCACGTGCTGTGGTTCACCTGCTGGCAGGCCGGCGCGTCCACCGCGCTGACCCTCGCGGTCGCGCTGCCCGGCGCGTACGCCTTCGCCCGGCTGGACTTCCCCGGCAAGCGGCTGCTGCGGGCCGTGGTCACCGTGCCGTTCGTGCTGCCGACCGTCGTCGCCGGCTCGGCGTTCCTCGCGCTGCTCGGGCAGGGCGGCTTCACCGACAGCCTCTTCGGCGTACGCCTGGACACCTCCGTGTGGGCGATCCTGATCGCGCACGTCTTCTTCAACTACGCCGTGGTCGTCCGCACCGTCGGCGGCCTGTGGGCGCAACTCGACCCGCGCCAGGAGGAGGCCGCCCGCATGCTCGGCGCGGGCCGCCTCGCCGCCTGGCGCCGCGTCACCCTGCCCGCCCTCGCCCCCTCCGTCGCGTCGGCCGCGGTGATGGTCTTCCTGTTCACCTTCACCTCCTTCGGCGTGATCCAGATCCTCGGCGGCCCCACCCGCGCCACCCTGGAGGTCGAGATCTACCGGGAGACCGCAGAGATCTTCGACCTGCCCACCGCGGCCGTGCTCACCCTGCTCCAACTCGTCGCGGTCGTCGCGATCCTGGCCGTGCACGCGTGGACGGCCCGCCGCCGCGAGTCCGCGCTGCGGCTGGTCGACCCGGCCGGCACCGCGCACCGCCCGCGCGGCGCGGGCGAACGCACGCTGCTCGCCGCCGTCCTCGGGTCGATCGCGCTGCTGATCCTGCTGCCGCTCGGCGTGCTCGCGGCCCGCTCCCTCGACGGCCCGAACGGCTACGGCTTCGCCTTCTACCGCGCGCTCGGCTCCACCAGCGCCGACGGGACCTTCCTCGTCTCACCGCTGCACACGGTCTGGAACTCGCTGCGCTACGCCGCCGCCGCGACCGTCATCGCCCTGCTGGTCGGCGGGCTGGCCGCGGCCGCGCTCACCCGCCGCAGCGGGCGGCTGATGCGCGGCTTCGACGGGCTGCTGATGCTGCCGCTGGGCACCTCCGCGGTCACGGTCGGCTTCGGCTTCCTGATCACGCTCGACAAGCCGCCGCTCGACCTGCGCGACTCCTGGCTGCTGGTGCCGCTCGCGCAGGCGCTGGTCGGCGCGCCGTTCGTGGTACGGGTGATGCTGCCGGTGCTGAGGGCGGTCGACGAGCGGCTGCGGGAGGCCGCCGCAGTGCTCGGCGCGTCCCCGCTACGGGTCTGGCGCGAGGTCGAACTGCCCCTGGTCGGGCGGGCGTTGGGCATCGCGGCCGGGTTCGCGTTCGCGGTGTCGCTCGGCGAGTTCGGCGCCACGGTCTTCATCGCCCGGCCCGACAGCCCCACCCTCCCGGTGGCCGTCTCCCGCCTGCTCGGCCGGGCCGGCGAGATGAACTACGGCCAGGCGATGGCCCTGAGCACCATCCTCATGGTGGTCTGCGCGGCCAGCCTGCTGATCCTGGAGTACCCGCTGTCCGGGCGTACGACGCCGCGCCGCAAGGACGCGCCGGGCGGTAAGGACGTACGGGCCGCCGCGCAGGGCCTGGCTCCGGCTCCCCGGGCCAATGCATCCCGCACGGCGCCCGAGCCCTCCGCCGTACCCGAGGCCCCCGCCGCCCCTGCCCGCTCGGAGAGCCCACGATGACCGATGCCCTGCTGAGCCTGGACGCCGCCACCGTACGGTTCGGGGCGCGCACCGCACTGGACGCGGTGAGCCTGGACGCCTCCGCGCACGAGATCGTCTGCGTGCTCGGGCCCAGCGGCAGTGGCAAGTCCACGCTGCTGCGCGCGGTCGCCGGGCTGCAGCCGCTCGACGGCGGCCGGGTGCTGCTGGACGGCGCCGACCAGGTGGGCGTGCCCGCGCACCGCCGCGGGGTCGGGCTGATGTTCCAGGACCACCAGCTCTTCCCGCAGCGCGACGTCGGCGGCAACGTGGCGTTCGGGCCGCGCATGCACAAGATGCCGCGCGAGGACCGGGACCGGCGGACCGCCGAACTCCTCGACCTGGTCGGCCTGCCCGGGGCCGCCGCCCGCCCGGTCGCCACGCTTTCCGGTGGCGAGCAGCAGCGGGTCGCCCTGGCCCGCGCGCTCGCGCCCGAGCCGCGCCTGCTGATGCTCGACGAGCCGCTGGGCCAGCTCGACCGCTCCCTGCGGGAGCGGCTCGTGGTCGAACTGCGCCGGTTGTTCGGGCAGTTGGGCACCACCGTGCTGGCCGTCACCCACGACCAGGGCGAGGCGTTCGCGCTCGCCGACCGGGTGGTGGTGATGCGGGACGGGCGGATCGAGCGCAGCGGCACCCCGCTGGAGGTGTGGCAGCGGCCCGGCTCCGAGTTCGTGGCCCGCTTCCTCGGGTTCGACAACATCACCGGAGGCACGGTCAGCGGTGCCGTCGCCGTCACCGGCTGGGGCGAACTGCCCGTCCCGGACGGGACCCCCGACGGCGAGCACCTGATCCTCGTCCGGCCCTCCGGGGTGCGGCTCGGCCCACCCGACACCGCCGGGCTGCGCTGCGAGGTCACCTCGCGGACCTTCCGGGGCGGCCACGTCGGCGTCATGCTCCGGCCCGAGCGCGGCCCCGCCCTCGAAGCGGAGTGCGCCCTGCGCGAGGCCCCGGAACTCGGCGCGTCCGTGGGTGCCTCGTTCGAGGCGGCGGACGTCGTCGTGCTCAGCCCTGCGGGAGGCTGAGCCGGTCCGCCCGTCCTGCCCGGTCCCGTAGGTTCCCGGACCGTCCGCCGGTGGTGGGCCGGTCGCGCAGTTCCCCGCGCCCCTGTTGATGGCTGCTCGCCATCGTCGTCTGGACGAACAGGGGCGTTGGGGGACCTCCCAGGCGAAGCTCTGGCGGGCCGGGTGCGCTTACGCGGAACCCAGGCGTTCCAGGGCCGCCGGGACATCGTCCACGCTGTCCACGAGGGCGATCCGTCCCCCCATGGAACGGCCCGCCGCCAAGGCGTGGAGCAGCGGCCAGACCGGCAACTCGTCCGTCCAGTACGCATGGTCCACCAGCACCATCGGCGCGGGCTCACCGTGCGAACCGTAGTAGTTCGCGGTGGCCGCGTCGAAGACCTCCTGGACGGTGCCGGCGGCGCCCGGGAGGAAGACCGCCCCGGCCGAGCAGCGCGAGAGCAGGCCGTCCTCACGGGTGGCGTTCGCGAAGAACTTCGCGATGTGCGCGGCGAAGGCGTTGGGCGGCTCGTGGCCGTAGAACCAGGTCGGCAGGCCGTAGGAGGGCCCGCCGTCCGGCCAGCGGTCGCGTACCTCGAAGGCCGTCGACGCCCAGGCGTCGACGGACGGGGTGAAGGAGGGGGTGCCCGCCAGCACGTCGAGCGCCTTGCCGAGCATGACGTCGTCGTACGCGGCCGCGTACGCCCCGAAGTTGGCCGCCTCCATCGCGCCGGGCCCGCCGCCGGTCGCCACCGTCAGCCCGGACTCCGCCAGCGACCGGCCCAGCCGCGCGGCGCCCGCGTACGCCTCCGTGCCGCGCTCCATCGTGTGCCCGCCCATCACCCCCACGACCCGCGCGCCGCCGAGCCGTTCGTCCAGTACGTCGGAGACCGCGTCGTCGTGGATGGAGCGCAGCATCGAGGCGAACACGTCGCCCTCCGCGGAGGTCCGCAGCCACCACGCGTACGTCAGCGCGTCCGGCGTCGCGGCGTACCCGCCCTCGGCCAGGTCCGCGTACAGCTCCTCGGGCCGGTAGGGCGCCGCGCGGTACGGGTCGAACGGCAGGCCGGGCACCAGCGGGAAGACCAGCGCGCCGCCGGCCCGTACGTGCGCCAGGGCCTGCGGCTCCATCGGGCAGCCGAGGAACACCGCCTCCGATGTGTCGGTCACCAGCAGCGCGAAGGTCCGCGAGGTGAGGTCCACGGCCCGCACCCGGCAGTCCGCGAACGACCCACCGAGCGCGACCGCGTCGAACTCCTCCAGCGTCTCCACCCTGCGGGCCCGGTGGATGGGCTCGGGTGCCGCGTCCGAGGGCTCCTTCGGCGGCTCCGGCGGACGGCGGGCGCCGCGCGTGGGGCGGGGCAGCCGCGGATGGGGCGGATGGGGCGAATCGGGGGGAGTAGGCGCTGGCACGCGAGCACGATAGCGCGCTCAGGTGTGCGCCGGGCCGTGGCGAAGGAGGACCTCGGCGTCGCGCTGTTGACGCGGCGCCGCGCGGATGACCGCACACGGCGCCGCGTCATGTGCCCGGCGATCCGGGATACGGCGCTACGGCGTCGGGGACAGCGCCGCGACCAGCAGCGTGGGCACCAGGAACGCGACCACCAGGGCGCCCGTGCGCACGGCCGCCGAGGCGCGCAGCATGGTGGCGGGCACCGCCAGTTCGCGGAGCGCGGCGGTGGTGGAGGCACGCTCCGTGCGGGACTCCATGGCGGCCACCGCGGTCGAGGCCAGCACGCACACGCAGACCAGCGTCGCCGCGAACGTGGTCACCGGGCCCAGCGTCCGGCCGTTGTGCTGGTGCAGGCCGTATCCGGACAGTGCCACGGCCGCGGTCGCCGAGAGCAGGCCGAGCGGGCGGCCGAGCCGCCGCGCCTCGTGCTGGAGGCCGCGGCCGGACAGCAGCCGCAGCCCGCCCGGCCGGTACGCGGCGATCAGCCGCCCGCAGCCGTAGACCAGCCCCGGTCCCGCCAGCACCAGGCCCGCCGCGGTCAGCACCCAGCCGCCGACCGCGGCCGGGGCCATCGAGCCGAGCCCGCTGGGCAGCGGGAAGCTGTGCCCGTCGGGCGCCGTCACCTCGATCGCCAGACCCACGGCGACCAGCGCGACCCCCCACGGCAGCCCGCCCGGCATGTCCTCGGCGGACTTGCCTTCGGCGCGCAGCCGCGCCGCGCTCGCGACACCGGCGGTCAGCGGGACCAGCGCGAGCAGCGTCACCGCGCCGGCCGGCGGCAGGCTCCGGCCCGCCGCGAGCAGTCCGGGCCCGACGCCGTGGTAGGGCACGCCCGTCACGTCGCCGCGCAGTTGGAGGAAGGCGAGCAGGGCCAGCACGCTGCCGAACGCGCTCACCACGGTCACCGTCGCCGCGGTCAGCAGCACCACGCCGTTGCGGCCGAGACCGACCGCGGCGAGGCCGGCCCGGGGCCAGCCGCCGGACTGCGCGCGGCCCACCGCGACCGCGAGCTGCACGGTGACCACGAGGGGAACGACGCACCAGCCGAGCCGTGCGACGGCGTCCGACGTCCCGCCCTTCGGGTGCGCCAGCGCCCAGCCGAGGGCCGCCAGCAGGAGCAGGCCGCTGCCGCACGACGCGAGCGCCACCAGGGCCCATCGGCCCAGCGCGGCGGGCCGGGCCCCGCGCAGCAGCCGCAGGCTCAGCACGAGCCGCTCCGCACCGCGGCGCCGCCGTGGCGGCCCGGGTGTGCGCCGGGGGCGCTCATACGGTGGCCGGGCGGGGCGCGGACAGGTCCTGGTCCTGATCCTGGGCAGCAGTTCCGGCGCGGCCGTCGGCGAAGGGGATGACGCGGTCGGCGTGCGCGGCGATGTCGGGGTCGCTGGTGGCCAGGACGACGGTGATGCCGTGCGTGCGGGCCGCGCTGGTGAGGGTGCGCAGGACGTGGGCGCGGTCGTTGCGGTGCAGCGGGGCGGTCGGCTCGTCGGCGAAGACCACCGCCGGTCCGGTGACCAACGCCCTTGCCACGGCGACCCGTTGGCGCTTCGCGGCGGGCAGCCCGGTCGGGCGCCGGCGGGCGATGTCGCCGATGTCCAGGCGGTCGAGCCACTCACAGGCGGCGGCCCGGGCGGTCCTGCTGCTCTCGCCGCGCAGCAGCAGCGGCAGCGCGGCGTTCTCCCAGACGTTCAGCTCGGGCAGCAGCTGCGGGTCGGCGCCGATCCAGCCGAAGCGGTCGCGGCGCAGCCGCTCCCGGGCGGTCTCGGGCAGCGTGTGCACGGGGCCGCTGTTGAACCACACCTCGCCCTCGTCCGGGACGAGCTGCCCGGAAAGGCAGCGCAGCAGGGTCGACTTCCCCGAGCCGCGCGGACCGGCGAGCGCGAGGATCTCCCCGGCCCGCACGCTGACGGACACGCCGAGCAGCGCGGGCGAGCCCTGGTAGGAGTGGCGCAGGGCGCGAGCCCAGAGCACGTCGTTGTCGGGCGGGGCCTCCATGCCGTACCTCCGCGGATTGCGAGTTCACTCGGGCAACGAGCCCGGCGCCTGTCCGGTCACTCTCCGGCACGGTATGCATCCGACCCCGGCGATTCCTTGCAGGCGCAGCGGCGAACCCCCCGATCGGCCGAGCGCCCCCCGCCCGGGAGGACGTTCACCAACCAGGGGCGCGGGGAACTGCGCGAGCAACCCACCACTGCCGGTGGTCCGGCAATCTTGCCGCGGGGCCTGGGCCTGCGGGCCCGGCGCGCCACGACGGTGGCTGGTCGCGCAGTTCCCCGCGCCCCTGTAAGGCACCCTGGGCACCCGCCGCCCGCCAGGGCACCCCCCCGCCCCGGCGAGGGGGCGTCGTCAGAGTTTGGTCCAGGCCGTCCGCAGGACATCGCGGAGGATGTCCTCGATCTCATCGAAAAGCGGCTGCTCCGAGATGAGCGGCGGGGCGAGCTGGATGACGGGGTCGCCGCGGTCGTCGGCGCGGCAGTAGAGCCCGTTGTCGAAGAGCGCCTTGGACAGGAAGCCGTACAGGACGCGCTCGGTCTCCTCGTCGGTGAACGTCTCCTTCGTCGCCTTGTCCTTGACGAGTTCGATGCCGTAGAAGAAGCCGTTGCCGCGTACGTCGCCGACGATCGGGAGGTCGCTCAGCTTGTCGAGGGTGGCGCGGAAGGCGGCCTCGTGGTCGAGCACGTGCTGGTTGAGCCCTTCGCGCTCGAAGATGTCGAGGTTGGTGAGGGCCACGGCGGCGGAGACCGGGTGGCCGGCGAAGGTGTAGCCGTGCAGGAAGGTGTTGTCGCCGCGGTAGAACGGCTCGGCCAGCCGGTCGGAGATGATGCACGCGCCGATCGGGGAGTACCCGGAGGTCATGCCCTTGGCGCAGGTGATCATGTCGGGGACGTAGTCGAACTTGTCGCAGGCGAACATCGTGCCCAGCCGCCCGAACGCGCAGATCACCTCGTCGGAGACGAGCAGGACGTCGTACCGGTCGCAGATCTCGCGGACCCGCTGGAAGTAGCCGGGCGGCGGCGGGAAGCAGCCGCCGGCGTTCTGCACCGGTTCGAGGAAGACCGCGGCGACCGTCTCGGGGCCTTCGAAGACGATCTCCTGCTCGATCTGGTCGGCGGCCCAGCGGCCGAACGCCTCCGGGTCGTCGCCGTGGATCGGGGCGCGGTAGATGTTGGTGTTGGGCACCTTGCGGGCGCCGGGCACCAGCGGCTCGAACGGGGCCTTGAGCGCGGGCAGTCCGGTGATCGACAGCGCGCCCTGCGGGGTGCCGTGGTAGGCGACCGCACGCGAGATCACCTTGTACTTGGTGTGGTTGCCGGTGAGCTTGTGGTACTGCTTCGCCAGCTTCCAGGCGGTCTCCACCGCCTCGCCGCCGCCGGTGGTGAAGAAGACCTTGTTGAGGTCCCCGGGGGCGTATCCGGCCAGCCGCTCGGCGAGTTCGACCGCCTTGGGGTGGGCGTAGCTCCAGATCGGGAAGAAGGCCAGCTCCTGCGCCTGCTTGTAGGCGGTCTCGGCCAGTTCGTGCCGCCCGTGCCCGGCCTGCACCACGAACAGCCCGGACAGGCCGTCGATGTAGCGCTTGCCGTGCGCGTCGTAGATGGAGGAGCCCTCGCCGCGGACGATGGTCGGCACCGGGGCGTCCTGGTAGTCCGACATGCGGGTGAAGTGCATCCACAGGTGGTCGTACGCGGACTTCGACAGATCAGGCTGATCGGCGTTCGGAGCGGTCATGGCTATCTGGTTCCCCAGGTGTAGGTCTGCTTGCGGAGCTTGAGGTAGACGAAGGTCTCGGTGGAGCGGACGCCTGGCAGCGCGCGGATGCGCTTGTTGATCATCTCCAGCAGGTGGTCGTCGTCCTCGCAGACGATCTCCACCAGCAGGTCGAAGGAGCCGGCGGTGAGCACGACGTACTCGACCTCGTCGAGGGCCGCGAGCGCGTCGGCGACCGGTTCGAGGTCGCCCTCGACGTTGACGCCGACCATCGCCTGGCGGCGGAAGCCCACGGTGAGCGGGTCGGTCACCGCGACGATCTGCATCACGCCCTGGTCGAGCAGTTTCTGCACCCGCTGGCGCACCGCGGCCTCCGACAGCCCCACGGCCTTGCCGATCGCCGCGTACGGGCGGCGCCCGTCCTCCTGGAGCTGTTCGATGATCGCCTTCGACACCGCGTCTATCGAGGCGGAAGTGCCGTTCATGTCACGAGTGGCCACGCGCACCACTGTGCAGGAGAGGTCGACGGTCCCGCAAGCCCTTCACGATGAATTCCGTTGTGTTAAGCCTTCTGTAACACCGAATCGGTTGTCCTGGCCGGGCGGGTGTGTCGAATACGGCAGTTCTGGCGCTAAGCTGGGCTGCGTCTCACCCCATGGACATGGACCAGAAGGACCAGGGAGCAAGCGCCGTGACCGAACTCCGTACTCTGCGCAACCACATCGACGGAGAATTCCGCGACGCCGCCGACGGGCGTACCACCGAGGTGGTCAGCCCGGTCACCGGGCGGGCGTACGCGACCGCTCCGCTGTCCGGCCAGGCCGACGTCGACGCGGCGATGGCCGCCGCCAAGGCCGCCTTCCCGGGCTGGCGCGACACCACTCCCGCCGAGCGGCAGAAGGCCCTGCTCAAGATCGCCGACGCGATCGAGGCGCGCGCCGACGAGCTGGTCGCGGTGGAGAGTGAGAACACCGGCAAGCCGCTCGCGCTGACCGCGAGCGAGGAGGTCCCGCCGATGGTGGACCAGATCCGGTTCTTCGCCGGCGCCGCCCGGATGCTGGAGGGCCGCTCGGCGGGCGAGTACATGGAGGGCCTGACCTCCATCGTGCGGCGCGAGCCGGTCGGGGTGTGCGCGCAGGTCGCGCCCTGGAACTACCCGATGATGATGGCGGTGTGGAAGTTCGCCCCGGCGATCGCGGCGGGCAACACCGTGGTGCTCAAGCCGTCCGACACCACCCCGGCCTCCACGGTGCTGCTCGCCGAGATCATCGCCGGCGTCCTGCCCAAGGGCGTCTTCAACGTGGTGTGCGGCGACCGCGACACCGGCCGGCTGATGGTCGAGCACCCGGTGCCGGCGATGGCGTCCATCACCGGCTCGGTGCGGGCCGGTATCGAGGTCGCCGGGTCCGCCGCCAAGGACGTCAAGCGGGTGCACCTGGAGCTGGGCGGCAAGGCCCCCGTGGTGGTCTTCGACGACCTCGACAGCGCGGCGCTGGCCAAGGCCGCCGAGGACATCGCGGTGGCCGGCTTCTTCAACGCCGGCCAGGACTGCACCGCCGCCTGCCGGGTGCTGGTGCAGGAAGGCGTGCGCGAGGAGTTCACCGCCGCGCTGGCCAAGGCCGCCGCCGGCACCAGGACCGGCCTACCCGACGACGAGGACGTGCTCTTCGGCCCGCTCAACAACGCCAACCAGCTCGCCCAGGTCACCGGCTTCATCGAGCGGTTGCCCGCGCACGCCAAGGTCGAGGCGGGCGGCCACCGGGTCGGCGAGGAGGGCTACTTCTACGCGCCCACCGTCGTCTCCGGGCTGCTGCAGGACGACGAGGCCGTGCAGCGCGAGGTGTTCGGCCCGGTCATCACCGTGCAGTCGTTCACCGACGAGGAGCAGGCCCTCACCTGGGCCAACGACGTGGACTACGGCCTTGCCTCCTCGGTGTGGACCAAGGACCACGGCCGGGCGATGCGGATGTCCAAGAAGCTGGACTTCGGCTGCGTGTGGATCAACACCCACATCCCGCTGGTCGCCGAGATGCCGCACGGCGGGTTCAAGCAGTCCGGCTACGGCAAGGACCTGTCCGCGTACGGCTTCGAGGACTACACCCGGATCAAGCACGTCATGACGTCGCTGGAGGCGTGAGCAGGCCGTAGTGCCGTGACCGCACCGGGCCGGCTGTCATCCCGGTGTCGGTCGGGCCGGGACGGGCCGGGGCGGGCCGCCCGTTCGGGCACCGTCCCGCGCTCACCCGTCCCGCCACCCCGGTGGGCCGCCGACCACCCCGGCCCTGGCGGCGGCCCGTCGAAGGTGCGGCAGCACCCGCGCCACGGGCACCGTGGACAGCACGGTGACGCCCAGCGCGGCGGCCACCCTGCCCTCCTCCGTACGCAGCGGCACCGCCGCCGCCACCTCGCCGAGCCGGAACTCCTCCTTGGCCAGCGCGAATCCGGCCTGCCGTATCCGCCGCAACTCCCGCTCCAGCGGGCCACCCGCAGTACGGGTGTGGGCGGTGAAGCGCTCCGTCGGGCCGACCGGGGCCGGCGGGCCCCAGGCGAGCAGCACCTTGCCGAGCGCGGTGGCGTGCAGCGACAACCGGTCCGCCCCGCCGCCCGCGCCCGGGCCCGCGCCCTCCAGCACCAGCGCGGCGCCGCGCTCCAGCACGGCCACCTCGGCCCGGCCGCCGGTGGCGGTGGCGAGGTCCCGCAGCGGCTCGCGGGTCACCGCGCGCAGGCGGTGCGGGCACGGTGAGGTCCCGCCGATCGCCCACAGCCGGGTGCCGAGCCGGTACGAACCGTCGGCGAACCGCTCCAGGCCGCCCCACGCCACGAGTTCGCGCACCAGACGCAGGGCGGTGGGCGCGGGCAGGTCCGCGCGCCGCGCGATCTCGCTGAGCCGCAGACCGCCGGCGGGTGCCTGGCCGGTCCCCGTCCGCTGCGTGAACGCGTCGAGCACCGCCAGCAGCTTCGCGGACACGGTGCGCCCCGGGGTACGGGAGTTGCCGGACATCTCACTCGCCCTTCGCCGACTCGACCGGGGGTGTACCCCCGCTTCCAGGGGCGGAAGCGGCTTCCACCAGGTGGCCTCCACCGGCGGACTTCCCCCGGGCAAGGCTCCAACCGGCCGCCTTCCACTGGGTGGAATGCGGCGCTGGCCGCCAGACGCTCCCGCCCGCCACCCTCAACACCATGAACCTGGACCTGACTTCCGACCAGCTGCTGTCCACCACCCGCGCGGTACGGCTGCGGCTCGACCTCGACCGCCCGGTGCCGCGGCACCTGCTGGAGGAGTGCGTCGACCTGGCCGTCCAGGCGCCGACCGGCCGCAACCGGCAGCGCTGGCACTTCGTGATCGTCACCGACGAGGACAAGCGCCGCGAGGTCGCCGACATCTGGCGGGCCAGCGCGGCCGCGCCCGGCGACGCCGAGCCGCTGACCGCCCGCGACGTCCGGCGCGCCAACGTGGCGTCCGGCCGGATGGCGCGGGTCGGCGCCGGCTTCGCCCACCTCCACGCGAACCTCCACCGGGTGCCGGCACTGGTCGTCCCCTATGTGGAAGGACGGACCGACGGCGCCTCCGTGGAACGCCAGGCCGGCACCTGGGGCTCGATCCTCCCCGCCGTGTGGAGCTTCATGCTCGCCGCCCGGGAACGCGGCCTCGGCTCCTGCTGGACCACCGGCGGCCTGGCGTACGAGCGCGAGCTGTCCCGGGCGCTGGGAGTGCCGTACGAGCGGCTGATGCAGGTGGCGTTCATCCCCGTCGCGTACACGATCGGCACCGACTTCCGGCCGGCCCGGCGGGTGCCGCGTGCGGAGGTGCTGCACTGGCAGGGGTGGTGAGGCCGGGCGGTCAGGCGGGCCGGGACGCCACGCGCAGCAGCGCGTCCAGCCGATTGCTGGTGATGGCGTCCACCCCGGCCGCCACCAGGCGGGACATCGAGCGCTGCCAGTCCGCGGTCCAGGCGGCGACCAGCAGGCCGCGGTCGTGCGCCCAGGCGACGGTGGCCGGATTCGCCAGCCCGAAGCGGAGGTTGAGCCAGCGCGGGCCGAGGCCGTCGATCAGCGAGTCGGTGGGGCGCGCGGAGGTCGTCCAGGTCATGGCGACCTCGGCCGACGGCTCCAGGGCGCGCACCTCGCGCATCGCGGCCAACTCGCCGCAGTAGTAGACCCGGTCGGCCGCGCCCGCCTCCCGTACCGCCGTGATCGCCGCGGCCGCCTGCGGGACCTCGGTGAGGTCGATCAGCATCCGGGCCGGGCCGGGCCGCCGCAGGAGTTCGGCGAGCGCGTCCGCGAAGGCCGGCACGCCGCCGCCGGTGGCCTCGGCCACCTCGTCGTAGGTCAGCGAGGTCACCGGCGCCGGGCGCCCCCACAGCCGCTCCAGGGTCGCGTCGTGCAGCAGCACCGGCACGCCGTCCCGGGTGAGGCGGATGTCCACCTCGACGACGTCGGCGCCCTTGTGCAGGGCGGAGCGCACCGAGGGCAGGGTGTTCTCGCGGTGCACGTAAGGGTCGCCCCTATGGGCGACGACCGTTACCCGGTGTCCAGGGCGCGGGGCCATGGCGTCAGCCCCGCGCGGCGGGGACGCCGGTGCCGCCGGTGGAGGCGTCGACGAACGCGGCGGTGTACGCGTCGATCTCCGCCGCCAGCCGCGCCTTGCCCGCCGGGTCGAGGAACGACGCGTGCACCGCGTTCTTCGCCAGCTCCGCGAGGCCCGCCCGGTCCAGCTCCAGCAGCCGGGCGGCGACCGCGTACTCCGTGTTCAGGTCGGTGCCGAACATCGGCGGGTCGTCGCTGTTGACGGTGACCAGGACGCCGGCCTCGACCATCCGCCGGATCGGGTGCTCCTCCAGCGTGGGCACCACCCGGGTGGCGATGTTGGAGGTCGGGCAGACCTCCAACGGGATGCGGTGCTCGGCGAGGTGGTCCAGCAGTCGGGGGTCCTGCACGGCGCTGGTGCCGTGGCCGATCCGCTCCGCGCCCAGGACGTCCAGCGCGTCCCAGATCGTCTGCGGGCCGGTGGCCTCGCCGGCGTGCGGCACGCTGTGCAGCCCGGCCGCCCGGGCCCGGTCGAAGTACGGCTTGAACTGCGGCCGCGGCACCCCGATCTCGGGCCCGCCGAGCCCGAAGGAGACCAGGCCCTCCGGCCGCAGGTCCACCGCCAGGTGCGCGGTCTCCGCCGCCGACTCCAGGCCCGCTTCGCCGGGGATGTCGAAGCACCAGCGCAGCACCACGCCCAACTCCGCCTCCGCGGCCTTGCGGGCGTCCTCGATCGCCTCCATGAACGCCTGCTCGGGGATGCCCCGGCGGGTCGAGGAGTACGGCGTCACGGTCAGCTCGGCGTAGCGAATCTGCTGCCGGGACATGTCCCGCGCCACCTCGTACGTCAGCAGCCGTACGTCCTCGGCGTCCCTGATCAGGTCCACCACGGACAGGTAGACCTGGATGAAGTGCGCGAAGTCCTTGAAGGTGAAGTACTCGGCGAGCGCGGCCGGGTCGGAGGGCACCTTGGAGTCCGGGTGCCGGGCGGCCAGTTCCGAGACGATCCGCGGCGAGGCGGAGCCCACGTGGTGGACGTGCAGCTCGGCCTTCGGCAGCCCGGCGATGAAGGAGTCAAGACCGGCGCCGGCGGCGGGGACGGCGGCGGGGGAGGGGCCGGGGACGGTCTCGGGCATGCGGGGTTCCTCCGGAGGGGCGTGCGGGACGGGCCGGCGCGCGGCCGGTGCCGTTCATCGTAATGCGCCCCGCCCCCGGGTACGGGTCCTGCCGGCGCGGGGCGTAGCGAAAGGTCGGAGCACAGATTTCGTCGATTAACCAAAAGGCAACAACGGAATCCCTTGTTGGAGGCGGTCGGCTCTGCCAGGATCAGCCATCAATCCAGGCTTTGACCACGCTGGTACATGGATTCGCGACCCCGGCGGGGCGCCCCGGCCACCCCTGGCCGGTCCTCCCGTCCGGCCCCCGGCCCACCCGCCCGGCGCCACCCGGCCGATCCCTCGGAAGGGCACCACCCATGGAGCTGTTCGAGACCCTCACACCGCCCCAGCGCGCCGCCATGGCGCGCAGCATGACCAGCGGACGAGGAGCGCTCGCCCGCCGTTCGCTGCTGCGGGCCGCCGGGCTCGGCGCGGTCGCCACCGTCGGCCTCACCGGCTGCGGCATCCCCGCGGCCGGCCGCAAGGGCGACACCGTCTCCACCGACCACTCGGCGCAGGAGAAGGTGGTCGACTTCTCCAACTGGACCGAGTACATCGACGTCACCGACGACGGCAAGCACCATCCGACCCTCGACGCCTTCACCAAGCGCACCGGGATCAAGGTCAAGTACACCGAGGACATCAACGACAACGTCGAGTTCTTCGGCAAGATCAAGCCGCAGCTCGCCGCGGGCCAGGACACCGGCCGCGACCTGATGGTGCTCACCGACTGGCTGGCCGGCCGGATGATCCGGCTCGGCTGGGTGCAGCAACTCGACTCCGCGAACCTGCCGCACGCCTACGCCAACCTGGAGCAGCGTTTCCGCAGCCCCGAGTGGGACCCCGGCCGCGCCTACTCCTACCCCTGGCAGGGCATCGCCACCTGTATCGCCTACAACAAGAAGGCCACCGGCGGGCGGAAGATCAGCTCCGTCTCCCAACTCCTCGACGACAGCTCGCTCAAGGGCAAGGTCGCCATGCTCTCCGAGATGCGCGACACCATCGGGATGACCCTGCTCGACATGGGCGAGCTGCCCGAGAAGGTCACCGACGACACCTTCGACGCGGCCGTCGCCCGCATCCAGAAGGCCGTCGACAGCCAGCAGATCCGGAAGTTCACCGGCAACGACTACACCGACGGCCTCAGCAAGGGCGACATCGCCGCCTGCCTGGCCTGGGCCGGCGACCTGGTCCAACTGCGCCTCGACGACCCCGACATCGAGTACGTCTTCCCCGACTCGGGCTTCCTGTCGTCCACCGACAACCTGCTGATCCCCGACAAGGCCCGGCACAAGACGAACGCGGAACGGCTGATCGACTACTACTACGAGCCCGCGGTCGCCGCGCAGGTCTCGGCGTACATCAACTACGTGTGCCCGGTCGCCGGGGTGAAGCCGTACCTGGCGAAGATCGACCCGAAGCTGGCGAGCAACCCGCTGATCATCCCCGACGCGGCCATGGACGCCAAGGGCCACGACTTCCGCTCGCTCACCGACGCCCAGGACGCGCGGTACGAGGACAAGTTCTCCAAGCTCATCGGCGCCTGACCCCGGCCTGCTCCCGCACCCCCCGAGGACAACCCATGACGACCCCCAGCACGAGCACAGCGAAGTCCGCCGACGCCGCCGTCCGCCTCACCGGGATCAGCAAGTCCTACGGCGCCTTCACCGCCGTCCACCCGCTCGAACTGGCGGTGCCGGCCGGCTCGTTCTTCGCGCTGCTCGGCGCGTCCGGCTGCGGCAAGACCACCACCCTGCGGATGATCGCCGGCCTGGAGACGCCCAGCACCGGCGCGGTGCACCTGGGCGGCCAGGACGTCACCGCGCTGCCGCCGTACAAGCGCCCGGTCAACACCGTCTTCCAGAACTACGCGCTCTTCCCGCACCTGGACGTCTACGAGAACGTGGCGTTCGGGCTGCGCCGGCGCGGCATCAAGCCGGTGAAGAAGCAGGTCGGCGAGATGCTCGAACTGGTGCAGCTCGGCCCGCTGGCCCGGCGCCGGCCGCACCAGCTCTCCGGCGGCCAGCAGCAGCGCGTCGCGGTGGCCCGCGCGCTGATCAACCAGCCGAAGGTGCTGCTGCTCGACGAGCCGCTCGGCGCGCTCGACCTGAAGCTGCGCCGCCAGATGCAGCTCGAACTCAAGCGCATCCAGACCGAGGTGGGCATCACCTTCATCCACGTCACCCACGACCAGGAGGAGGCCATGACGATGGCCGACACCGTCGCGGTGATGAACGCCGGCCGGGTCGAGCAGATGGGCGCGCCCGCCGACCTCTACGAGAACCCCTCCTCCACCTTCGTCGCGAACTTCCTCGGCACCTCCAACCTGATCGAGGCCGAGGTCACCGGCGTCGCCGACGGCACCCTCACGCTCACCCGCGCCGGGCAGGAACTGGCGCTGCCCGCCGCCCGCTGCCGTACCGAGGCGGCCCGCGGCGACCGGGTGCTGGCCGGGGTCCGCCCGGAGAAGATCACCCTCGTGCACCGCGACGACGCGGCCGGCGTGCCCGCCGGCCGGAACCGGATATCCGGCCGGATCGTGGACTCCAGCTTCATCGGCGTGTCCACCCAGTACGTGGTCGACAGCCCGGTCTGCACCGGCCTCGAGGTCTTCGTGCCGAACGTGGAGCGCGACGCCCGGCTGGTGCCCGGCGCGCCGGTCGTCCTGCACTGGAACCCCGAGCACACCTTCGGACTCGACGCGGGACAGGACATCGGCGCCGGCCTGGACGCGGGGCTGGACGACGCGGCCGGCGACGGGAGGACCGGCGGCGCCGAGTCGCGGGCCGGCGGCACCGACCGCACCGAGTCCGCCGAGGGGGCCGCCGTATGACCGCCGCCACCGAACCCCTGCCGCCGCCCGCCGCGGCGCCGCCCCGGCCGCCCAAGGCGATGCGCCGGGCCGCCGCCCGCCGGCGTCGGGTGCCCTACCTGCTGCTGCTGGCCGGGGTGGCCTGGCTGCTGGTCTTCTTCGTCGCCCCGATGGTCTACCAGGCGTCCACCTCGGTGCAGACCGGCACCCTGGAGGACGGCTTCAAGGTCACCTGGCACTTCGCCACCTACTGGGACGCGCTGAGCGAGTACTGGCCGCACTTCGTGCGCTCCCTGGTCTACGCCGGCATCGCCACCGCGCTGTGCCTGGTGATCGGCTACCCGCTGGCGTACACCATCGCCTTCCGGGCCGGGCGGTGGCGCAACGTGCTGCTGATCCTGGTGATCGCGCCGTTCTTCACCAGCTTCCTGATCCGCACCCTCGCCTGGGAGACGATCCTCGCCGACCAGGGGCCGGTGGTGTCCTTCCTCAACGACGTCCACCTGCTCGACGTGACGTCCTGGCTGCGGATCACCCAGGGCGACCGGGTGCTGGCCACCCCGCTGGCCGTGGTGTGCGGCCTGACCTACAACTTCCTGCCGTTCATGATCCTGCCGCTGTACACCTCGCTGGAGCGGGTCGACGGCCGGCTGCACGAAGCGGCCGGCGACCTGTACGCCACCCCGTTCACCGTCTTCCGCAAGGTGACCTTCCCGCTGTCGATGCCCGGCGTGGTGGCCGGCACCCTGCTGACCTTCATCCCCGCCTCCGGGGACTACATCAACGCCGAGTTGCTGGGCTCCACCAACCAGCAGATGATCGGCAACGTCATCGAGTCGCAGTTCCTGCGGGTGCTCGACTACCCGACGGCGGCCGCCCTCTCGTTCCTCCTGATGGCCGTCATCCTCGCCGTCGTCACCCTCTACATCCGCCGGGCCGGAACGGAGGAGCTGGTCTGATGCGCCTGATCCGCCGGCTGCGCGCCAACCTCGTGGTGATCGCGGGCGTCCTCGCCCTCGGCTACCTCATCCTGCCGAACCTGGTGGTGCTCGCCTTCTCCTTCAACAAGCCCAAGAGCCGCTTCAACTACACCTGGAACCAGTTCTCCACCGACGCCTGGCAGCACCCCTGCGGCGTCGCCGGCATGTGCGGCTCGCTCACCCTCAGCCTGAAGATCGCGGTCTACGCCACCCTCGCCGCCACCGTGCTCGGCACCATGACCGCCTTCGCGCTGGCCCGCTACCGCTTCCGCGGCCGAGCCGCCACCAACATGCTGATCTTCCTGCCGATGGCGATGCCCGAGGTGGTGATGGGCGCCTCGCTCGGCACCCTCTTCCTCAACATGCGCATCCAGTTCGGCTTCTGGACCATCCTCATCGCGCACATCATGTTCTGCCTGAGCTTCGTGGTGACCGCGGTCAAGGCCCGCGTGATGAGCATGGACCCGCGGCTGGAGCAGGCCGCGCAGGACCTCTACGCCACCCCGACGCAGACCTTCCTGCGGGTCACGCTGCCGCTGGCGGCACCCGGCATCGCGGCCGGCGCGCTGCTGTCGTTCGCGCTGTCCTTCGACGACTACATCATCACCAGCTTCAACGCCGGCAACAGCGTCACCTTCCCGATGTTCGTCTGGGGCTCGGCGCAGCGCGGCACCCCGGTACAGGTCAACGTGATCGGCACCGCCGTGTTCGTGCTCGCGGTGCTGCTGGTGCTGGCGGGGCAGCTGGTCGGGGGCCGCAGGAAGGCGCGTGGCTGACATGGACCCGGCCCGCGCGCTCGCCGCCGCCCGCCCGCTGCCGTACTGGCTCGACGACCCGGCCCGGCCGGACGCCGAGCCGGCCCTGGCCGGCGCCGAGCACTGCGACCTGCTGGTGATCGGCGGCGGCTACAGCGGGCTGTGGACGGCGCTGCTGGCGAAGGAGCGCGACCCGGACCGGGACGTGGTGCTGGTCGAGGGCGGCCGGATCGGCGCGGCCGCCTCCGGCCGCAACGGCGGCTTCTGCGCGGCCAGCCTCACCCACGGCACCGCCAACGGACTGGCGCGCTGGCCCGAGGAGTTCGCGACCCTCCAGGCGCTCGGCGAGCGCAACCTCGACGCCATCGAGGCCGCCGTCGCACGCTACGGCCTGGACTGCGAGTTCGAGCGGACCGGCGAGATCGACGTGGCCACCGCCGACCACCAGGTCGAGGAGTTGCGCGAGGCCCACGCCACCGCCGTGCGGCACGGCCTGGACCTGGAACTGCTCGACCGCGACCAGGTGCGCGCCGAGGTCGACTCGCCCACCTTCCGCGCCGGCCTGTACGACCGCAGGGGCGTCGCGCTGGTCCACCCGGCCAAGCTCGCCTGGGGCCTGAAGCGCGCCGCCACCCGGGCCGGCGTGCGCATCCACGAGCACACCCCCGCCACGGCCCTGGTCCGGCACGGCGCCGCGCTCGCCGTGCGCACCCCGTACGGCAGGGTGCTCGCCCACCATGTGGCCCTGGGCACCGGCGTGTTCCCCTCCTTGCTGCGCCGCACCCGGCACCACACCGTGCCGGTCTACGACTACGCCCTGACCACCGAACCCCTCACCGCCGACCAACGCTCCGCGATCGGCTGGCGCGGCCGGCAGGGCCTGGGCGACAGCGCCAACCGCTTCCACTACTTCCGGCTGACCGCCGACGGCCGCGTGCTGTGGGGCGGTTACGACGCGATCTACCCGCGCGGCGGCCGGATGAGCGCCGCGTACGACCACCGCCCGGAGACGTACCTGCGGCTGGCCCGGCACTTCTTCGCCTGCTTCCCGCAGTTGGAGGGGGTGCGGTTCAGCCACGCCTGGGGCGGCGCGATCGACACCTGCACCCGCTTCTCGGCGTTCTTCGGCACGGCGTACGGCGGGAGGGTCGCGTACGCGGCCGGGTACACCGGACTCGGCGTCGGCGCCACGCGGTTCGGCGCCGAGGTGATGCTCGACCTGCTGGCCGGGCGGCCCACCGAGCGCACCGCGCTCACCATGGTGCGCGAGCGCCCGCTGCCCTTCCCGCCCGAGCCGCTGGCCACCGCCGGGATCGGGCTGACCCAGTGGTCACTGGCCCGCGCCGACCGCGCGCAGGGGCGGCGCAACCTGTGGCTGCGCGCCCTGGACCGGGCCGGTCTCGGCTTCGACTCGTGAGCGGCCCGCACCCGGCCCGCGCCTCCCCGGCTGTGAGCCGGATCACTACCAATGGGTAGCGAAACCCGCGTAATGATCCGGCCCCACCCCTGTCTCTCGTGTGACGGCAGACGCGTCACACGAGAGACGGAGGGGGCCCACGATGGCCGACGCAGGCGCGAAGAGCGCGGTGGAGTGGCTGGCTTCGGTAGCGGACGACCCGCGGGGGTGCAGGTGGGAGTGGGAGCGCAGCGCGCTCGGGGTGGCGCTGCTGCCCGCCGGGCGGCAGTGGGACGTGCTGATCCTGCCCGGCAGGATCGGCTATCCCACGCTCGACGTGCTGACCCGGCTGATGGGCCGGACCGGCCCGGTGCTCGCCGACTTCGGCGACGCCCGGATGGGGTTCTTCGTGCCGCCGGGCACCGCCGCCCGCTGGCTCGGCACCGGGGTGCGGGGGGCCGGGCGCGGCACCTGGATCGTGGTGCCCTACCCCGGCCGGCCGACCGGGGGAGTGCGCTGGCTGGTCCCCCCGGACGGCTCCGGGCACCTCACCGACCCGGTGGTGCTGGAACTGGCGATGCACGAGGCGGCCGCCCAGCTCGCCGGTGGGTAGGTCCCGGGCCCTCCGGCCCGGCCCGGGTGCTTGTGGCAGCCCGCCGCCCGTGGCGACACTGGCGGCAGACGACGACGGAAGGGTTCACCCCGTGACGACCTCGCACCTCACCCACTGGATCGCCGGCCGCCCCTGGACGGGCACCGCCGAGCGGCACGGCGACGTCTACGACCCGGCCACCGGCCGCATCACCGCGCAGGTGGACTTCGCCGGACCCGAGGTCGTGGACGAGGCGGTCGGCGCCGCCGTCGACGCCTTCCGCGAGTGGCGGAACACCTCCGTCGCCAAGCGCACCGGAGTGCTCTTCGCCTTCCGCGAGCTGCTCAACGCCCGCCGCGACGAACTGGCCGCGCTGATCGTCTCCGAGCACGGCAAGGTGCACTCCGACGCGCTCGGCGAGGTGGCCCGCGGCCTCGAAGTCGTCGAGTATGCCTGCGGCATCCCGCAGCTGGCCAAGGGCAGCTACACCGAGCAGGCGTCCACCGGCGTCGACGTCTACTCGCTGCGCCAGCCGCTCGGCCCGGTCGCGATCATCTCGCCCTTCAACTTCCCCGCCATGGTGCCGATGTGGTTCTTCCCGCTCGCCATCGCCACCGGCAACACGGTGGTCGTCAAGCCGTCGGAGAAGGACCCGTCCGCCGCGAACTTCCTCGCCGGGCTGTGGCGCGAAGCCGGGCTGCCCGACGGGGTGTTCAACGTCGTGCACGGCGACAAGGCGGCCGTCGACCGGCTGCTGGAGCACCCCGACATCAAGGCGGTCTCCTTCGTCGGCTCCACCCCCGTCGCCCGCCACGTCTACGAGACCGGCACCCGCCACGGCAAGCGCGTCCAGGCCCTGGGCGGCGCCAAGAACCACATGCTGGTGCTGCCCGACGCCGACCTGGACCTCGCCGCCGACGCGGCCGTCAACGCCGGCTACGGCGCCGCGGGCGAGCGCTGCATGGCGGTGTCCGTGCTGGTCGCGGTCGACCCGGTCGGCGACGACCTGGTGGCGCGGATCAAGCAGCGCATCGCCACCCTCACCGTCGGCCCCGGCTCGGCGCCCGGCTCGGCGATGGGCCCGCTCGTCACCGGCGCGCACCGCGACAAGGTCACCGCCTACCTCGACGCCGGCACCGCCGACGGCGCCGTCCTCGCCACCGACGGCCGCAAGCACGCGATCGACGGCGACCCCGGCGGCTTCTGGCTCGGCCCGACCCTCTTCGACCACGTCCGCCCGGGCATGTCCGTGTACGACGACGAGATCTTCGGCCCGGTGCTCTCCGTGGTCCGCGTGCCCAGCTACGACGCGGGCCTGGCGCTGATCAACGCCAACCCGTACGGGAACGGCACCGCGCTGTTCACCTGCGACGGCGGCGCCGCCCGGCGCTTCCAGCACGAGGTGGAGGTGGGCATGGTCGGCATCAACGTGCCGATCCCGGTGCCGGTCGCGTACTACTCCTTCGGCGGATGGAAGTCCTCGCTGTTCGGCGACGCGCACGCCTACGGCGAGGACGGGGTGCGGTTCTTCACCCGCGGCAAGGCGGTCACGCAGCGGTGGCCCGACCCTTCGCACGCGGGCCTGAACCTGGGCTTCCCGACCAACTCCTGACCCCCTGCCGACCCCGCGGGCGCCGCTCAGACCCCGTCGCGGCCCCCGCGGGCGCCGTCCTCCGTGGCGTCGCCGCCCGTGCCGTCCCCGCCCGCATCCCCGTCCGCCTCCTCGTCGCTGCCGCCGCCGCGGCCGGCCGCCCCCGGCACCAGCCGCGCGGCCGCCGCGGCCGACAGCAGCGCCACCGCCAGGCACCAGCTCGCCAGCACGTCCAGCGGCCAGTGGTAGTCGCACCACACCAGCGCCACGCCCACCAGCAGCGCCAGCAGCACGGTGCCCGCGGCCAGCAGCGCGCGCACCGCCGTACGGCGGACGAACGGCAGCAGCACCAGCGCGGCCAGCCCGAACGCCATGGAGGACGTCGCGGTGTGCCCGGAGGGGAAGTAGCCGTAGTTCGGGTCGGCGTGCACCCGGCCCGGCGCCGGGCGGTCCACCCCCGACTTCACCGCACCCACCAGCACCGGCAGCAGGCACATCGCCAGCGCCGCCGCGCCCGGCGGCACCCACCAGCGCGGCAGCCCCGCCCGGCGCCCCAGACGGGCGGCCAGGACCAGGGCGACCAGCAGCACCGGCACGGCCACCGCGATGTCGCCGAGGTCGCACAGCAGATGGGCGAGCCCGTCGTAGCCGGGATGCGCGGCGGCCGTGCGCCGTACGTCGCGCAGCAGCCGCCCGTCGTCGGCGACCAGCCGGCCGCCGGCCGACACCTGCCAGGTCAGCAGGCAGAAGGCGGTGACGGCGAGCGCGAAGACGGTGAGCAGCGCGAAGAGCGCCCGGAAAGGAGTCAGCCGCCCCGGAACAGGGGGGAGAGTTCCGGGGCGGCCAGGGCGATCGCCGTACCGTCCGTCCCGGGGGGTTTGGGACGAACGGCCAGCCGATCGGCGAGGATTGCCGGAGCCAAAGGTCCCGGCTGCTTCGTGCGCGAGGGCACTGCTGCGCCGGTGATGGGGATTCATCGGCGCGGTGTCGCCCGCGGCCTCCTCGCTGGGATTCGGCCACGTGCGGGGTGTTCCTCGGAAACCGTACGTCACAGGCGGCTCATCAGGGTCGTCGATCACCCGTCCGCCATCAGGCTCGCACACCTTCTTCACGACCCCGTCCCCCGTGTCGCACGGTTCACATCCGTCACACGGACCGCCTGGTTCACACGCCGGCGAGGGCCTCCTCGATGATGTCCAAGCCCTCGTTCAACAGATCCTCGCCGATCACCAGGGGCGGCAGGAAGCGCAACACGTTCCCGTAGGTGCCGCACGTCAGCACGACCAGGCCGGCCGCGTGACACGCCTTGGCGACCGCGCCGGTCACCGCCGGGTTCGGCTCCTTCGTGCCCGGCTGCACCAGCTCGACCGCGATCATCGCACCCCGGCCGCGCACCTCCCCGATCACCGGGAACTTCTCCTGCATCGCCCGCAGCCGCGGCGTCATCACCTCGCCGATCCGCCGCGCCCGCGCCGGCAGGTCCAGCTCCCGCATCGTCTCGATCGCGCCGAGCGCGGCCGCGCACGCCACCGGGTTGCCGCCGTAGGTGCCGCCCAGGCCACCGGAGTGCGCCGCGTCCATGATCTCCGCTCGGCCGGTCACCGCCGCCAGCGGCAGCCCGCCCGCGATGCCCTTCGCCGTGGTGATCAGGTCCGGCACCACGCCCTCGTCCTCGCACGCGAACCACTGCCCGGTCCGGCAGAAGCCGGTCTGGATCTCGTCCGCCACGAACACGATGCCGTTGTCCTTCGCGAACTGCGCCATCCGCGGCAGGAAGCCCTTCGCCGGCTCGATGAAGCCGCCCTCGCCCGCGATCGGCTCGATCACGATCGCGGCCACGTGGTCGGCGCCGATCTGCTTGGTGATCATGTCGATCGCCTGCGCCGCGGCCTCCTCCGCCGCGTGCTCGGGCCCGGTCAGCCAGCGGTACCCGTACGCCAGCGGCACCCGGTACACCTCCGGCGCGAACGGCCCGAAGCCCTCCTTGTACGGCATGTTCTTCGCGGTCAGCGCCATCGTGAGGTTGGTCCGGCCGTGGTAGCCGTGGTCGAACACCACCACCGCGGGGCGCTTGGTGTACGACCGGGCGATCTTCACCGCGTTCTCCACCGCCTCGGCGCCGGAGTTGAACAGCGCGGACTTCTTCGCGTGGTCGCCCGGGGTGAGCCGCGCCAGCTCCTCGCACACCTCCACGTAACCCTCGTACGGGGTGACCATGAAGCAGGTGTGGGTGAAGTCGGCGAGCTGCGCCGAGGCGCGCCGCACCACGGCTTCCGCGCTGTTGCCGACCGACGTCACGGCGATGCCCGAGCCGAAGTCGATCAGCCGGTTGCCGTCCACGTCCTCCACGACGCCGCCGCCCGCGCGGGCCACGAACACCGGCAGCGTCACCCCCACCCCGTCGGCCACCGCGGCCGACTTCCGGGCCGCCAACTCCCGCGACTTCGGTCCTGGTACTTCCGTGACGAGCCTGCGCTCCTGCGGCACTTCGGTCATGACGGGCGCTCTCCTTACTTACGCTCTGACGCTGTTACGGCAACGTGGCGACGTCTTCCGTGGTCTTCTGTGGTCTTCCGAGTCCTCCCGGAGAGTAGGCCGGGCCCCGGCGCACCCGCATACGCCGATAGGTAACACTGCCGCCCGCGGTTTCGCCGGTTCGGACAGTGCGGGTGGCGGCGCCGTAATACGCCAAGATCCTTTTGTCGGCGTAGCGGCTCGACTACATTGTGCGCATCGGCGGTGATGGAGGGGCGAGGGGCAGGCACGCGATGGATGCCAAGGACCGCAACACCCAGGGCGCCCCCTACGGCCCGCCCCCTCCGCCGAGGCCCCCGAACACCCCGGTCCGGCGGCCGGCCGTGCCACCGCCCGCACCCGCGCAGGCGCCGCCGCTGTCCGCGGTCGAACGCTGGCTGCGCACCCCGAGGGTGTCCGACGCGCCCGGCATCTACGCCTACGGGCACGTGCCCCGGCCGCCGGACGACCCCGACCGGATGACCGATCGCCGGCTGATCGGGGGAGCGGTGCTCGCGCTGGTGTGCGGGTTACTGCTGTGGTCGCTGATGCGCGACGGCTACATTCCGCTCTGGAAGCGCCCGCTGACCCTGGTCACCCCGGGTACGTGGTGGCACAGCACCCCCCCGTCCCGGCTGGGCCAGTTCGCCGCGGCGCTCTACCAGTGCCTCTGGCTGGCGCTGCTCACCCACTACTTCGCCAGGATCGGCAGCTGGCGGGAGGTGGGCAGGCGCTATCTGCACGAGCCCCGTGCCAGAGCGGCGGCTGCCGCGGTGATCGGCGTGTGCGTGTGGGTGCTGAGCGACAAGAAGTTCCTGCCGCTGATGTCGCTGATCCTGCCGTTCTATCCGCCCTCGTCGTTCCAGCACGGCGAGCAGGCGGCCCTGCGGGTGGAGTACGAGGTTGACGTGATCGTCGCGGTGCTCGTGGCGGTGGTCGCCGCCAGGTACGGGCGCTGGATCGAACTGCTGCGCGGTCGCGGTGCCGTGAGCGGGCAGCAGCCGTACGGCGCCGGGCCCGTGCCGAAGCAGGGCCCCGGCGGCCACGCGGCGCTCCCCGGCCCCGCCGAGTGGTCCGAGTTGCGCCAGGCAGGGTACGGCCTGGTGGCCGACCGGCTGGCGCAGGAGGTGCGGACCGGGCGGATGAACGACGTGGACTGCGTGCGGGTGCGGCAGTCGTGGCAGGCGGTGCACGGGCGGCCCGAGGGCGCGCAGGAGTTCGCGGACGTGGTGCTGCAACTCGGCGGGGCGGCGATGGCGCACCCGTCCGGCCATCGGGACCTGCCGCGGCGGACCGCCGACCACGACCTGCTCGCCGGCCAGGTGCGGATCGGCCGGGGCGTGGAGGACCCGCGTAACGGCTACCAGTACCGCGGCGCGGGTGTCGCCCTCGACCCGGGCGTGCTCGGCACCGGGCTGCTGGCTGTCGGGCCGCCGGGCGCGGACAAGGGCCGGCTGCTCATGCGCCCCGTCGTGGAGTCGCTGTGCCTGCAGGCGCTCGCCGGCCGCGCCGCGGTGGTGGCGGTCGCGGGCGCCGACGTCGACCTCGGCCCGACCGAGTCGTACGACATGGTGGTCTCGCTGGCCGACCCCGGCTCGCCGTGCGGCCTCGATCTGTACGGCGGCACCACCGACCCCGACCTGGCGGCCTGGGTGCTCGCCGAAGCGCTCACCGACGGGCCGGAGAACGAGCAGCGCCGGGCGGCCACGGCGCTCGGCCAACTGCTCGCCCCGTACGCCGCCGCGTACGGCCGGTTCCCCACCGTGCCCGTGCTGCGCGAACTGCTGGAGGGCCTGCCGCATGCCGTCGCCGAGCTGCGCGAGGCGGTCGACGCGGTGGGCATGCCGGGCCTGGTGCGCGAACTCGACGCGCGGGTGCGGCAGAGCGCCCGGCCCGGTGACGTCGGCACCGAACTCGCGGACCGGGTCGGGCTGCTCGACCGGCCCGCGTTCGCCGGGTTCTTCGACGGATCGGGGCAGCGCCCGTCGTTCTCGATGCCCGCGCTGGCCCGGTCGGTGCGGGTCCGGGTCGTGCTGCCCGAGCACGGTCACACCGAGGCGTCCCGGATACTCGTCCGGCTGCTCCTCGCCCAGTTCACCGCCGCGGTCACCGCGCGCCGGGACCGCTCGCTGTTCGCCTGCATCGTGGTCGACGACGCCACCCACGCGCTGTCGGAGGGCACGTTGCGCGCGCTGCCGTCGCTGCGCGGCCTGAACGCGGGCGCGATGTTCGGGCTCAGCTCGCTGGACGCGCTGCCCGAGGGGCTGCGCGGCGCCGTGGTCGGCGCGGTGGGTTGCCGGATGGTGTTCGCCGGGGTCTCACCTCGCGACGGCCGGTTCTTCTCCGAGACGTGGGGCACCATGCGGGTGCAGACCCGCGACATCACCCGGACCCCCGACCAGTCCGGCGGGCTGCCCCGGCGGCTGAGCCGGGGCGTGCGGCGGCTGTTCACCGGCGAGGTCGTCACCACCGAGTCGGTGACCGTCCGTGAGGTGGAGCGGGAGCGCTGGAGCGCCGCCGACCTGGCCCAGCAGGTGCCCGTGGGACACGCGGTGGTGTCGTTGACGACCACCTCGGGAGAGCACGCGCCGCCGGTTCTGGTCGATCTGCGAGCCTGAGCGAGGGTTGAGGTACGGTGCGGGGGAATCCAGGGTGTCGGCGACCGGTCGGCAGATCTCCGTCTCTGAACGGCACCAGGTAGGCATGTCTCTCACGCTCGCGGCGCTCGCGCACCACACGTCCCTCAAGCTCACCGTGCTCGCCGCGGGCGGCCGGCTGGGCGCCGAGGTGCGCTGGGTGCACACCAGCGAGCTGGAGGACCCGGCGCCGTATCTGGAGGGCGGGGAACTGCTGCTCACCACCGGGCTGAAGCTGGACACGGCCGACCCCGAGGCGGTGGCCGGATATGTACGGCGGCTGGCGGCGGCGGGCGTGGTCGGGCTGGGCTTCGGCGTCGGGGTGGGACACGACGAGGTGCCGCGGGCACTGGTCGCGGCGGCGGACGAAGTGGGGCTGCCGCTGCTGGAGGTGCCGCGGGCGACCCCGTTCATCGCGATCAGCAAGGCGGTGTCGGCGGCGGTGGCCGCGGACCAGTACCAGGCGGTGACGGCCGGGTTCGAGGCGCAGCGCGAGCTGACCAGGGCCGCGCTGGCCTCCGACGGCACCGGCGCCCTGCTGGCACGGCTGGCGGCGCACCTGAACGGCTGGGCGGCGCTGTACGACGCGTCCGGCGCGGTGCTGGCCGTGGCGCCGGAGTGGGCGGGCCGCAGGGCCGCGCGGTTGGGCGGCGAGATCGACCGGCTGCGGGCCGTCGCCGCGCCGGCGAGCGCGGCGGTGGCGGGTCCGGCCGGCAGCGAGGACCGGGTCGAACTGCAGTCGCTGGGCACCGGACGGCGCCCGCGCGGCTTCCTCGCGGTCGGCACCGAGGAGCGCCTCGACACCGCCGCGCGCTACGTGGTGCACGCGGCCGTCGCGCTGCTGACGCTCTCGCTGGAACAGTCCCGCGCCCTGGTCGCCGCGCAGGGCCGGCTCTCCGCGGCGCTGCTGCGCATGCTGCTGGCGGGCGAGGCGGCGCACGCCCGGGACACCGCGGGTCCGCTGTACGGCACGCTCCTGGACGCTCCGGTGCGAATGCTCATCGCCGAGTCGAGCGGCGCCTCCGCGGCCGCCGGGCCCGGGCCGGAGACGCCGGAGGTGCCGGACGCGCTGGCCCTGCTCGCCGAGCGCGCGGAGGCCGCGGCCGTCCGCGCCGCCGAGCCCCTGCTGGTCGTCTCCGAGGGCGAGCGGCTGATCGTGCTCGCCGCCGAGGGCGCCGCGGCGCTCACCGCGGCCACCGACCTGGCCGAGGCCGAGGACGGGCTCGCGGCCGGCCTGTCCGGGCCGCTGGACCCCGCCGACGCGCCCACCGCCCGCGGCCAGGCCGAGCGCGCCCTCGCGGTCGCCCGGCGGCGCGGGGTGAACCTGGTCGAGCACGGCGAGGTCGGCGTCGGCTCGGTCGTCCCGCTGCTCGCCGACGACGCGGTGCGGGCCTTCGCCGAGGGGCTGCTGCGGCCGCTGCGGGAGCACGACGCGACGTCGCGCGGGGACCTGGTGGCCTCGCTCGCCGCGTGGCTCGCCCACCACGGCCAGTGGGATGCCGCCGCCGCGGACCTCGGCGTGCACCGGCACACCTTGCGGTACCGGATGCGGCGGGTCGAGGAGATCCTCGGCCGCTCGCTGGACGACCCGGACGTCCGTATGGAGCTGTGGCTCGCCCTCAAAGCGGAAGCGTAGCCAGGCGCCCTGACACCTTGAGGTGCCCGGCCCCGTGGTCGCGGAACCTTGCGGTGAGTGGGTGGGTGGCCGGGCTCTCTGCGGCAGGCGGTCCCTCGACCGGCGGGCCGAGGCACTCCGGCGGCATCGGGGCCCTGGCCAAGTTGTAGCGGAGGGTGGCGGGCGTGCTCCGCCGTGGACAAGGGAGGGGCGCGACGGCGCCGACTACTTTGGTCGCGCATCCGACGAAAGGGCGGGATCACCGTGACCACCACAGGCGCAGCCCCGTACGCGTTCTGGCTTGCCGGCCGCCCGGCCCGCGGCGAGGAGACGTTCGACGTGACCAGCTCGTGGGACGGCGGCCTGGTCGGCCGGGTCAGCGTGCCGGACCAGGACCAGGTCGAGCAGGCCGTCGCCGCGGCGGCCGCGGCGACCGACGCGTTCGCGGCGACCCCCGCCCACGTACGGGCCGCGGCCCTGGACCACGTGGCGAAGCGGCTGGCGGAGCGGGCCGAGGAACTGGCCGCCCTGATCACCGCGGAGAACGGCAAGCCGCTGAAGTGGGCGCGCGGCGAGGTCGGCCGCGCGGTGTCGGTGTTCCGCTGGGCCGCCGAGGAGGCGCGCCGTTTCAACGGCGGCGAGGCGCAGCGGCTGGACACCGACCCGGGCGGCGTCGGCCGGCTCGCGCTGACCCGCCGCTTCCCGCGCGGCCCGGTGCTGGGCATCGCGCCGTTCAACTTCCCGCTGAACCTGGTCGCGCACAAGGTCGCCCCGGCGCTCGCGGTCGGCGCGCCCATCATCCTCAAGCCCGCACCGGCCACCCCGCTGTCGGCGCTGCTGCTCGGCGAACTGCTCGCCGAGACCGAGGGGCTGCCCGAGGGCGCCTGGAGCGTGCTGCCGGTGCCGAACGACCGGATGCCCGAGCTGGTGCGCGACCCGCGGCTGCCGGTGATCTCGTTCACCGGCTCCGACACCGTCGGGTACCAGATCATGGACTCCGTGCCGCGCAAGCACGTCACGCTGGAACTGGGCGGGAACGCCGCGGCGGTCGTGCTCGCGGACTGGTCGAGCGAGCAGGACCTGGAGTGGGCGGCCACCCGGATCGCCACCTTCGCCAACTACCAGGCCGGCCAGTCCTGCATCTCGGTGCAGCGGGTCATCGCCGACGCGGCCGTGTACGACGCGCTCGCCGAGAAGGTCGTCGCCAAGGTGCGCGCCCAGGTCACCGGCGACCCCAACGACGCCGCCACCGACGTCGGCCCGCTGGTCAGCGAGGCCGCCGCCGAGCGCGTCGAGCAGTGGGTGGACGACGCCGTCGGCAAGGGCGCGAAGCTGCTCACCGGCGGCGCCCGGGACGGGGCGACCTACGCGCCGACCGTCCTGGCGGACCTGCCGGGCGACGCGGTGCTGGCCACCGCGGAGGCGTTCGGGCCGGTGCTGTCACTGCACCGGGTCAACGGCGCCGAGGAGGCGTTCGCGGCCGTCAACGACTCCCGGTTCGGCCTGCAGACCGGCGTGTTCACCCATGACCTCCAGATCGCCTTCCGGGCCCACCGGGTCCTGGAGGTCGGCGGTGTGATCATCGGCGACGCGCCGTCCTACCGCGCCGACCAGATGCCGTACGGCGGGGTGAAGGACTCCGGGCACGGCCGCGAGGGCGTGAAGTACGCGATGGACGACTACACCTACGAGCGGGTGCTGGTGCTGACAGGGCTCGACCTGTAGCGCCACCGGGCGCCACCGCGGTACGGCCGCCGTTGACAGCACGTCAGCGGCCCGGCCGTCCTTCTGTGGCTGGTATGCCGGACATGGGGTAGTACGGACACGGAGCACCGGTTCGTAGCCGGCCTACCCGGAGGTGACACACACCGTGTCCGCACCCACCGCAACACGCAACGTCTCAGAACGCGAAGCCCGACAGGTGGCCGAGGCCGCCCGCGAGCAGGACTGGCACAAGCCCAGCTTCGCCAAGGAGCTGTTCCTCGGCCGGTTCCGGCTCGACCTGATCCACCCCCACCCGCTGCCCGCGCCCGAGGCGGTGGCCAAGGGCGAGGCGTTCCTGGCGCAGCTCGGCGACTTCCTGCGCGCCGAGGTGGACAGCGCCCGGATCGAGCGCGACGCGCTGATCCCCGACGAGGTGGTGCGCGGCCTGAAGGAACTGGGCGCGTTCGGCATGAAGATCGACGAGTCCTACGGCGGTCTCGGCCTCACCCAGGTGTACTACAACAAGGCGCTGGCCATGGTCGGTTCGGTGAGCCCCGCGGTCGGCGCGCTGCTGTCGGCCCACCAGTCGATCGGCGTGCCGCAGCCGCTGAAGATGTTCGGCACCCAGGAGCAGAAGGACGCGTTCCTGCCGCGCTGCGCCCGTACCGACATCAGCGCCTTCCTGCTCACCGAGCCGGACGTCGGCTCGGACCCGGCCCGGCTGGCCACCACCGCCGTGCCCGACGGCGACGACTACCTGCTCGACGGCGTCAAGCTGTGGACCACCAACGGCGTCGTCGCCGACCTCCTGGTGGTGATGGCCCGGGTGCCGCGCTCCGAGGGCCACCCGGGCGGCATCAGCGCCTTCGTGGTCGAGGCGGACTCCGAGGGCATCACCGTGGAGAACCGCAACGCCTTCATGGGGCTGCGCGGCATCGAGAACGGCGTCACCCGGCTCCACCAGGTGCGGGTGCCCGCGGCGAACCGGATCGGCCCCGAGGGCGCCGGCCTGAAGATCGCGCTGACCACCCTCAACACCGGCCGGCTCTCGCTGCCCGCGGCCTGTGTCGGCGCGGCCAAGTGGTGCCTGAAGGTGGCCCGTCAGTGGTCGGCGGCCCGCGAGCAGTGGGGCAAGCCGATCGCCGAGCACGAGGCGGTCGGCTCGAAGATCGCGTACATGGCGGCCACCACCTTCGCGCTGGAGGCCGTGGTCGACCTGTCCTCGCAGATGGCCGACGAGGACCGCAACGACATCCGGATCGAGGCCGCGCTCGCCAAGCTCTTCGGCTCCGAGGCGTCCTGGAAGATGGCCGACGAGCTGGTGCAGATCCGCGGCGGCCGCGGCTTCGAGACCGCCGACTCGCTCGCCGCCCGCGGTGAGCGCGCGATTCCCGCCGAGCAGATGCTCCGCGACCTGAGGATCAACCGGATCTTCGAGGGCTCCACCGAGATCATGCACTTGCTGATCGCCCGCGAAGCCGTCGACGCCCACCTGTCGGTCGCCGGCGACCTCATCGACCCCGACAGCACGCTCGCCGACAAGGCCAGGGCGGGCGCCAAGGCCGGCGGGTTCTACGCCCGCTGGCTGCCGAAGCTCGTCGCGGGCCCCGGCCAACTTCCCACCTCCTACGCCGAGTTCGGCGACCTCGCCGGGCATCTGCGGTACATCGAGCGCACCTCCCGCAAGCTCGCCCGCAGCACCTTCTACGCCATGTCCCGCTGGCAGGGCCGGATGGAGCTGAAGCAGAACTTCCTGGCCAGGATCGTGGACATCGGCGCCGAGCTGTTCGCGATGAGCGCGGTGTGCGTGCGCGCCGAGTACCTGGCCGCCGAGGGCGAGCACGGCCCGGCCGCCCGGGGCCTGGCCGACGCGTTCTGCCGCCAGTCCCGGGTCCGGGTGGAGGAGCTCTTCGCCCGGCTGTGGGCCAACACCGACGGCCCCGACCGGCACCTGGCCAAGGCCGTCCTCGACGGCAAGGTCGAGTGGCTGGAGGAGGGCATCGTGGACCCCGTCCGGGACGGGGCGTGGATCGCCGACGCGACCCCCGGGCCGTCCACGGCCGACAACGTACGGCGCCCGGTGCGCTGAACCACCGCGGGTCGGCTCGCCCGCGTGGCGGGCCGGCCGCGGCGGGCGCCGGAGCGGGCCAGGGGCGTCAACCCGCCGCCCCGCACCCGCTCCGCGGCCCCTTCCCACCAGTTCCCACCGGGCCCACGCGCGTCCGGCGCTCTCCACAGCCGCCGGGCGTACCCTGACCACCGCCCCGTGCGGACCACCGCCCCGTGCGGACCGCCGCACCGGCCCGCGCACCGACCACCCGCCGTACACCGCCCGCCACCCGCCGCGACCCCGCCCGACCCGGGCCCGTGCGTGGACAAGGGGCCGGGCAGGACAGAATGACCCCATGACGGACGCTCTCGCAGACCCCCACTACCGCCCGCACGTCCCCGCCGGACCCGACGACGGGCCCCGGGACATCGTGATCCTCGGTTCGACCGGGTCGATCGGCACCCAGGCGATCGACGTGGTGCTGCGCAACCCCGACCGGTTCCGCGTGGTCGCGCTGTCGGCCGCGGGCGGGCGGGTCGCGCTGCTGGCCGAGCAGGCGCACCGGTTGGAGGTGCGCACCGTCGCCGTCGCCGACGAGAAGGCGGTGCCCGCGCTGCGCGAGGCGCTGGCCGAGCGGTACGGCAGCCGGCCGCTGCCGGAGATCCTCGCCGGGCCGCAGGCCGCCACCGAACTCGCCGGCCTGGAGTGCCACTCCGTGCTCAACGGCATCACCGGCTCCATCGGCCTGCGCCCCACGCTCGCCGCGCTGGCCGCCGGCCGGGTGCTGATTCTCGCCAACAAGGAGTCGCTGATCGTCGGCGGGCCGCTGGTGAAGGCGCTCGCCAGGCCCGGCCAGGTGGTGCCGGTCGACTCCGAGCACTCCGCGCTCTTCCAGGCACTGCTGGGCGGCAGCCGGGCCGAGGTCCGCAAGCTGGTGGTCACCGCCTCCGGCGGGCCGTTCCGCGGCCGGACCCGCGCCGAGTTGGCCGGCGTCACCGTCGAGCAGGCCATGGCCCACCCGACCTGGGACATGGGGCCGGTGGTGACGATCAACTCCGCGACCCTGGTCAACAAGGGCCTCGAGGTGATCGAGGCGCACCTGCTCTTCGACGTGCCGTTCGACCGGATCGAGGTCGTCGTCCACCCGCAGTCCTACATCCACTCGATGGTGGAGTTCGCCGACGGCTCCACCCTCGCGCAGGCCAGCCCGCCGGACATGCGGATGCCGATCGCGCTGGGCCTGGGCTGGCCGCACCGGGTGCCGGACGCCGCGCCGGGCGTCGACTGGACGAAAGCGGCCACCTGGGAGTTCTTCCCGCTCGACAACGACGCGTTCCCTTCCGTCGCACTGGCCCGACATGTCGGTAGCCTCGGAGGCACCGCGCCCGCGGTGTTCAACGCCGCCAACGAGGAATGCGTCGAAGCCTTCCGCACCGGCCGGCTGCCGTTCACCGGGATCGTGGACACCGTGGCCAGGGTCGTCGAGGAGCACGGCACGCCGGCGTCGGGAACTCGACTGACGGTCGAGGACGTCCTCGAAGCGGAGACCTGGGCGCGGGCCCGGGCCGGTGAACTGGCGCAAGCAACGGAGGCAGCAGGCGTATGACGGCTCTCATGACGGTCCTCGGCATAGTCGTCTTCGCCGTCGGTCTGATGATCTCCATCGCGTGGCACGAGTTGGGCCACCTGACCTGGGCCAAGATCTTCAAGATCCGCGTACCGCAGTACATGGTCGGCTTCGGCCCCACCTTGTGGTCGCGCAAGAAGGGCGACACCGAGTACGGCTTCAAGGCGATCCCGCTGGGCGGCTACATCCGGATGATCGGCATGTTCCCGCCCGGTGAGGACGGCCGGATCACCGCCCGCTCCACCTCGCCGTGGCGCAGCATGATCGAGGACGCCAGGAGCGCCGCGTACGAGGAGCTCCAACCGGGCGACGAGACGCGGATGTTCTACACGCGCAAGCCGTGGAAGCGCGTCATCGTCATGTTCGCCGGGCCGTTCATGAACCTCGTGCTCGCCGTCGCGCTGTTCCTCACCGTCTTCATGGGCTTCGGCATCAGCATGTCGACCACCGTGGTCGGCCAGGTCAGCGACTGCGTGATCTCGCAGGCCGACACCTCCCACCGCGACGCGAACAACCCGTGCCGCGCCTCCGACCCGGTGGCGCCTGCCAAGACCGCCGGGCTCAAGGCGGGCGACAAGTTCGTGGAGTTCAACGGCAAGCCGGTGAAGAACTGGTCGGAGCTGTCCGAGGACATCCGCAAGGGCGCGGGACCGGCCACCATCGTGGTGCTGCGGCACGGCCAGCGGGTCACCCTGCACCCGGACATCACCACCAACACGGTGGCCAAGACCGACAGCGACGGGAACCCGACCGACGGCAACCCGGTGAAGGCCGGCTTCCTCGGCTTCAGCCCGGCCAGCCACATCCAGCCGCTCGGCTTCGCCGACTCCGTCGACCACATGGGCGACATGGCCAAGCAGGGCGTCGACTCGCTGGTCTCGCTGCCCAAGCGCATCCCCGACCTGTGGAACGCGGCCTTCCACCACGCGCCGCGCAAGGCGGACTCGCCGATGGGCGTGGTCGGCGCGGCCCGGGTCGGCGGCGAGGTCTTCGCGATGAAGGCGCCCGCCATCGACCGGGTGGTGACGATGGTCATGCTCGTGGCCGGCTTCAACCTGTCGCTGTTCCTGTTCAACATGCTCCCGTTGCTGCCGCTGGACGGCGGCCACATCGCGGGCGCGCTGTGGGAGGCGATCCGGCGACACGCCGCCCGGGTCTTCCGCCGTCCCGACCCTGGACCGTTCGACGTGGCCAAGCTCATGCCGATCGCCTATGTCGTGGCCGGAATCTTCGTGTGCTTCACGCTGCTGGTTCTGATCGCGGATGTGGTCAACCCGGTCAAACTGAGTTCGTAATGGCCCGAGCCGGGTGAGAGTCGTGGGCGGGGTGTCGTAATCTCGATGCTGGAGCCCGCCCACGACGGGACCTCGTTCCACACCTTGGGGATGCCACGCAGATGACCGCGATTTCGCTCGGTATGCCGGATGTTCCGACCAAACTCGCCGACCGCCGCAAAAGCCGTCAGATCCAGGTCGGGAGCGTCGCGGTGGGCGGCGATGCGCCGGTCTCCGTGCAGTCGATGACCACCACCCGCACTTCCGATATCGGCGCCACCCTCCAGCAGATCGCCGAGCTGACCGCGTCCGGCTGCCAGATCGTCCGGGTCGCCTGCCCCACCCAGGACGACGCCGACGCGCTCGCCACCATCGCCCGGAAGTCCCAGATCCCGGTCATCGCCGACATCCACTTCCAGCCGAAGTACGTCTTCGCGGCGATCGACGCGGGCTGCGCGGCGGTCCGGGTCAACCCCGGCAACATCAAGCAGTTCGACGACAAGGTCAAGGAGATCGCCAAGGCCGCCTCGGCGGCGGGCGTGCCGATCCGGATCGGCGTCAACGCCGGCTCGCTGGACCGCCGGCTGCTGGAGAAGTACGGCAAGGCCACCCCCGAGGCGCTGGTCGAGTCCGCGCTGTGGGAGGCGTCGCTCTTCGAGGAGCACGACTTCCGCGACATCAAGATCTCCGTGAAGCACAACGACCCGGTGGTCATGGTCAACGCCTACCGGCAGCTCGCGCAGCAGTGCGACTACCCCCTGCACCTCGGCGTCACCGAGGCGGGCCCGGCCTTCCAGGGCACCATCAAGTCCGCGGTCGCCTTCGGCGCGCTGCTCGCCGAGGGCATCGGCGACACCATCCGGGTCTCGCTGTCCGCGCCGCCCGCCGAGGAGGTCAAGGTCGGCATCCAGATCCTGGAGTCGCTGAACCTGCGCCAGCGCCGCCTGGAGATCGTCTCCTGCCCGTCCTGCGGCCGCGCCCAGGTCGACGTCTACAAGCTCGCCGACCAGGTCTCCGCCGGCCTGGACGGCATGGAGGTCCCGCTGCGGGTCGCCGTGATGGGCTGCGTCGTCAACGGCCCCGGCGAGGCCCGCGAGGCCGACCTCGGCGTCGCCTCCGGCAACGGCAAGGGGCAGATCTTCGTCAAGGGCGAGGTCATCAAGACCGTGCCCGAGTCGCAGATCGTCGAGACCCTGATCGAGGAGGCCATGAAGCTGGCCGAGCAGATGGAGGCGGCCGGTGCCGCGTCCGGTGAGCCGCAGGTGAGCGTCTCCTGACCGCACGTCTCCGGCCGGGTGCCGCGTTCGGGGCACCGAACGCGGCACCCGGCGCATCCGACCGCAGCCGCCCGCGGTGCCCGCTGACCTCGTCCGCCGAGGAGCGCGGACCGTACGGTCAGGCGCGCCCGTGCTGACCCAACCGACCGCCCGCGTCCTCGAACCGGGCGACCTCGACGCCGCCCTCGCGGTCCTGGACCGGGACCCGGTCGCCAACGCGTTCGTCACCTCGCGGGTCAACATCGCCGGCCTCGACCCCTGGCGGCTCGGCGGCGAGATGTGGGGCTGGTACTCCGCCGGCCGCCTCACCTCGCTCTGCTACGCGGGCGCCAATCTCGTGCCGATCTGCGCCACCCCCGAGGCCGTCAGCGCGTTCGCCGACCGCGCCCGCAGGGCCGGCCGCCGCTGCTCGTCGATCGTCGGCCCGGTCGACGCCACCGCCGACCTGTGGGCACGGCTCGAACCGTACTGGGGTCCCGCCCGCGAGGTGCGCGCCCGGCAGCCCCTGATGACCACCCGCGCGCTGCCCGCCGACGTGGCCCCCGACCCGCTCGTCCGCCGGGTCCAGCGCAACGAGATGGAGGTGATCATGCCCGCCTGCGTGGCCATGTTCACCGAGGAGGTCGGCGTCTCGCCGATGGCCGGCGACGGTGGGCTGCTGTACCAGGCGCGGGTCGCCGAACTCGTCTCCGCGGGGCGGGCGTTCGCCCGGATCGAGGACGGCGAGGTGGTCTTCAAGGCCGAGATCGGCGCCGTCACCCGGCACACCTGCCAGATCCAGGGCGTCTGGGTCGCCCCCTCGCACCGCGGCCGCGGCCTGTCCGAGACCGGCATGGCCGCGGTCCTGCACTACGCCCTGCGCGACGTCGCCCCCGTCGCCAGCCTCTACGTCAACGACTTCAACACCCCCGCCCGCGCCTCCTACCACCGCGTCGGCTTCACGGAAGTCGGCGCCCTGATGTCCGTGTTGTTCTGAGCCTCGGAGGAGAGCTCGCCCGGTGCCCGGGAGGAGGGGGCGGGCGGGAGGCGATAGGGTCGCGCGTCATGGAGAACGTGGTGGTCGGCCCGTGTGCGCTGAGCGAGCACGTGGACGAGGCGCTGGGCGTGCAGGCGGTGGCGTTCGGGCTCGGGCCGGAGGAGGTTGCGATCCGCCGGCAGATCGTACTGCGGCACCTGGCGTGCACGGGCGCGCGGGCGCTGGCCGCACACAGCACATCCGACGGCCGGATGGTCGGCTTCGTCTACGGCCTGCCCAACGACCGCGCGCACTGGTGGTCGAGCGTGGTCCAGCCGTACCTGCGCGCGCAGGGCAACGACGGCTGGCTCGACGACTCCTTCGTGATCACCGAACTGCATGTGCTGCCCGACTTCCAGTCCCGCGGCATCGGCCGCCGGCTGATCACCGAGATCACCGACACCGCCACCGAGCCGCGCAGCATCCTCTCCGCGATCGACGGCGAGAGCCCCGCCCGCCATCTGTACCGCGCGCTCGGCTACCGCGACCTGGCCCGCCCCGTGCACTTCCCCAGCGCACCCCGCCCCTACGCCGTGATGGGCGCCCCGCTGCCGCTGTCGCGCCGCCCGGAATAACCGTTACGGCCCCCGCCCTCCCGCTGGATATCCTCGCCGGACCTTCGAGGAACACGGAGAACACGATGGTCCTGCGCATGTCCAGGCTGCTGCTCAAGACGTTGCGTGACGACCCGGCCGACGCGGAGACCACCAGCCACAAGCTGCTGGTCCGGGCCGGGTACGTACGCCGCTCGTCGGCGGGGGTGTGGAGCTGGCTGCCGCTGGGCAAGCGCGTGTTGGACAACGTGTCCCGGATCGTCCGCGAGGAGATGGACGCGATCGGCGGCCAGGAGGTGCTGCTGCCCGCGCTGCTGCCCCGCGAGACGTACGACGCCACCGGCCGCGCCGACGAGTACGGCGACCTGCTCTTCACGCTCACCGACCGCAAGGGCACCGACTACGTCCTCGGGCCCACCCACGAGGAGAGCTTCACCCTGCTGGTGAAGGACCAGGTCTCCTCCTACCGCGACCTGCCGGTGATCCTGTACCAGATCCAGACCAAGTACCGCGACGAGGCCCGGCCCCGCTCCGGAGTGCTGCGCGGCCGCGAGTTCCAGATGAAGGACGCCTACTCCTTCGACCTCGCGCCGGAGGGGCTCGCCGAGGCGTACCGGCTGCACCGCGAGGCGTACACCCGGATCTTCCGCCGGCTCGGCCTGGACTTCCGGATCGTCTCCGCGGTGTCCGGGGCGATGGGCGGCTCCGCGTCCGAGGAGTTCCTGGCGCCCGCAGCGGCCGGCGAGGACACCTTCGCGGACTGCCCGGAGTGCGACTACGCCGCCAACACCGAAGCGGTCGTCTTCACCGCGCAGGTCCCCGCGGCGGCCGACCCCGGCCCGGTCGAGGAACTGGACACCCCCGGCACCGCCACCGTCGAGGCGCTGGCCGCCGCGGTCTCGGTCCCCGCCGCCGCGATCCTGAAGAACCTGCTGGTGAAGGTCGACGGCGAGATCACCGCGGTCGGCGTGCCCGGCGACCGCGAGGTGGACCTCGGCAAGCTCGCCGAGCACCTCGCCCCCGCCACGGTCGAGATCGTCACCGCCGAGGACTTCGCCGCCCGGCCCGACCTGGTACGCGGCTACGTCGGCCCGCAGGGCCTGAGCACGCTGGGCATCCGCTACCTCGCCGATCCCCGGGTCGCCGCCGGCACCGCCTGGGTCACCGGCGCCAACAAGCCCGGCCGGCACGCCGTCAACGTGGTGTGCGGCCGCGACTTCACCGTCGACCGCCACCTCGATGTCGTCACCGTCGAGGCCGGCGACCCCTGTCCCCGCTGCGGCGCCGGCCTGCGGCTGGACCGCGCCATCGAGATCGCCCACATCTTCCAGCTCGGCCGCAAGTACGCCGACGTCTTCCGCCTCGACGTCCTCGGCCCCGACGGCAAGCCGGCCCGCGTCACCATGGGCTGCTACGGCATCGGGGTCTCCCGCGCCGTCGCCGCCCTCGCCGAGCAGACCGCCGACGCCCACGGGTTGTGCTGGCCCGCCGAGGTCGCCCCCGCCGACGTGCACGTGGTCGCCGCCGGCAAGGGGGGCGCGGTCGCGCTGGCCGCCCGCGCGGCCGACGAACTCGACGCCGCCGGGCTGCGGGTCCTCCTCGACGACCGCGACGGGGTCTCACCGGGCGCGAAGTTCACGGACGCCGAGTTGATCGGGGTGCCCCGTGTGCTCGTTGCCGGCCGTCGCGCGGCCGACAACATCCTCGAACTCCGCGATCGCCGCACCGGCACCCGTGAGGACCTCCCCCTCCCCGACGCGGTCGCCCGTCTCCGGGGCGCCTGACCCCCCCGGGGTCCGGTGTCCTGCCGGTTCAGGGACCACCCCCCGGTGGTGAGCCGGCCGCGCAGTTCCCCGCGCCCCTTCGGCAACGCGCCGTCCTGGCCGACGCCTGTCCCCGGCCGCAGGCCGGTCGGTGGCTGGTCGCGCAGTTCCCCGCGCCCCTGGTTTGTGCGGCTCCTTCCACGAAAGGACGCCGACCCCCGAGGGGCGCTGGGGGCACCTCCCAGGCGAAGCTCTGGGGGTGGGGGTACCTCCCGGCGAAGCCAGGGGGAGAACCGCGCGACCAGCCACTCACCGGCGGGATGGCGAAGGCCCCACCGCGAGGGGCAACCACCCAGGGGCGCGGGGAACTGCGCGGGCAACCGGCCACCGGGCGGCACCCGGGAGCGGCGCGCGGCACCCCGCGGCGGGGAGCCGCACCGCCTACAACCAGGTCGCGAACTCCAGGAGCAGCTCGCCCTCTTCGCGGCCACCGACCGCCAACCCCCACACGCCCGCCTCGACCGCACGGAAGAACGCCCAGCCGCGGAGCCGCTCCGGGTCCACCTCGAGAGAATCCGCCAGCTTCGCCAGTCGCCGCCGGGCCGCCGCCCGGGAACCCGGCTGCGCGGCGAGCGTGGAGAGCCGATCCCGTACCAGCCACGCCAGGTCGTACGCCCGCTCGCCGACGAGCGGCTTGGGGTCGATCGCCAGCCACGGCACGCGGTCCCCGGCCAGCACGTTCCCGTGGTGGTAGTCGCCGTGCAGCAGCACGGCCTCGGGGGCGGTGCCGACCAGGCTCTCCCAGCGGGCCAGCGCCTCGTCGATCAGCGGCCGCGCGTCCTCGGCGTACGGCTGCCCGCGCCGCTCCCGCAGCAGCGGCACCAGCGCGCCGGTGTACTCCTCGACCGTGGTGAACGGGTGCTCGTCGGCGGGTGCCACCCACAGCCGCTGGAGCACCCCGGCGGCTTCGAGCATCGCCTTCGCTTCGGCGAGCGAGCGCAGCGACACGTCGGCGTGCAGCCGCTCCAGCAGCATCGCGCCCTGCTCCGGATCGGCCCGCAGCAGGCGTACGGCGCCGCGCCCGCCCCAGTGCGCGAGCGCCGCGTGCTCCTGCGCGGTCTCCCGGTTGACCATGCCGACCTTGAGCACCGCCGGGGTGCCGTCGTCCGTGCGGACCAGCACGATCATGCTGATCTGGCCGCCCGCGGCGAAGACCCGCTCCGCGGTGAGCCCCCACCGGTCGAGGTAGCCGGCGACGGTCTCCGGCAGCCGGGCCAGCCACGCGCGACCGGCCTCGCCCTCCCAGGCGGTGACGGTGCGGGTGAGCCGCTCGGGCGGTTCGAGGGCCAGGTCCGCCGGCCGGTCGCCCTCGCCGCCGCCCTCGTGCGCCGCTGCGCTCATCGTGTCGCGTTCCCTCCGTCGTACGCCCCTGCGGCCCGCCGGTCAGCGCTCCTCGGTCAACCCCGGGAAGGCTACGCCGCCGCCGGTCCAGCGCACGGCACGCACCGCCGCCTCGCGCAGCGCGCCCGCCGCGTCCTGCCGTATCCCGCCTATCGCCGCCGCCACCAGGTCGCCGTAGGCGCCCGCGACGTGCTCCTCCAGGTACCCGGCCAGCCGCAGCGCGTCGGCGGACCCGGTCACCGTGAAGGGGAGCCGGTAGCCGGCGGCAGCGGCCACCGGGACCGCGCCCAGGTCCGTCACGGTGCGGGCCATCGAGTCCCGGCGGGCGCGGTGCGCGTCGTACGCCTGCCGCGCCTCGGCCTTGCGGGAGTCGGCCACCTTGCCGCCGACCACGCTGTAGCCGTAGACGGCCGCGTGTTCTGCCGCGAGGGCGGCCTGCGCGGCGTCGACGATCGTGCTCACCGTGCGCTCACTTTCCGGCCGGGCGGCCGAGCAGGACGACATGGCCCGCGCCCGCTGCGGCCACCGAGGCCAGCAGCCGGGCGAGGGCACCCGGCGCGTCGAGCAGCGTGGCGGACCGGCGGTCGGCGAGCGCGCGCTCGGCGGCGGCGAGTGCGGCCAGGGCCTTGTCGGCGGTGGCGGGCACGGCGGACGCCGAGCCCGTGGAGGTGGGAGTCGCCGGCGACCCCGTGCTGTTGCCGTTGCCGGACATGGGAGACGACGGGGCGGCAGGGGTCCGGCCGCCGAAGGCCCGCACATGCGCGGCGGTGTCCGCCCGCAGCGGTGCCAGGCGCGCGGCCAGCGTCGGGTACGCCGCGATCACCGCGTCGTACCGCGCGACCAGTGCGGTGCTGTCCCGGGCCTCGCGTGCCTGCCGCGCCGCCTCCGGCTCGTCGTCGGCCCGCACGGCGGTCGAGGCGCTGCCCCGGCCGCCGGAGCACCCCGCCACCACACCGACGGTTGCCATGGCCACGGCGCTACGCCGGGTCAGCTTCGGGATCATGACAGGGAGTGTAGGGGTGACGCGGCGGCGTCCGGGCGGCCGCCCCGCAGCGCGTTCGGGGGGTGGTCGAACTCGGGTAAAGTGCGGTCCAACACGCGACCTTCCATGACAACAGCAGACGCGGCCGAGGAGTCACCCGGATGAGCACCACCCACAGCGAGAGGCTGCGCGCACTGCTTGAGCCGCTGGTCGGCGAGGCGGGACTGGAGCTGGAAGAGGTCACGGTGTCGGCGGCGGGCAAGCGCCGGCAGCTGATGGTCGTCGTGGACGCGGCGGACGGCGTGCAGCTCGACGCCGTGGCCGAGCTGAGCCGCGCGATGTCGCAGGCCCTCGACGCGTCCGACGCCATGGGCGAGACCGAGTACGTCCTCGAGGTGAGCTCACCCGGCACCGACCGTCCGCTGACCGAGCCGCGGCACTTCCGCCGCAACGCCGGCCGCCTGGTCAAGCTCCAGCTCAAGGAGCGCGGAGAGCTGATCGCGCGGATCATGGCGGTGGACGACGAGGGCCTCGACCTGGAGGTCCCGGGCGTCAAGGGCCGCAAGCCCAAGCCGGCCCGGGCGGACTTCGCCGAGATCGCCAGGGCGCGGGTCGAGGTCGAGTTCAACCGCAAGAGCGGCGGCGCCGACGACAGCGCCGACGACGAGGTGGACGACGAGATGGACGGCGGCGACGAGACCGTCGAAGACGAAGACGACGAGAGCACTGAGGAGGCGTAGCCGTGGACATCGACATGAAGGCCCTGCGGGGCTTGGTGACCGAACGGCAGATCTCGTTCGACCTGCTGGTCGAGGCGATCGAGTCGGCACTCCTCATCGCGTACCACCGCGAGCCGGGCAGCCACCGCCGGGCCCGGGTCGAGCTGGACCGGACCAGCGGCCAGATCACCGTATGGGCGACCGAGGACCAGGAGGAGGCGGGGGAGGGCGCCGAGCCGCGCGAGTTCGACGACACCCCCAGCGGCTTCGGCCGGATCGCCGCCTCCACCGCCAAGCAGGTGATCCTGCAGCGGCTGCGCGACGCGGAGGACGACGTCACCTTCGGGGAGTACGCCGGCCGGGAGGGCGACATCGTCACCGGCGTCGTCCAGCAGGGCAAGGACCCCAAGAACGTGCTGGTCGACATCGGCAAGCTGGAGGCGATCCTGCCGGTGCAGGAGCAGGTCCCCGGCGAGGACTACGCCCACGGCACCCGGCTGCGCGCCTACGTGGTGCGCGTCGCCAAGGGCACCCGCGGTCCCTCCGTGACCCTCTCGCGCACCCACCCGAACCTGGTGAAGAAGCTCTTCGCCCTGGAGGTGCCCGAGATCGCCGACAACTCGGTGCTGATCGAGGCGATCGCCCGCGAGGCCGGGCACCGTACGAAGATCGCGGTGCGCTCCACCCGCTCCGGGTTGAACGCCAAGGGCGCGTGCATCGGCCCGATGGGCGCCCGGGTGCGCGCGGTGATGGCCGAGCTGCACGGCGAGAAGATCGACATCGTGGACTGGTCGGACGACCCCGCGGACATGGTGGCGAACGCGCTGTCGCCGGCCCGGGTCTCCCACGTCGAGGTGGTGGATGCCGCCGCCCGGTCCGCCCGGGTGACCGTGCCCGACTACCAGCTCTCGCTGGCGATCGGCAAGGAGGGCCAGAACGCCCGGCTCGCCGCGCGGCTGACCGGGTGGCGGATCGACATCAGGCCGGACACCGAGCAGCAGGACTGAGTCGGCGGCCTCCGCCGGACCGGCGAGGCTGTGAGTTCCGGACGAACAAGCGTCCGTTGACCCACTCGAAGGAGTGAGGTTGGCGCGGGGAGGTAGACTAAAGGGTGTCTGGTCGGACGCTGACGTCAGCATGCCCGGAGCGAACGTGCATCGGCTGCCGTCAACGCGCGGCCAAGAGCGATCTGCTGCGTGTGGCGGTGAGCGGGGGCGCGTGCGTTCCCGATCTTCGCGGTACGCTGCCCGGTCGGGGTGCGTATCTGCATCCTGCCCTTGCCTGCCTCGACCTGGCGGTCCGCCGTCGGGCGTTCGCCCGGGCCTTCAAAGGACCGGTCGCGCCGGACACCGCGGAGTTGCGCCGGTGCGTCGAGCAGGCAGCCCCGTAGAACCGGTAGAACCCGTAAGAAGCAGAACGGCACGGATGCACCGTGCGGTCAGGTACCTCGCGAGATGGAAGTAGGTCGAGATTGCGATGAGCACTCGATGAGTACGCGATGAGTACGCCCATGAAGTAGCGACGGTCCGGCGGACGATCACCCCGGACCTAAAAGGAGCGAAGTGGCTAAGGTCCGGGTATACGAACTCGCCAAGGAGATGGGAGTCGAGAGCAAGGTCGTCATGGCCAAGCTCCAGGAACTCGGCGAATTCGTCCGTTCGGCGTCCTCGACGATCGAGGCGCCGGTTGTCCGCAAACTGACTGACGCTTTCCAGGGACCCGGCGGCGGTAACGCCGGCAAGTCCGCTGCGAAGCCGTCCGCGCCGCGCAAGACGGCGCCCTCCCCGGCGGCAGGCCGCCCGGGAGGCACCCCCAAGCCGGCCGGCCCCACCCCGGGTGCGCCGGCCCGTCCGGCTGCCCCGGCGGCGCCCAAGCCGGCCGACGGTCCGGTGACCCCGGCCGCCCCGAGCGGTGGCGCCACGCCGCCGTCCGGTTCCGGCCCGCGGCCCGGCCCCAAGCCGGCCCCCGCGCCCAAGCCCGCGCCGGCCGCACCCGTGCCCGCCGCGGAGTTCCAGGCACCCCCGTCCGCGCCCACGACCCCGGCCGCAGGCCAGGGTCAGGGTCAGGGGCAGGCAGCCCAGGGCCAGCGTCCCGGTGGCGCCGCGCCCGGTCCGCGCCCGGCCCGTCCGGCTCCGGCCGGCGGTCAGCGCGACGCCGGTCAGCGTGACGGCGGCCGCCCCGGCGGCAACCGCCCCGCGTCCGGGCAGGGCGGCCAGGGCGGTGCCCGTCCCGGCGCTCCGCGCCCGGCCGGTCCGCGTCCCGGCAACAACCCGTTCACGTCCGGCTCCACCGGCATGCCGCGCCCCGGTGGCGCGTCGCGTCCCGGCGGCGGCCAGGGCGGTGCCCCGCGTCCCGCGGGTCCCGGCGGCGGTGCTCCGCGCCCCGGCGGCACCCCGCGTCCCGGTGGCGGTCAGGGCGGCCCCGGCGGCTCCCGTCCGTCCCCGGGCGGCATGCCCCGCCCGCAGTCCTCGGGCCCGCGCCCGAACCCGGGCATGATGCCGCAGCGTCCCGCGCCCTCCACGGGCGGCCGTCCCGGCGGTCCCGGTGGGCGTCCCGGCGGCGGCCCCGGTGGCCGTCCCGGCGGTCCCGGTGGGCGTCCCGGTGGCGGCGGCGGCTTCGCCGGCCGTCCGGCCGGTCCCGGTGGCGGCGGTCGTCCCGGTGGTGGCGGTGGCGGCTTCGGCGGTCCCCGTCCCGGTGGCGGTGCCCCCGGCGGCGGTGGCGGCTTCGGTCCGCGCCCCGGCGGTTTCGGCGGACGTCCGGGCGGCCCGGGTGGCCGTGGCGGAACGCAGGGCGCCTTCGGTCGCGGCCCCGGTGGCCGTCCGGCCCGAGGCCGTAAGAGCAAGCGTCAGCGGCGCCAGGAGTACGAGGCCATGCAGGCCCCGTCCGTGGGCGGCGTGCTGCTGCCCCGCGGCAACGGCCAGACCGTGCGCCTGTCGCGCGGTGCCTCGCTCACCGACTTCGCCGAGAAGATCAACGCCAACCCGGCGTCGCTCGTCCAGGTGATGTTGAACCTCGGCGAGATGGTCACCGCCACCCAGTCGGTGTCCGACTCCACCCTGGAGCTGCTCGCCGGCGAGATGAACTACGTGCTGGAGATCGTCAGCCCGGAGGAGGAGGACCGCGAGCTGCTCGAGTCGTTCTCCATCGAGTTCGGCGAGGACGAGGGCGGCGAGGACGCCCTGGTCTCCCGTCCGCCGGTGGTGACCGTCATGGGTCACGTCGACCACGGTAAGACCCGCCTGCTCGACGCGATCCGCAAGACCAACGTGGTCGCGGGCGAGGCCGGTGGCATCACCCAGCACATCGGTGCCTACCAGGTCGCCACCGAGGTCAACGGCGAAGAGCGCGCGATCACCTTCATCGACACCCCTGGTCACGAGGCGTTCACCGCCATGCGTGCCCGTGGTGCGAAGTCCACCGACATCGCGATCCTCGTGGTCGCGGCGAACGACGGTGTGATGCCGCAGACGATCGAGGCGCTCAACCACGCCAAGGCCGCGGACGTACCGATCGTGGTCGCGGTCAACAAGATCGACGTCGAGGGCGCCGACCCGACGAAGGTGCGCGGTCAGCTCACCGAGTTCGGCCTGGTCGCCGAGGAGTACGGCGGCGACACCATGTTCGTCGACATCTCCGCCAAGCAGGGCCTGCACATCGACAGCCTGCTGGAGGCCGTGGTCCTGACCGCGGACGCCTCGCTCGACCTGCGGGCCAACCCGAAGCAGGACGCGCAGGGCATCGCGATCGAGGCCCACCTCGACCGCGGCCGCGGCGCCGTGGCGACCGTCCTGGTCCAGCGCGGCACCCTGCGGGTCGGCGACACCATGGTGGTCGGCGACGCGTACGGCCGGGTCCGGGCCCTGCTCGACGACAGCGGCGCCAGCGTGGAGGAGGCGGCTCCGTCGACTCCGGTGCTGGTGCTCGGTCTGACCAACGTGCCCGGCGCGGGCGACAACTTCCTCGTCGTCGACGAGGACCGCACCGCCCGGCAGATCGCCGAGAAGCGTGCCGCCCGCGAGCGGAACGCGGCGTTCGCCCGCAAGGGCCGCAGGTTCTCGCTGGAGAACCTGGACGAGGCGCTCAAGGCCGGTGAGGTGCAGGAACTCAACCTCATCATCAAGGGCGACGCGTCCGGTTCGGTCGAGGCGCTGGAATCGGCACTGCTCCAGCTCGACGTCGGCGAGGAGGTCGACATCCGCGTGCTGCACCGTGGCGTGGGTGCGGTCACCGAGTCCGACATCAACCTGGCGACCGGCTCCGACGCCATCGTCATCGGCTTCAACGTGCGCGCCGCCGGGCGTGCCACCCAGATGGCCGAACGCGAAGGCGTCGACGTCCGCTACTACTCGGTGATCTACCAGGCCATCGAGGAGATCGAGGCGGCGCTCAAGGGCATGCTCAAGCCCGAGTACGAGGAGGTGGAGCTCGGCACCGCCGAGATCCGCGAGGTCTTCCGCTCCTCCAAGCTCGGCAACATCGCCGGTGTGCTGGTGCGCTCCGGCGAGGTCCGGCGCAACACCAAGGCCCGCCTGCTGCGCGACGGCAAGGTCATCGCGGAGAACCTCAACATCGAGGGCCTGCGCCGCTTCAAGGACGACGTCACCGAGATTCGTGAGGGTTACGAGGGCGGTATCAACCTCGGCAACTACAACGACATCAAGATCGACGACGTCATCGCCACCTACGAGATGCGGGAGAAGCCGCGCGGCTGATCCCACGGCTCGCCGACGGCGGGCAGCACCACCGGTCCGGGGCCGGTCGACGGCAGAAAAGCCGTCGATCGGCCCCGGCCGTCGCCTGTACCGTTCACAGTCATGTATGTAGGAACACTCCGCTTCGACCTGCTGCTCGGTGACGTACGGTCGCTGAAGGAGAAGAGGTCCGTCATCCGCCCGATCGTCGCCGAGCTGCACCGCAAGTTCGCGGTGAGCGTGGCCGAGACCGGCGACCAGGACCTCTACCGCAGGGCCGAGATAGGGATCGCGACGGTGTCCGGCGACCTCGGGCACGTCAAGGACGTACTCGACCGGTGCGAGCGCTGGATGGTCGCCCGCCCGGAGGTGGATCTGCTGTCGACACGGCAGCGTATCCACGGCGGCGACGACGACTGACCGGACGACGGACCGAACCAACCGAGTGAAGAGAGAAGAACACGATGACCGACACCGCGCGGGCGCGAAAGCTGGCGGACCGCATCCGGGTCGTGGTCGCGGAGACCCTTCAGCGGCGGATCAAGGACCCGCGGCTGGGGTATGTGACGATCACCGACACCCGGGTCACCGGTGACCTGCGGGAGGCGACGGTCTTCTACACGGTCTACGGGGACGACGAGGAGCGCGCCGCCTCCGCCGCCGCCCTGGAGAGCGCCAAGGGCGTGCTGCGCTCCGAGGTCGGCCGGCAGACAGGGGTGCGGTTCACCCCGAGCCTGGCGTTCGTCGCCGACGCGCTGCCCGACAACGCCCGCACCATCGACGACCTGCTGGCCAAGGCCCGCGCGGCCGACGAAGAGGTGCGCAAGACCGCCACCGACGCCCAGTACGCCGGCGAGGCGGACCCGTACCGCAAGCCGGCCGAGGACGACGACCTCGACGACGAGGCCGGCACCGAGGGCGCGGAAGCCGCTTCGGACGACGACGGCCCGGCCACCGCGGCCGGCGACGAGGACGGTCGCACCCAGGCATGAGTCCCAGGAAGGAAGGCCCGTCGGGCTTGGTCGTCGTCGACAAGCCCGGCGGGCTCACCTCGCACGGCGTGGTGTCCCGGATGCGCCGGCTGGCCGGCACCCGGCGGGTCGGCCACGCGGGCACCCTCGACCCGATGGCGACCGGTGTGCTGGTGATCGGCGTGGAGCGCGCCACCCGGCTGCTCGGCCATCTCGCGCTCACCGAGAAGGAGTACGCCGCCACCATCCGGCTCGGCCAGTCCACGGTCACCGACGACGCCGAGGGCGACGTCACGTCCGAGGCGTCCGCCGCCGAGGTGACCCGGGCGGCCGTGGACGCGGGGGTCGCCGCGCTCACCGGGGCGATCCTCCAGGTGCCGTCCAAGGTCAGCGCCATCAAGGTCAACGGGGTGCGGTCCTACACCCGGGTGCGCGAGGGCGAGGAGTTCGAGCTGGCCGCCCGGCCGGTGACGGTCAGCGCCTTCACCGTGCGGGAGATGCGGGTGCCCGACGGCGCGCCCGGCCTGCTGGACCTCGACGTCACCGTGACCTGCTCCTCCGGCACGTACATCCGCGCGCTCGCCCGCGACCTGGGCGCCGGCCTCGGTGTCGGCGGCCACCTCACGGCGCTGCGCCGCACCCGGGTGGGGCCGTACGACCTGACGGGGGCGCGCACGCTGGAGCAGCTGGAGGAGTCCTTCGAGGTGCTGCCGATCGAGCGGGCCGCGGCAGCCGCCTTCCCCCGCTGGGACGTCGACGCCGACCAGGCCCGGCTGCTCGGCAACGGGGTCAGGATCGGCACTCCGGCGCTCGGCTCCGGCACTCACGCGGCCTTCGGGCCCGACGGCCGGTTCCTCGCGCTGGTCGAGGAGCAGCAGGGCCACGCGAAGATCGTGGCGGGCTTCGCGCAGTAGCCGGCAGGTGCGGGCGGGTACGGGGATGTCTTCCCGTACGTCTGACCTGCCGTGCGCGGGGAGGTCCCGGCCGTACGCCTGCTCTGCCGTGCGCGGGGAGGTTCCGCCGTACGTCTGCCCTGCCGTGCGACGGGACCGCCTGTCCCCTTGGCGGCCCCGCCCCACGACCCCCTCCAACCCCCCTGAGCTGTCCTTGTCCATCCGAGCCCCCGAAATCACCCGGATGGCCGGGCGCTCGGAGTGAACGGAGGGTCGCACGGGGGGCGCGTTCGTCCGGCGATCTTGGCGCCGGATCTTCCGCCACCTACCGTCGATAGCGGGACGAAACGGGGCGCAGGGGGGCGCGGGCGGAGTGGGGGAGAGCCGGTCATGGCAGCGGTGCGCAGTGGTGGCAGGACCCGGGCGTGGGCCGGGTGGGCCGGGCATACCGGCGAACAGGCCGGCGGACGAACCGGCGCGCAGGACGGCGCGGGCGGCGCCGGCGGTGGCGCGGGCGCGCTGATCCGGGTCTGCGACCTGGCCGGACGGACGCGCGGCACCGGCTTCCTCGCCGACCGCGACGGCACGCTGATCACCAGTCACGAGGCGGTCGACGGCCTCGCGCGACTGGTGCTGCACGCCCCCGGCGAGCAGGTGTGCCTGGTCGAGGCCGAGGCGGTCACCCCGCTGCCCGGGTGCGGGCTCGCGCTGGTCGCCACCGAGGGCCTCGACGTACGCCCCCTGCCGATCGCGCCCGCGGGTCCCGGGCATCCCGAGCGGCGGGCCGTGCTGCGGCTGCCGCAGGCGGCCGCGGCGACCGTGCTGGGCACCACCGCGGTCACGTACACCGCCACCGACCGCTTCCATCTGATCGAGGGGGTCTACGAGTTGGCGCTCGACGGCGCCGACCTGGCCGAGGCGGGCCCGCAGGCGTCCGGGACCCCGGTGGTCGACGCGGCGACCGGCGCCGTCCTCGCGGTGGTGGTGACCGCCCTGCACGCCGGGCACCGCGCCGGTGGTTTCGCGGTGCCGCTGCACGCCGCGTCCCCGCCCGCTCCGCTGGCCGAACTGGTCGCCCGGGCCGCCGCGACCGTGCCGGCGTACGGCCCGCACCTGAACCTCGCGGGCGCCCTGCACCTGGCCGACACCAGCGTCGGCTCGGCCGGCAGCGCCCCGGAACCCTGGCGCGACCCGGTGGCCAGACCCCGGATCGCCGCCGCGCTCGACGACTTCCTCGGCCGCCGCGGCGAGGCCGCCCCGCTCGCCCTCGGCCTGGTCGGCGAGCCCGGCACCGGCCGCAGCACCGAACTCGCCGCGCTGGCCGCCCGCCGCCACGAAGCCGCCCACCCGGCCCCGACGGTCTGGCTGCGCGGTGCGGAACTGCGCCCGGGCGACGGCAGCGTCAAGGACGCCGTGGAACGCGCGTTGCGCACCGCCGCCCGGGTGGTCAGCGCGGCCGGCCACGCCCCCGGCGAGTCGCAGTACGCCCCGCTCGCGTACGGCATGGCCGACGCCACCGAGGACGTCGCCGTCCTCGCCCACGCCGCCGGCCGCCCCCTGGTCGTCCTGCTGGACGCACCCGAGGAGATGCCGCCCGTCCTCGCCCACGAAATCGCCGGGTGGGCCGCCGCCACCGCCGGCTGGCTGCGGATCAGCCGGGCCCGGCTGGTGGTGGCGTGCCGCCCGGAGTTCTGGGAGCAGGCCGGCGCGATGCTGCCCGCCGAGCTGCTGTACGTGCCGGGGGCGCGCGGGGGCGAGGGCACGGAAACCGAACCCGGCGCGCCCGTACGGCCGTTGCCGCCTTGCGTGCGGCTGGGGGACCTGGCCGGGACGGAGGCGGCCGAGGCCCGCGAGCGGCACGGCCTGCCCGACGCCGCCCTGCGCCCCCGGGACGCCGGGCACCCGCTCACGCTGCGGCTGCTGTCCCAGGTGCGGGCCGCGCTCGGCGAACTCGCCGAGGAGGGGCCGCCGCCGAGCCGCGCGGAGGTGTTCGCCGCGTACCTGGACGCGGCGTGCCTGCGGATCGCGGTGCGGCTGGGCGCCGCGACACCGACCTCGCCGCCGGTACGCGGCCGGGGGCTGCGCCGGCTGGCCGCCCGGGTGGCCGGGCAGGCCCACGAAGCGGCCCGGCGCTGCCTGGGCCCGGGGCAGGGGGAGCTGGACCGGGAGGCGTTCGAGGAACTGTTCCCGTGGCGTACGGGATGGGCGTCCGCGGTGCTCGCCGAGGGCCTGCTGGTGCCGGCCGGAGCGGGATACCGCTTCGCACACGAGGAGTTCGGCGACTGGGTCCAGTCCCTCCACCTGGATCTGGCGACGGCCCTGAACGCCCTGGTGCACCGCTGGTCGCCGTCCGCCGGGCACCCCGTGCCGCCGCTCGTGCCCGGAGACGCGCCGGTGCGGCTCCCGTCGCGGGCGGGTGGGCGGTCCGCCGGGGCCGGCCGCGGCTCGGGGGCCGGCGGGGCGTACGGCCGGTCGGTGCCGGTGCCGCCGGTGCCGCCCGCGCCGCCGGTCGGCCCCTCCGGCCGCCCCCGCTCGCTGCCCGTGCCGAGGCACCGTGCCGGGCCGGTGGTGGGCGCGCTGCTGCTCGCGGCGCCGGAGTCGCGCGCGGCGTATCTCGGGGCGCTGGTCGAGGTGCTGGACGACGGGCGGCCCGGGTGGCCGGGACCTGCTCGCCCGCCGGTGCGGCCGGTGGGCCCGCCGGCCGCTGCCGCGACCGCGGCCTGGGGCCGCCATCCGGCCGGACCGGAGCCGGAAGGCGCGGACCTGGACGCGGACACGGTGCCCACTGTGCGGGGCCGGGCGCTCGTCCCCGCGCGGGTGGCGGAGCCGGCGCCGGGAGAGCCCTGGGGGGCCGGGCGGGCGTCGCTGGTGCCCGCGGTGGCGCCCGGCGCGGACCGGCGCCGGATCGAGGCCCAGTGGTGGGCCGCGCACCTGCTGCGGGAGGCGCTGCTGCGGGTGGAGGACGCCGGGCCCCTGCTGCCCGTACTGCGCGCGCTGGCCGGGCGGATCGTGGTGCGCTCGATCGCGGCCGGCGGTTTCGTCCCTGAACGCCTGGGCGCGCTGGGCGAGTTCGGGCCGTGGTTCTGGCGGGCGGTGCCACTGGCCGAGCCGGACCGGCTGGAACTGCTGCGGGTGCTGCTCCCGGCGGACGGGCCGCCCGGCGCCGGGCGGGAGGACCGCTTCCTGAGCGTGGTGGCGGATCTGGTGCGCGAGCAGGGCGGGCAGGCGGTGCCCGAGGTGTGCGGGTGGTTCGACGACGACCGGCCGCTCCAGGCGGCGCACCCGTTCGCGGTCGGCGGGCGCCTCACCGTCGCCTCCGCCGCGCAGGCGCTCCTGCACACCCACAGCCGCCGCGCCCCCGACGCGCTGACCGAGGCGCTGGTGGACGCCGGGCACCCCGGCGCCGACGCGGTGCTCGTCGCGCTCGCCGAGGACCATCCGGGTGCGATCTGCCGGGCCGTCGACCGCTGGGCGCACGACCCGCGCCCGGACCGCCGGGTCGCCGCCGCCACGTACGGCGCCCGGGTCGCGCCCTTCGCCCGCGGGCCCGCCGATCGCGAACTGCTCCGGTACGCGGCCCTCGCGCTGCTCGCCCGGGCCGACGAAACCGGTCTACACGGCGCGGCGTTGGGAGTGCTGGTCCGCGACCCCGCGACCCGGGTGCGCTATCTGCCGGCGGCGCTGCGCGGGTTCGCCGCGGGCGATCCGGGCCTCGCGCCCGACGCGCTGGTCGAAGCGATGGACACCCACCCCGAGATGGTGCTCGACGCGTTTCGGACGAGGTTGCGCGCCGCGGGCGGTGACGGGGGCGGGAGCGAAGACGCGGGCACGGGCGCGGGCGTCGGGGAGGGTTCGGCGGGCGCCGCGCCCGGGCGTCGTACGGCGTTGCGTGCTGCCGAGGTGCTGGCCGCGCTCGCCGCCGTCAGGGAACCGGTGCTCGCGCGGAGGGCAGCCGTCCTCGTCCAGGACCACCTCCAGCAGCACCCGGAGGCCGCGCCCGACGTCGCCCGTTACCTCGACCTGCGGCTCGAACACGGCCCCGGCGCAAGGCCGTTGCTGCGTACCCTCACCGCCGCCCTGCTGCGCGACCACCCCGCACCGATCAGGTCGGCCCTGCTGCCGGTCTTCGCCACCCCCGGCACCCACCTGTCCCAGCCGCTGCGCCACGAACTGCTCGACGCCGCCCTGGAGACCGAGCGCGACCCCGACGTGCTCGCCGCGCTCCTCTCCGCCGCGGCCCTCGCCGCCCCCACGCAACACCCCCTGCTCACCCGCGACCTCGTCCACCGCCTCGCCCTGCTGCTCACCCGCACCCCCCAGGGCGCCGCCCGCTTCGACCGCACCGTGGTCGCCCTCGCCGCCGAGCACCCCTCCTTCGCCCACTTGCTGCGCACCTGGCTGACCGACACCACCTGGGACACCTTGCTGGGCCCGAGCGCCCGCCATGACCTCCTCGTCGCCTCCTGAGCCCGGCCAACGCGGTCACCGTGGACATCGCGGCCCTCGCGCGCCCAACTACCCGCGCCGACCGGTGAGTTCTCCGTCCCGACGGTGGGGATGGCCGGAACGGATCGGTCGGACGGCGCCGGAGGCGACACGTCGGCGACGGCGGAAAGTCTGGGCGGTGAAGAAGCGTTGCCCTTACGGGTAAGGGCCGTTGAGGGCGGTCGCGTGACCCGCGACCGGTTCCCGGAGCAACCCCCTGGGGGTGGCGGCCGCCGGAAGGAGCTGGCAATGGGCATGGGGATCGAGGGGATCGCGGGGATCGACGCCATGGCGCTGGCGGTGGCGCCGCTGGACAGCGCCGTGGCCGCCGATCCTTCCGTGGCCGGGGCGAAGGCGGCGAACCTCGCGCGGGCTGCCGCCGACCGGGCGCCGGGCGCCCCGGCGCCCCGGCGGGGACGACGCGCTGCGGGCGGCCTGGGAACTGCTGGTGGCGAGCGAGGCGAGCGGGAACAGTACGGGCGGCCCGGGTGACACGGGCGGTGCGCGCCGCACGGGCAGCGCCGGCCGCACAGGCATCGACACGGCGCCCACGGCGGGCTGCGGCGGTCCGGGACCTCACGACCCGGCCGCGCTGGTGGTCCGCTCCTCCTCCGCGCACGAGGACACCGAGGGCTCCTCGATGGCGGGCCGGTTCGACTCGGTGCTCGACGTACGCGGCTGGGAGGCGTTCACGCGGGCGGTCCGGCAGGTGCTGGACTCCGCGCTGCGGGCGGCGCCGGACGGCGGCGCGGGCACGGCCGACCCGCTGCACGGGATGGCGGTGCTGGTGCAGCCGATGCTCAAGGCGGCCGCCGGCGGCGTGATGCTCGGTGCCGACCCGGTGGAGGGCAGGTACGACCACGTCCTGGTCAGCGCGGTCACCGGCGGCCCCGACCGGCTCGTGGACGGCAGCACCCCGGGCGTGCGCTACCAACTCACCCGCCGCGGAAGGCTGTTGCGCACCGAGCCGGCCGCACCGCACGGCACCGGCCCGCTCGGCCGCCGCCGGCTGGCCCATCTCGTCCGGCTGGCCCGCCGTACCGAGAAGGTCTACGGCGGCCCGCAGGACGTCGAGTTCGGCTTCGACGACGGCGGGCGGCTGTGGCTCTTCCCGGCCCGGCCGATCACGGCGATGGCGGCCCGCCCGCCCAGGGGAGCGCGGCTGCTAGGCCCCGGACCGGCCGCCGAGACACTGCCGGGTGTCCTCCCAACCCCTGGAGGAGGACCTGTGGCTGGCCCCGATGAACCAGGGCCTGACCCTCGCCCTGGACATCGCGGGCGCCGCGCCCCGCCGCAAGTTGCGCAGGCTGCCGGTCGCCACCGCCGTGGACGGCCGGGCCGCCGCCGACCTGCGGCTGCTCGGCGCGGTGCCCGCCGCCCACCCGGTGCTGAACTTCGTCAACCCCGCTCCCGGCGCTCGGCGGGCCGCCGCGGCCTGGCGGGTCGGCCGGTTGCGTACGGCGCTGCCGCTGCTCGCCCGCGACCTGATGGCCGACGTCGACCGCCAGTTGCACCACTTCACCGCGCTCCGGCAGATGCTCAGCGGCGAGTTGCTGACCGCGGTCGCCTGGGGCCGTACGGTGCTCGCGTCGCTGCACGCGCAGGAGTCGCCGGCCGGCGCCCTGCTGGACACCGACGCCGGGAGCACCGCCGCGGGCGAGGCGCTCGCCGTGCTCGCCGAGGGCCGTGAGAGCGGCCGCTCCGACCACGAACCGGTCCGCCGGCACCCGGTGTTGCTGACGCTGCTGCCACCCTCGCTCGGCAAGCGCCCCGACCTGCCGGAGCACGTCGGCTGGAACGGCGTGCCGCGAGGCGTCGGTTTCCTGTCCGTACGGGAGGGGCTGCGGCTGCGCATCCGGTGGGTGCAGGAGATGCAGACGTCGATGGTGCGCGAGATCGGCAGCCGGATCGACGCGCACTACGCGCCCGATGAGCGGGGCCGGATCGCCCAACTGCGCTGGCGTGAACTCATGGCCGTGGCCGACGGCGGCGCCCGCCCCACCGGCCTCGCCGAGCGCTCGCCGCGGCCGGAGAGCGCGCCCTTGCCGGCGGCCTTCCGGATCGCCGCCGACGGGAGTCCGCAGGCGGTGCGCATCGGTCGCGGCGGCGGGGGTCGCGGTGCCGACGGCGGCGGTCAGGGCGCGGGCGGCGGCCACGGCACCGGTACGGCGTGGGACGGCGAGGGGCCGCGCCCGCCGCACCCGGTGCTGGTGGTCCGCACGCTCGACCCCGCGCTCGCGCCGCTGCTGCCCGGCCTCACCGGGCTGGTCGCCGAGACCGGCAGCGTGCTGTCCCATCTGGCGGTGCCGGCCCGCGAGTATCACCTGCCGACCGCCGTGGGGGTCTCGCGGGCCGTCGAGCGGCTCACCCCGGGCACGGTCCTCACGGTGGACGGCGGGACCGGTGCGGTGGAGACGGTCGAGGCGCCGTACGCCGGGCAGGCCGCACCCGAACCCGTAGCTGATCCCGCACCCGGAGCCGCGTCCGGGGCCGAATCCGCGGCCGGCCCCGTACCTGAAGCCGTAGCCGTCACCGGACCCCGCTCCGAACCCCTCGCCGTATCCGAGCCGCCGACCGAGCAGCCCGCCGAACCCGTCGCCGTGGCCGCCCGGACCGCCCCACCGCCGGATTCCACCGGGCCCACCGGTCCCGACGGCGATGCGCGGGGCAAGGGAGAGGGAGCGGCGGCATGAAGTACGTCAGCTACCTGTTCGGCGGCCTGTCCACCCTCGCCGCCGCGATCTACCTCGTCGTCTACCTCCACCGGTGGGAGTGGCAGCGCGCCGTGCTCTGCGGGGTGCTGCTGCTGGCCGTGGAGGGCTTCCTGGTGTGCGTGATCCTGCTCGGCCGGATGGGACGGCTGGAGCGCCGGCTGAACGACTCGGACGCCCGCGCCGAGGAGATAAGACGGCGGCTGGAGCACTCCCGCGAGCAGTCCGCCACGCACCCCTTCCGCTGGCTGGGGGCGGACCAGCGGGACGGCGCCGGGCGCGGCGACGGCAGCACGGGGACGTTCGTCTTCGTGCCGATCCTGATGGTGACCGGTGCCGCGCTGTCCGGCGTGGCCTGGGTGATCCAGCGGATCGCGGCGGCCACCGCCCGGCCGGGGGCCGAGCGCCGCCTCGCCGGGCGGCTGGCGCCGCTGGCCGCGCCCGCGGGCGGAGTGCGCGGCGCCGTCCCGCAGTTGGAGGACCAGCCGGCGGTGCCGCCCGCGCGCAGGCTGCGCGTGCTGCTGTCCGTGGTCGGCGCGGTGGCCGCGGTGGCCCTGCTGATCTGGGGCGTCCACGCGCTCGCCGACGCCACCGAGACGCGGGAGGAGGCGCGGCCGAGCGCGGCGGCCACCACCGTCGTCTTCCAGGTCAAGGTGCACGGCAGTTCCGGCGCCGCCGCCCCCGAACTGGCCGCCCGCGACCTGTGGGAGGGCTGCCGGCGCTCCACCTCCGCGCCGAGCCCCGACGCGCGCCTGGGCGTGCTCTCCGACGGCGTCTACGCGGGCGTGATCCGCCCGGCCCTGAGCCCGCGCGACGTGATGCGTCTGCGCGGCTGCCTGACCGACGCGACCGCGAACCGCGCCACCGCGAAGATCCTGGGTGACGGCCAGGCTGCCCTCCCGCACTGACGCCTCCTCACCTGGCCTCACCTGGGCACGGCCCCGCGCCGGTACAGCCCCTCGGCACAGCCCGGCCTGGACACGGCCGCCCCCGGGCCGGCAGCGGGTAGCCTGCTCGTACGGCGTCGCCCCTGGGGAGGGACGGCGGCCACCGTCCCCCGTTTTCCACCCAGGTGGTGAACAGCGCCTTGTCCCAGGCCCCTCCTTCGCCTTCCCCGTCACCTTCCGCCTCGCCGTCGTCGGCGCCCCCGTTTCCGTCGTCGGGCCCACCGCTCGCGGCCGCTCCCACGCTGCCGGTCCCGGGGGTCGCGGCGATCCCGGTCGCCTGGTCCGGGCGAGCGCTGGTCCGCCGCGCCGCCAAGGTGCTGGTCTGCTGCCTGCTCGGCTACGGCGTGCTGTGGGCGGGGGCGGCCGGCGGCATGCTCGCGCTGACCGCGTGGGCCCGCCACGACGCGTCCGGCGGCCGGCACACCCCCGCGGGGATCAACCACTTCCTCAAGGTCGACGGCAAGGTCTACCGCGGGTCCGCGCCCACCGCGGCCGGCTACCGCGAACTCGCCGCCGACGGCATCCGCACCGTGGTGGACCTGCGCGCCGAGGACCTGTCCGCCCGGGAGTCCGCGCTCCCCGCCCGGGCCGACCGCCGTACGGTTGCCGATCCGCGATGGCCAGACTCCCACCGAGCGGCAGGTCGACGACTTCCTGCGGATCGTGAAGCGTCCGACGGACCGGTCTACGTGCACTGCGGCGCGGGTGTCGGCCGGACCGGTGTGATGATCGCCGCCTACCTGGTGTGGACCGGGCAGGCCACCGCGGAGCAGGCCGCGGTGCGGACGGTGGCGGTCGGCCCGCCCTCCATCGAGCAGGTCTACTACGTCCTGCACGCGGGGCGGCACGGCAGCCGGCAGCCGCCCGCCCTGGTCAGCGGGATCAGCCGGCTGCTCGACGCGCCCCGCCGGATCAAGGCGTCGCTGTGAGGCGGCGCCCGGCGGCATGGCAGGCTTGTCCGTAGCGCGGGCGCGTGCCGCGTGGGCCGCGGGCACGCGGTGACGGAAGACAGCGCGAAGAGCAGGGCCAAGACAAGCGCGCGAACCAGCGTGAAGACAGCGAAGACACGGCCGGACAGCAGTCGAACAGCAGAAGCGGAGCGTCAAGGTGCAGCGGTGGCGGGGCTTGGAGGACGTTCCCGGTGACTGGGGCCGCAGCGTCGTCACCATCGGGTCGTACGACGGTGTGCACCGCGGCCACCAGCTCATCATGGGGCGGGCGGTGCAGCGGGCCCGCGAGCTGGGGCTGCCGTCGGTCGTGGTCACCTTCGACCCGCACCCCAGCGAGGTGGTCCGCCCCGGCAGCCACCCGCCACTGCTGTCCGCGCACCACCGCCGGGCCGAACTCGTCGCGGAACTCGGCGTGGACGCGCTGCTGATCCTCCCGTTCACCAGCGAGTTCTCCAAGCTGACGCCGAGCGAGTTCGTCCGCACGGTGCTGGTCGACGGCCTCCACGCCAAACTCGTCGTGGAGGGGCCCAACTTCCGCTTCGGCCACAAGGCCGCAGGCGACGTGGACTTCCTGTCCGCGCTCGGCCTGAAGTACGACTACGACCTCGAAGTGGTGGACCTGTTCGTGCGCGGTACGGCCGGCGGCGGCGAGCCGTTCTCCTCCTCGCTGACCCGGCGGCTGATCGCCGAGGGCGACGTCGCGGGCGCCGCCGAGGTGCTGGGCCGCCCGCACCGGGTGGAGGGCGTGGTGGTGCGCGGCGCCCAGCGCGGCCGCGAACTCGGCTTCCCCACCGCCAACGTGGAGACGCTCCCGCACACCGCGACCCCCGCCGACGGCGTCTACGCGGGCTGGCTGCACGTCGAGGGCGAGCCGATGCCCGCCGCGATCTCGGTCGGCACCAACCCCACCTTCGACGGCACCGCCCGCACCGTGGAGGCGTACGCCATCGACCGGGTCGGGCTCGACCTCTACGGCCTGCACGTCGCCGTCGACTTCCTCGCCTACCTGCGCGGCATGGAGAAGTTCGACACCGTCGAAGCGCTGCTGGAACGCATGGCCGACGACGTCAAGCGCGCCCGCGAACTGGTCGAAGCGGCGGAACCGCCCCGCGCCTGAGGGCGCCGCGCCCGGCAACCGGTGGGGGCACGGCAGGCGTTGACGCTCCTGCCGGCTGTCAGTGGTCGCTGCGAGACTTCGGGTATGACCGCGAAGGACTACACGCAGCTCGCCCGGCACATCCAGCTCGCGTCGGCGTCGGAGCGCACCGGCCGCCCCGAGCTGCCCCGGACGGATGGCGAGCGCGCGACGCTGACCGCCTTCCTGGACTGGCACCGGGAGACCTTCGCGCTGAAGTGCGCCGGCGTCGCCGCGGACCGGATGTCCGAGAAGGCGGTCCCGCCGTCGGGGCTGAGCCTGCACGGCCTGGTCCGGCACCTCGCCGGGGTCGAGCGCTGGTGGTTCCGGCAGCACTTCGCCGGTGAGGACCTGCCGACGCTGCACTACTCCGACGACGCGCCCGACCAGGACTTCGAGTGGCTCGACGGCGACGTGGCCGAGGCGCTCGCGCTCTGGCGCGGCGAGTGCGAGCACGCCCGCCGGATCGTGGCCGCCGCGCCCTCGCTCGACGCGACCTGCCGTTCCCTGGTGACGGGCGAGGAGATGTCGCTGCGCTTCATCCTGGTCGACCTCATCGCCGAATACGCCCGGCACAACGGCCACGCGGACCTGCTGCGCGAGCGGATAGACGGTGCGACGGGCTTCTGACCGGGGGGGCCGGGCCCGAGGGCGGGGGGCCGGACGCCGGGGCCACGGGCCGGGGGAAGAGCCGGGGCCGGGGAGCGGTCAGGCCGGGCGGACGAGGCGGGCCTCGTAGGCGTAGACCACGGCCTGCACGCGGTCGCGCAGTTCGAGTTTGACCAGGATGCGGCTCAGGTGGGTCTTCACCGTGGCCTCCGCCAGGTGCAGGGTGCCCGCGATCTCCGTGTTGGACAGGCCGCGGCCGACCTCGACCAGGACCTCGCGCTCGCGGGCGGTCAGCCGTGCCAGCCGGTCGTCGCCCGACGGGTGGCCGGTGCGGTCGTCCGCCGACGGGAGCTGGTGGGCGAAGCGCTCCAGCAGCCGCCGGGTGATCCGCGGCGCCACCACCGCGTCGCCCGCGGCCACCGCGCGGATCGCGGCCAGCAGTTCCTCGGGCAGCGCGTTCTTCAGCAGGAAGCCCGAGGCGCCCGCCTTGAGCCCGGCGAAGGCATACGCGTCCAGGTCGAAGGTGGTGAGGATCAGCACTCGTGACCGCGGGCAGCTCTCCACGATCCGCGTCGTCGCCTCGATGCCGTCCATGCCCGGCATCCGCACGTCCATCAGCACCACGTCCGGCCGCAGCGCCCGTACCTGGCGTACCGCCTGCGTGCCGTCCCCCGCCTCGCCGACCGGCGTCATGTCCGGCTGGGCGTCGAGCACCATCGTGAACGCCATCCGCAGCAGCGGCTCGTCGTCCACGAGCAGCACCCGGATCGGCGCCGACGCCGTACCAGTGTCGTCCCTGCTGCTGCCGTTGCCGCTGCTGTTGTCCGGGTGGCCCGTGCCCACGCCGGTGCCACCCACGCCGGTGCCGCCTGCGCCGCCTGTTGCGCCCGGCCCGTTCACAGCGCCTCGGGCGTGGCCAGCGCGAGCACCGTCGCGACCTGCCAGCCGCCGCCGGGGCGCGGGCCCGCGGTCAGCTGCCCGCCGTAGGCCGCGGCCCGCTCGCGCATGCCGGCCAGGCCGTGCCCGGCGGCCCGGGCGGTGGTGGACGGCGATTCCGGCTGGGGCGCCCGGCCCGGCCGGTCAGGTCCGTACGGTTCGTGTGGCCCATACGGTTCGTGCGGGTCGGAAGAGCCGGGCGGTGGTGCGGGAGGCGTCGCGCCCGCGCCGTCGTCCATGACGCTGACCGCCAGCGCGTCGGGCTCGCAGGACAGCCGCACCTCCGCCCGGGCACCCGCGGGCGCGTGCTTCAGGGTGTTCGTCAACGCCTCCTGCACCAGCCGGAAGGCGGTCAGCTGCGCCGCGGCCGGCACCACGGCGGGCTCGCCCGCGACCTCCAGCCGGGTCGGCAGCCCCGCCGCCCGCACCTGCTCGGCGAGCGCGTCGAGTTGGGCGATCCCGGGCATCGGGTGCCGCAGCGCGTCCGGCTCGTCGGCCCGCAGCACTCCCAGGAAGCGGCGCATGTCGGTCATCGCCTGCCGGCCGGTCGACGACGTCTGCCGCATCGCCGCCGCGGCCCGGTCCGGTGACCGCTCCATGGCGAACGCGGCGCCGTCCGCGAGGGCCACCATCACCGACAGGTTGTGCGTCACGATGTCGTGCATCTCCCTGGCGATCCTGGCGCGTTCGCCGGCCACCGCGAGCTGGGCGCGCTGGTCCCGCTCCCGTTCCAGCCGCACCGCGCGATCCTCGAGGAACTCCATGTGCTGCCGCCGGGAGCGCATGTTGGTGCCGATCACCGCGGCCGCGACGGACATCGCCGACAGCGAGACGAAGCTCGCCACCGCGCGGTCGTGCATCGACCACCGCACGGTGGCCAGCACGATGCCCGACTCCAGGACCGCGAACGCGGCCAGCAGGCGGGCCAGGCCGCTGACCTGGGCGGCCACCGTGTAGAGCGCGACCAGCAGTACCCCGTCCGCCGGTGTCTTCACGCCGGCCAGCCACTGCGCGAACGCCACCCCAGCCACCACGCCGAACACGACCATCGGTGTCCGCCGCCGCCACGCCAGCGGTACGACCAGTCCGCTCTGCACGAGCAGCGTCGGAATCGGGGCGTGGCGCAGCACGCCGTGCTGGAGCGCGGTGAAGAACAGGAACATCCCGAGCGCGAACAGCGCGTCCACCGGCAGGTGTTCGGCCGGCCTCCGCCGCCTCGCCGGACCCCACCCGAACCGGTCCGCGACGGCCCGCACCGCACCGGACATGCGTCCCGCACCGGACACGCGTCCCGCACCCGACACGCGTCCCGCACCCGACGAGCGTTCGGCACCCGTCAGCCGCTTCGCACCGCGCAGCCGTCCCCGGCCGGGCGGGCGGATCATCGGGACCGATTCGGTCGGCAGGCTCATCGGGCACTCCGGGGACGGGATTTCCGGGGGAGGAACTGCGGCGGAGCGGGCACGGAAGAGTCCGGGCCTACGCGTCGCGGCGCTTCAGCAGGACCGCCGCACCGGCCAGCGCGGCGGCGGCGTACGCACAGAAGACCACGAAACCCGGCCACGGGGCGAGCGTGTGACTTTCCTGATGGATGGCGAACACCGACTGCCCGGCCGTACTGGGCAACCACTGGCTGACATGGTCGCTCCACGAGGTCGGCAGCGCCTCGGCGAGCACCGGGAGGATCATCAGCACCCCGAAGAGCGTGGCGATGCCGCCTGCCGTGTTGCGGATCAGCGCGCCGATCGCCACCCCGAGCAGCCCGACGACCGTCAGGTACAGGGCCGTGCCCAGCACCGCCCGCGGTACGCCCGGATCGGTGAGCGACACCCCGACGTGCCGGGAGGTCAGCAGGGACTGGCCGGCGAGGAACGCCACCAGCGCGGCCACCGTCATGAGCGCCCACACCACCGCCGCGAACACCGCCGCCTTCGCCCACAGCACCGGCAGCCGGCGCGGCACCGCCGACAGCGACGAGCGGATCATCCCGGTCGAGTACTCGCCGCTGACGGTGAGCACACCGAGCACGCCGACCGCGAGCTGCGCGAGGAAGAAGCCGCGCAGGCTGGTCGCCACCGGGTCGAACGTGGCCCGCTCGTGCGGCGCCAGGTGCGGCCAGCGGCTCGCGGTGATCGCCGTGAAGAGCATCCCGAAGCCGATCAGCGCCACCATCGCGCCGATCAGCGTCCAGAACGTGGACCGCAGCGTCCGGAGTTTGATCCACTCCGAGTACAGCACCCGTGCCTGCGTGACGCCGGTGCCGCCGCCGGACCGGTCGGGTCCGAGGGCCGCGCCCTCGCCGCTCCCGCCCCGGCCCGCCGGGGCCGCGATCGTGCCCGTACCCGTACTCATGCCGGCTGCCTCTCGGTCTCGTGCCGCGGAGTCTGGTACTCCACGGCGTCCTTCGTCAGCTCCATGAACGCGTCCTCCAACGAGGCCTGCTGCGGGGTGAGTTCGGCCAGCGCGATGCCCGCGTCGGCCGCGATCCGGCCAATCCGGTCGCTGGTCAGCCCGGACACCTCCAGCACCTGCCGGGTGTCGGAGGCCACCGACACGCCCGGTCCGCCCAGCAGGCCGCGCAGCCGCTCGGCCTCGTCGGACCGGACCCGTACCGAACCGCCGCCCGCGCCCGCGACGAACTCCGTCACCGAGGTGTCCGCGATGAGGCGGCCGCGGCCGATGACGATGAGGTGCTCCGCGGTGAGCGCCATCTCGGACATCAGGTGGGAGGAGAGCAGGACGGTACGGCCCTCGGCGGCGAGGTTCTTCAGGAGGGTGCGAATCCACAGCACGCCCTCGGGGTCGAGCCCGTTGACGGGTTCGTCCAGCACGAGCGTGGCCGGGTCGCCGAGCAACGCGCTGGCGATGCCGAGGCGTTGGCCCATGCCCAGGGAGAAGCTGCCGACGCGCTTGCGGGCCACCGCGCTCAGACCGACGGTGTCGAGCACCTCGTCCACCCGGCTGCGGGGGATGCCGGTGGTCACGGCGAGAGCGAGCAGGTGGTGGTAGGCGCTGCGGCCGGTGTGGATGGCGCGGGCCTCCAGCATCGCGCCCACCTCGCGCAGCGGCGCCGGATGGTCGGCGTACGCCTTGCCGTTGACGGTCACCCGGCCCGAGGTCGGCGAGTCCAGCCCGAGGATCATCCGCATCGTGGTGGACTTCCCCGCGCCGTTCGGGCCGAGGAAGCCGGTCACCGCGCCCGGCCGCACGGTGAAACTCAGATCGGCGACGGCGACACGCTCGCCGTACCGCTTGGACAGGGCATGGGCTTCGATCATCGGAAGCTTCCTCGGACGATGGGCCGCCGTGCGGCGGTTGGGCGCCCGCTGATGCGAGCTGTTTCCATCGTCGTTTCCCGCGGTCCGCCGGGCGACGGCCCACGGGCGGACCTTCGGACGGCCGTGTGCGCCTGCGGGCGGACGGCGCGTACGACCCGTGTCGTACGCCGACCGGGGGCCCGCCCTGACGTCCCGGGGCGTCCCGGGCGCGGGCGGTCAGTGCTGTTGCGGCGGCGCCGGGTATCCGTACTGCGGCGGCTGTCCGGGCTGAGCCGGTTGCCCCGGTTGCCCGTCCTGGCCCGGCTGCGGCCAGCCCTGCTGGGGCTGCGGCGCCTGGGGCTGGGAGGACTCCGGCTGGAACCCCGGCTGGCCCGGCCCCTGCTGCGCCGGCGGGTAGGGCTGCGGGGGGCCCTGTGGCGCCGCGCCGTACTGGCCCGGCGGGACCTGGCCGGGCGGCATCGGCTGGGCGGCGCCGTAAGGACCCGGCTGCCCCGGTTGCCCGTACGGACCGGTGGGCTGACCGGACTGACCGGGCTGTCCTGGCTGCCCCGGGGCCGGGTACGGCTGCGCGCCGCCGTCCTGCGGGCCGCCGTACGGTCCCGGCGGCGGGTACTGCTGCGGCCCGGGTTGGCCTGGTTGCTGGCCCTGGTAGCCGGGCTGCCCCGGCATCGGCGGCGCCTGCACCGGCGGCGGGTTGCTGCCGTCCTGTGTCCACAGGCCCTGTGCCTGCTGTGCCCGTACGAAGTCCTCGGCGACCATGGCGGAGAGGTTGAAGTACGCCTCGCGGGTCTTGGGTCGCATCATGTCGAGGTCGACCTCGGCGCCGGCTGCCAGGTGTTCGTCGAAGGGGACGACCTGGACTCCGCGGCAGCGGGTCTGGAAGTGCGCCACGATGTCGTCGACCTTGATCATCTTGCCGGTTTCGCGGACGCCGGAGATGACGGTGATGCTGCGGGCGACGAGTTCGGCGTAGCCGTGGGCGGACAGCCAGTCGAGGGTGGTGCTGGCGCTGGAGGCGCCGTCCACGGACGGTGTCGAGACGATGATCAGCTGGTCGGCCAGGTCGAGGACGCCGCGCATGGCGCTGTAGAGCAGGCCGGTGCCGGAGTCGGTGAGGATGACCGGGTACTGGCGGCCCAGGACGTCGATGGCGCGGCGGTAGTCCTCGTCGTTGAACGCCGTGGAGACTGCCGGGTCCACGTCGTTGGCGATGATCTCCAGACCGGAGGGGGCCTGCGAGGTGAAGCGGCGGATGTCCATGTAGCTGTTGAGGTACGGGATGGCCTGGACCAGGTCGCGGATGGTCGCGCCGGTCTCCCGGCGTACCCGGCGGCCGAGCGTGCCCGCGTCCGGGTTGGCGTCGATCGCCAGGATCTTGTCCTGCCGTTCGCTGGCGAGGGTGGAGCCGAGCGCGGTGGTGGTCGTGGTCTTGCCGACCCCGCCCTTCAAGCTGATGACCGCGATCCGGTAGCAGGACAGCACCGGCGTACGGATCAGCTCCAGCTTCCGCTTCCGCTCCGCCTCCTCCTTCTTGCCGCCGAGCTTGAACCGGGACGGCTGCGCGTTGGCACCGGGCTTCTTCGGCCTCGGCTGGTTGCGCAGCAGCCGGTCCGAACTGAGCTCGACGGCCGCGGTGTAGCCGAGCGGTGCGCCGCCCTGCGTGGTGCGCTGGCGCTGGTCGGGCGTCACGGTCGGCCAGCCGCCGGCCCGCGGGTCGACGGGCGCGGCCGGCGCCGCCGGAGCGGCCTCCGGCATGGCGGGTTGGCCCGGTTGACCGGGTTGGCCCGGCTGCCCGGGGCCGCCCTGCTGCGGGAAGCCGTACGCGCCGTGCTGGGGGAGCGGCTGGAGCGAGCCCGCCTCCGGCTGCGGCTGTCCGGGCTGCCGCGGGAAGCCGTAGCCGCCGTCCGGCCCGGGCTGCTGTCCGACCTCGGCGGCCGGCGGAAACTGCGGCTGCCCGAACTGCGGTTGCTGGGGCTGGGGTTGCTGCGGTACGGCGGCGGGCGGCGCGGACTGCTGCGGGGGCAGCCCGCTCGGCACCGGCGCCGGGGCGTGCGGCTGCGGGTTCTCCGCGGCCGGCAGCGCGGGGGCGTGCGGCTGGCCCGGCTGCGGCGCCGGCGAGTACTGCTGGGGGAAGCCGTATCCGGCGGGTCCGGGTTGCTGGGGGGCGGGTTGGGGGTGCTGCGGTGCCGCGGGTGCCGCGGGTGCGGTTGGGGGTTGCGGCTGCGCGTACCCGGTCGGCCCGACGGGCGGTGCCTCGGCGGGGGAGTACTGCTGGGGGAAGCTGTATCCGGCGGGTCCGGGTTGCTGGGGGGCGGGTTGGGGGTGCTGCGGTGCGGCGGATGCCGCGGGCGCGGCCGGGGCCTGCGGCTGCGCGTACCCGGTCGGCGCCGGAAGTCCGTAGCTGGACTGGGGTACTTGGGGGGCGGGCTGCGGACTCTGCGCCGCGGCAGGTGCGGCAGGTGCGGCAGGTGCGGCAGGTGCGGCGGGAGCAACGGGCGGTTGCGGCTGGGCGTACCCCGTCGGACCGGGTGACTGCTCGGCGGGCGCGGCCACTTGCGGTGCCTCGGGTGCGCTCGGGCGCGGCGGGAAGCCGTAGCCGCCCGGGCCCTGCGGCGGCTCGTTCGGCTGCGCGGCCGGCGGCGGGAAGCCGTAGCCCTCCGGGAGCACCGGCTCGCCGACCGGCGGCGGGAAGTTCAGGGGAGCAGCAGCGGCCGGTGCGGCGGGTGCCGGTTCCTCGGCGCGCTGGAACTGCGGGGGCAACGGCGGCACCGGGCCGCGGGGGGCGTCAGGCGTCCACGGCTTCGGGTCGGCGGTAGGCGGCACGGGCAGCGGGGTCCACACCGGGGCGCGCTTCTGCGGCGGCGCGTCCTCCACCGGGGGCGCCGCGGGTGCTGAGGGCGCCTCGGGCGCCTGCTGGGCGGCCGGCTTCGCGTCCTCGGGCTCGGGGGTCGCCGGCTTGGCGTCCTCCGGTTCCGGCGCGGGCCTGCTCGCCTTTGCCATCATCGCGTCCGCCCGCTCCTCGATCTCCCGCCGCATCGCCGCTGCGCTGAAGCGGAGCGTCGAGTCGGCCGGCCGCGGGCGCTCCGGTTCGGCACCATGCGGCGGCTCGTCGGCCCCGGTGTCCGTCGTCGGCCCGGGCGCCGAAGTGGGCGCCTCCGAGGGCGCGTCGGCGGCGTCGGTACGGGCCCACACCGGCTTCGCGTCCTCCGGCTCCGGCGCTTCGGCCGCCACCGGTCCGGGCTCGGGGGCGGCGGTGGGTGGCGGAATGGACGGCACAGCCGACGCGGACCACGAGGGCCTCGCGTCCTGCGGCTCCGGCGCGGGCTCCTCCGCCCGCTCGGGCTCGGCGGCCGCCGGACGCGAGATCGACGGCACCGAACTCGCCGACCACGAAGGCTTGTCCGCGGCCGGCTCCGACCGCGCACCCGTGTCCGTACCCCTGTTCACGTCGGCGCCCGCATCCGCGCCCTCGCCCAGCAGCGTGCCCGAACCCACCCGTGCGCCCGATCCAGAACCGGAACCCGAGCCGGAACCCAGACCCGGCACCGGCGGCAGCGAAGCAGCAGACCACGACGACGCGTCGCTCGACGCCGCTCCCGCGTCGGACGCGGGCCGCGGCTCCCAGACCGGTCCGCGCGGCGCCGCGCCGTCAGCGTCGCCCGCGTGGTCCGCCGTGCCCGTGGCGGCGGGCGCGTCCTGCTCCTGCTCCTGCTCGTGCGCGTCCCGGTCCGCGTCGGCGTCCGCCGCGTCGTCGGCGCCGCTGTCGCTGCCGCTCTGCATGTACCAGGCCGGAGGGGTGAAATCGAAGCGGTACTCCCCGGTGATGTCCGAGACTTCACCCCCGGAGGGGCCCTCGACAGGGGCGGCCCCGCCCACGCGGTTGTCGTCCCGATCGCTGCTCACAATGCCTCCAGGTCTGCGTCGGGGAGTCACACGTCACCGTCTCCCCACCCCGTGCGCCGCCGGACGCCTCTGCGCCCCACGGCCCCGCCACTCTGACGGACAGCCTAATAGCCGGTCGACGTACGCCGTCAGGCCGTTCGGACACCCTTTCCGCTCCTTCCCGCCCGAACCGCCCCGGACACGTGGCGGCCCGGACCACTGCGCGTAACGCCCCCGCACCACCGCGGTCCGCCGCCCGCGCCCCCAACCGCCCCGCGGACGGACCCCGTTGCGCCGTACCCAGCGCCGCGTGCCTCCGCCCGCCGGGCCTTGCCGGCATCCGGGCGGCGACGCGCGTATACGATCGTCGTCATGCGCCCCGGGCGGATCATCCTTCTCAACGGCACGTCCAGTTCGGGCAAATCGAGCATCGCCCGCGAACTGCTGGCCATCCTCGACGGCGACCCCTACTTCCACTTCCCGCTCGACGGGATCAACGCCATGCGTGCGGCCAAGGAGATCGCGCCCGACGGGCTCGACGCCGTACTCACCCGGACCCGGATGGGATTCCACCGCGCCGTGGCCGGCATGGCCGCCGGAGGCAACGACCTCGTCGTCGACCACGTGCTGAGCGAGCCGTGGCGGCTGGACGACTGCCTGACCGTCCTCACCGACGTCGAGGTCTTCCTGATCGGCGTGCACTGCCCGCTGCCCGAGCTGAAGCGCCGCGAGGAGTCCCGCTCCGACCGCCCGCCGGGCCTGGCCGCCTACCAGTACACCCGGGTGCACGCGCACGGCCTGTACGACTTCGAGTGCGACACCGGCACCGCGTCGCCGCGCGAGTGCGCGGAACTCGTCAAGGAGTACGTCGAGTCACGCGTCGCCTGCGGCCGGCCGCCGACCGCGTTCCGGCGGCTGCGCGCGGCCCGCGCGGCACGTGCGGCCAGGTCGCTCGTGTGACCCACCACCCGGTCCTCGCGTGACCCACCCGGCCGGTGCCGGGCCCGCCGGGCAGGCTGCCGGCGGCGTCTCCCCGCCGAGGTGACCCGCGGGTAAGGGGGTCGACGCACCCTGGTACCCTGGGTGACGGTCACGTGTGTGCACGCACCACGTGACAGCGCCTCGCGAGTCATGTGAGATTCCCCCGCGATGTAGACCGGGGGCGCTCGGAGGCCGTAGACACCATGAGGAGTCCGTATGTCGCTCGACGTCGAGACGAAGAAGCAGATCATCGCCGAGTTCGGCACCAAGGAGGGCGACACCGGCTCCCCCGAGGTCCAGGTCGCGCTGCTGTCACGCCGGATCTCGGACCTGACCGAGCACCTCAAGACCCACAAGCACGACCACCACTCGCGTCGTGGTCTGCTGATCCTGGTCGGCCAGCGCCGCCGTCTGCTGCAGTACCTGGCCAAGAAGGACATCACGCGCTTCCGTGAGCTCCGCGAGCGCCTCGGCATCCGTGCCGGTGCGGCCGGCGTCCGCTAGGAAGCCGTACAGGGAGCGGTCCCCGTCCAACGGGACCGCTCCCTTTTCCGTACAGCGGTTCCGAGCAACCGTTCGACGGTTCTTCGACGGTTCCGGGGCACCCGCCCGCGGGCCGCGCACATGACGTGCGCGATCCGGCCCGCGTCTGGTGCAATGGGGCTGTTGACAACGAATGAGGAGGAGCGTCCTCCTATCCGCCGCATACGCCGGTCCTCGGTAGTGGCCCCCGGGTGGCAGCCGCCACCGGAGGCTTCGATCGAAGACCGGCCCCGGCTGGACGACGCACCTCCACCGAAGGCCCGGCAGGGACACGCCCTGCGGGCAAAGACGAGGAGAATTCCCATAGTGGAGAACGAGACCCACTACGCCGAAGCCGTGATCGACAACGGTACCTTCGGCACCCGCACCATCCGCTTCGAGACGGGCCGGCTGGCCCGCCAGGCTGCCGGCTCCGCCGTGGCCTACCTGGACGACGACACCATGGTGCTGTCGGCGACCAGCGCCTCGAAGCAGCCCAAGGAGCACTTCGACTTCTTCCCCCTCACGGTGGACGTCGAGGAGCGCATGTACGCGGCCGGCCGCATCCCCGGCTCCTTCTTCCGCCGCGAGGGCCGCCCCTCCGAGGACGCCATCCTCACCTGCCGCCTGATCGACCGCCCGCTGCGCCCGTCCTTCGTCAAGGGCCTGCGCAACGAGATCCAGGTCGTCTGCACGATCATGGCGCTCAACCCCGACCACCTCTACGACGTGGTCGCCATCAACGCCGCCTCCTGCTCCACGCAGCTGGCCGGCCTGCCGTTCTCCGGCCCCATCGGCGGTGTCCGGGTCGCGCTGATCAAGAACCAGTGGGTGGCGTTCCCGGCCCACAGCGAGCTCGAAGAGGCCGTCTTCGACATGGTCGTCGCCGGCCGCGTGCTCGACGACGGCGACGTCGCGATCATGATGGTCGAGGCCGAGGCCACCGCGCACACCATCAAGCTGGTCGAGGGCGGTGTCGAGGCGCCGACCGAGGAGGTCGTCGCCGCCGGTCTGGAAGCCGCCAAGCCCTTCATCAAGGTGCTGTGCAAGGCGCAGTCCGAGCTGGCCGCCAAGGCCGCCAAGCCCACCGGCGAGTTCCCGATCTTCCTGGACTACCAGGACGACGTGTTCGAGGCCCTGGAGTCCGCGGTCACCGGTGAGCTGGCGCAGGCGCTGACCATCCCCGGCAAGCAGGCCCGCGAGGCCGAGCTGGACCGGGTCAAGGGCCTGGCCGCCGAGAAGCTGCTGCCGCAGTTCGAGGGCCGCGAGAAGGAGATCTCCGCGGCCTACCGCGCGCTGACCAAGAAGCTGGTGCGCCAGCGCGTCATCCGCGACAAGGTCCGCATCGACGGCCGCGGTGTCACCGACATCCGTACCCTGGCCGCCGAGGTCGAGGCCATCCCGCGCGTGCACGGCTCGGCGCTGTTCGAGCGCGGTGAGACCCAGATCCTGGGCGTCACCACCCTCAACATGCTCCGCATGGAGCAGCAGCTCGACACGCTCGCGCCCGAGACCCGCAAGCGCTACATGCACAACTACAACTTCCCGCCGTACTCCGTCGGCGAGACCGGCCGCGTCGGCTCCCCCAAGCGCCGCGAGATCGGCCACGGCGCGCTCGCCGAGCGCGCCCTGATCCCGGTCCTGCCCACCCGCGAGGAGTTCCCCTACGCGATCCGGCAGGTCTCCGAGGCGCTGGGCTCCAACGGGTCCACCTCGATGGGCTCGGTGTGCGCCTCCACCATGTCGCTGCTGAACGCCGGTGTGCCGCTCAAGGCCCCCGTCGCCGGTATCGCCATGGGCCTGATCTCCCAGGAGATCGAGGGCGAGACGCACTACGTCGCGCTGACCGACATCCTCGGTGCCGAGGACGCCTTCGGCGACATGGACTTCAAGGTCGCCGGCACCAAGAAGTTCGTCACCGCCCTCCAGCTCGACACGAAGCTCGACGGCATCCCGGCGTCGGTGCTGGCCGCGGCCCTCAAGCAGGCCCGCGACGCCCGCCTGCACATCCTCGACGTCATGAACGAGGCCATCGACGTCCCGGACGAGATGTCCCCCAACGCCCCGCGGATCATCAGCATCAAGATCCCGGTGGACAAGATCGGCGAGGTCATCGGCCCCAAGGGCAAGATGATCAACCAGATCCAGGAGGACACCGGCGCCGACATCTCCATCGAGGACGACGGCACCGTCCTGATCGGCGCCACCGAGGGCTCCCAGGCCGAGGCAGCCCGCGCGACGATCAACCAGATCGCCAACCCGACCATGCCCGAGGTCGGCGAGCGGTACCTGGGCACCGTCGTGAAGACCACCACCTTCGGTGCCTTCGTCTCGCTGATGCCCGGCAAGGACGGACTGCTGCACATCTCGCAGATCCGCAAGCTCGCCGGCGGCAAGCGCGTCGAGAACGTCGAGGACGTCCTCGGCGTCGGCGCCAAGGTCCAGGTCGAGATCGCCGAGATCGACCAGCGCGGCAAGCTCTCCTTGATCCCGGTCATCGAGGGTGAAGAGGGCGACGACGAGAAGAAGGACGAGTCGGCCAAGTGACGACCCGCTCCACCGCAGTGACGGCCCGCCCCTCCACCAAGGGGCGGGCCGTCCGCACGCGGACCCTGCTGCCCGGCACCGACGGAACCGGCACGGTACGCCGTTCCGTGCTGCCCGGCGGCCTGCGCGTCGTCACCGAGACGCTGCCCACCGTGCGCTCGGCGACCTTCGGCATCTGGGCCGGCGTCGGCTCCCGCGACGAGACCCCCGTGCTGGGCGGCGCCACCCACTACCTGGAACACCTGCTCTTCAAGGGCACCGAGCGGCGCAGCGCCCTCGACATCTCCGCGGCGATCGACGCCGTAGGCGGCGAGATGAACGCCTTCACCGCCAAGGAGTACACCTGCTACTACGCCAGGGTGCTCGACACCGACCTGCCGCTCGCCATCGACGTGGTCAGCGACATGCTCACCGGGTCCCTGATCCGCCAGGAGGACATCGACGCGGAACGCGGCGTCGTCCTGGAAGAGATCGCCATGACCGAGGACGACCCCGGCGACCAGGTGCACGACCTGTTCACCACCGCGCTGCTCGGCGACTCCCCGCTCGGCCGCCCCGTCCTCGGCACCGTCGAGACCGTCAACGGCCTCACCCGCGACCAGGTCGCCCGCTTCTACCGCAAGCACTACGACCCCACCCGGCTCGTCGTCGCCGCCGCGGGCAACATCGACCACGCCACCGTCGTCCGCCAGGTCCGCCGCGCCTTCGAACGCGCCGGCGCCCTGACCGACGCCGACGCCGTACCCAGGCCGCCGCGAACCGGCAGCCGTACGATCCGCGGCGGCGGACGCGTCGAGATCCTCGACCGGCGCACCGAGCAGGCCCATGTCGTCCTCGGCATGCCCGGCCTGTCCCGCACCGACGAGCGCCGCTGGGCGCTCGGCGTCCTCAACACCGCGCTCGGCGGCGGCATGAGCTCGCGGCTCTTCCAGGAGGTCCGCGAGAAGCGCGGCCTGGCGTACTCCGTGTACTCCTACACCTCCTCCTACGCCGACTGCGGCATGTTCGGCGTCTACGCGGGCTGCCAGCCGCGCCGCCTGCCCGACGTGCTCAAGATCTGCCGCGACGAACTGCACCACGTCGCCGAGCACGGCCTGAGCGACGAGGAACTGCGCCGCGCCATCGGCCAGCTCTCCGGCTCCACGGTGCTGGGGCTGGAGGACACCGGCGCCCTGATGAACCGGATCGGCAAGAGCGAGCTGTGCTGGGGCGAGCAGCTGTCCGTGGACGACCTGCTGGCCCGGATCGCCGCGGTGACCCCGGGCGAGGTGCGCGAGGTGGCCCGCGATGTACTGGGACAGCGTCCCTCGCTGGCGGTCATAGGGCCGGTGAAGGAGAAGCAGGCCGCGCGACTGCACGAAGCGATCGCGTAACCCGTCACCCCCGCCTGTCACCCCGCCCGTCGGCCGCCACCCGGCACGTACAGGCACCGTGTAACAACCGCACACCCTGCTGCGTGACCCTTACACCCGGAGGACTCCCCAACGATGAGCAAGCTGCGAGTGGCCGTCATCGGTGCGAAGGGCCGGATCGGTTCCGAGGCGGCCCGCTCCGTCGAGGCCGCCGACGACCTCGACCTGGTCGCCACGATCGGCCGCGGCGACCCGCTGGAGGCGCTGACCGACGCGGGCGCCCAGGTCGCCGTCGAACTCACCCACCCCGACTCCGTCCTGGGCAACCTGGAGTTCTGTGTCGGCCACGGCATCCACACCGTGGTCGGCACCACCGGATGGACACCCGAGCGGCTGGCCACCCTCCGCGGCTGGCTCGACGCCGCCCCCGGCACCGGCGCCCTGATCGCCCCCAACTTCTCCATCGGCGCCGTCCTCACCATGCGGTTCGCCCAGCAGGCGGCCCCCTGGTTCGAGTCCGTCGAGGTCATCGAGCTGCACCACGACAACAAGGCCGACGCGCCCAGCGGCACCGCCACCCGCACCGCCCAGCTCATCGCCGCCGCGCGCACCGAAGCCGGCCTCCCACCGCAGCACGACCCCACCACCCACGGCCTCGACGGCGCCCGCGGCGCCGACGTCGACGGCGTCCCGGTGCACTCGGTACGGCTGCGCGGCCTCCTCGCCCACCAGGAAGTCCTCCTCGGCGGCGCCGGCGAGACCCTCACCATCCGCCACGACTCGCTGCACCACAGCAGCTTCATGCCCGGCATCCTGCTCGCGGTCCGCACGGTACCGGGCGTGCCCGGCCTCACCTTCGGCCTGGAGCACTTCCTGGCCGACGGGCCCGCCGCGGCGGACGGCTCCCCGGCCACCGGGCACCAGGGAGCCTGAACCGATGCGCGCCAAGCTCAGCTACACCGTCTCCGCGGTCGTCCTCGTCTTCTACTTCGTGCTCGTCGGCGACCGCGGGGTGCTGCTGATCGCCGACGGCCGGCCGGTCACCGTCGCCTTCGGCATCGCGGTCCTGGTCCTTCCGCTGATCGGCGCCTGGTTCCTGTGGCACACCACCCAGTTCGCCCGACACGCCGGACGGCTCGGCCGCGAACTCGAAGCCGAGGGCGGCCTGCCCGTCGACGAACTGGCCCGCACCCCCAGCGGCCGTATCGACCGCGCCTCCGCCGACGCGGTCTTCGCCAAACGCCAGGCCGAGACCGAGGCCGCCCCCGACGACTGGCGCAACTGGTTCCGCCTCGCGGTCGCCTACTTCGACGCCCGCGACACCCCTCGTGCCCGCAAGGCGATGCAGCGTGCCATTCGGCTCCACGACGCCGAGGCAACCGCCGCCACCCGCACACCTGGCGCGTCCCCGGCCGCCGGCCGGACCGGCGACCGCACCCCCAACGGCGCGTAACCGTACGACGAGGGCCTCAGGAGTCCGGCGCCGCACCCGCTGAAAGGTGAGCGGGGATCGGGAACGCATCGGCGCCGGCGGGACGGCTCGACCGGGGGAGCGGCTAGCGCAGCTCCAGGGACCAGCCCTCGATCGCGTCCGCCGCGACGTCGAACGCCTCGGACCGCCCGAGGAAATCCGCGTTGTGATCGGTCATCAGGGGCCGCAGCGTCGACCCGCGCCGGCCGATCAGCAGCGCCTGCCCCTGCACGCTGCGCGGCAGCCCCAGCACCCGCACCGGCTGCTGCGCCGTACGCACCGACGTCACCTGCTGCCAGGGCACCGTGACCGTGCCGAAGTACCCGACCTGCCGCAGGCCCTTCCCGCTCAGCCACACCCCCATCCGCAGCAGCCGCAGCGTGGCCGCGATCACCAGCGCCGCGATCAGCACCAGCACACCACCGCCCTGCACACTCTTCGCCGCGACCATGATCAGGGCGGCGAACAGCAGATACGCGGCGAGCATCAGCGCCAGCGCGGCGATCGCGACCCGCCAGGGTCCGGGGCGGTACGGGCGCATCCAGCGGTCCCGGACGTCGTGCGGCAGCGGACGGCCGGTCGCGTACTCGTCGTCGACGGTGGCTACGGAGCGGAAGGGCAAGGACACGCGGAGAATCCTCTTCGGCTTCTGTCAGGTGCGGGGGCTCTGACCGGTGAGGTTATCCGTCCCGGTCACCGTGGCCAAGCTCCGGGGCGGGCCCGGTGCCTGCGACCGCCGGTCGGACCCACCCCATAAGCTGAGCGGCGCACAACAGACAACAGGAAGGACCCGCCGGTGTCCACCGACCCGCCCTCCACCGAGGCCGCCCCCGCCCGCTTCCGCGACGACGTCACCGTCGACCTCGTCAAGCACAGCGCGTCCGACTCCGACGTCCTGTGGGCGGCCCGCGTCTCCACGGCGGGCGAGCAGTCCCTCGAAGAGTTGGCCAAGGACCCCGACCGCTCCAAGGGCCTGATCAACTACCTCATCCGGGACCGCCACGGCAGCCCCTTCGAGCACAACTCGATGACCTTCTTCATCAGCGCCCCGATCTTCGTCTTCCGCGAATTCATGCGCCACAGGGCCGGATGGTCTTACAACGAGGAATCCGGCAGGTATCGCGAGCTTCAGCCGGTGTTCTACCTGCCGGGGGCGGATCGGAAGCTGGTGCAGCAGGGGCGGCCGGGCAAGTACGAGTTCGTCCAGGGGCGCGAGGAGCAGCGGACGGCGGCACTCGCCGTGATGGCAGAGTCGTACCAGCAGGCGTACGCGGCGTATCAGGAGCTGCTGGCGGCCGGTGTGGCTCGGGAAGTGGCGAGGTCGACGCTGCCGGTGGGGCTGTTCTCGTCGATGTACGCGACGTGCAACGCGCGGTCGCTGATGCATTTCCTCGGGTTGCGCACCCAGCACGAACTCGCCCGGGTCCCGTCGTTCCCGCAGCGGGAGATCGAGATGGTCGGCGAGCTGATGGAGGCGGAGTGGGCGAAGCTGATGCCGCTCACCCACGCCGCGTTCAACGCGAACGGCCGAATCGCCCCGTAGAAAATGTCCGAAGTGTTCGGATTGCAGGCATTCGCGAAGTTCATCTAGGCTGCGGAAACGGACTCCGGTGCTGCTTGAACCCCCGAGCAGGCAGCGCTGGAGTCCTCACCGTGGGTCCCGCCGCCCGCACCCGCAGGTACCGTGGCTGCACAGCCGCACACACACCCAGTAACGTGGGATGCATGGCTCCGACTTCCACCCCTGACGCCCCCTTCGGGCGGGTGCTGACCGCGATGGTCACGCCGTTCACCGCCGACGGCGCGCTCGACGTCGACGGCGCACAGCGGCTCGCCGCCCACCTCGTGGACCAGGGCAACGACGGACTCGTCGTCAACGGCACCACGGGCGAGTCGCCCACCACCAGCGACGACGAGAAGGACCGGCTGGTCCGAGCCGTACTCGAAGCGGTGGGTGACCGCGCACACGTCATCGCCGGCGTCGGCACCAACGACACCGCGCACAGCGTCACCCTCGCCCGCCAGGCCGAGCAGGCCGGTGCCCACGGCCTGCTCACCGTCACGCCGTACTACAGCAAGCCCCCGCAGGAGGGCCTGTACCGGCACTTCACCGCCATCGCCGACGCCACCGGCCTGCCGGTCATGCTCTACGACATCCCCGGCCGCAGCGGCGTCCCCATCGACACCGAGACCCTGGTGCGGCTCGGCGACCACCCCCGGATCGTCGCGAACAAGGACGCCAAGGGTGACCTCGCCGCCGCGAGCTGGGCGATCGCCCGCAGCGACCTCGCCTGGTACTCCGGCGACGACATGCTCAACCTGCCACTGCTGTCGATCGGCGCGGTCGGTTTCGTCTCCGTCGTCGGCCACCTGGTCTCCACCGAGCTGCGCGCCCTGCTGGAGGCGTACACCAGCGGCGACGTCGCCAAGGCCACCGAGATCCACCAGTGCCTGCTGCCCGTCTACACCGGCATGTTCCGCGCCCAGGGCGTCATCACCACGAAGACCGCCCTCGCGCTGCGCGGGCTGCCCGCAGGCCCGCTCCGGCTCCCCCTGGTCGCCCTCGGCGACCAGGAGACCGAGCAGCTCAGGAAGGATCTCGCCGCCGGCGGGGTACACCTCTGAGCACGCCCGGAGCACACAGGACTTCACAACTGAATACAGCAGCACTTCGCGAAATCCGCCGGACACTGACACGAGCGGATCATGCGCGGACCACGAAAACGTCGGAAAAGAAATCCGAACGCGGCACCACCATTCGAACATCGGAACAGCGTCGCGCCGGCCACGGCCCCCACGAGGGGCCCTCTGGCATGCGCGGTAAGGAGAAACCCTTTGAGTCATCCGCACCCTGAACTCGGTCCCCCGCCGGCACTCGCCGAGGGCGGTCTGCGCATCACACCGCTCGGCGGCCTGGGTGAGATCGGCCGCAACATGACCGTCTTCGAATACGCCGGCCGGCTGCTGATCGTCGACTGCGGTGTCCTCTT